>NZ_JMLO01000002.1:0-360175 GCF_000686785.1 Rhodococcus sp. UNC363MFTsu5.1
AGAGTTACGGCGGCCATAGCGGAGGGGAAACGCCCGGCCCCATTCCGAACCCGGAAGCTAAGCCCTCCAGCGCCGATGGTACTGCACTCGACAGGGTGTGGGAGAGTAGGACACCGCCGAACATAAATTGCGAATGCCTCGCATCACAGTCTTGAAAGAGACTGCGATGCGAGGCATTTCGCATATCCGGGCACAAACACACACCCCCAGACCACCACGCACAGCGTCGGGGCTACGGGGCCGGCCGCCGAGTGTGCACCCACCGACCTCCCCACCCGGCCGATACCCCGACAACTGCACACTCGACACCACGCCCCAGCCGGCCGAGTGCGCACCCACCGACCTCCCCACCCGGCCGATGCGCCGACAACTGCACACTCGACGCCTGGGCAGAGCTCAGCTGCTGGTTTGCTCGGCGAACTCGACCTGCTCATAGTGCTCGACGGTGGGGAAGGGGTCGTAAAAGTCGTGCAGCAGCGACCGCCACTGCTCGTAGTGCGGTGACTTCCTGAATCCCTCGACGTGGTCTTCCCGGCTGTCCCACTCCACCAGCAGCAGGTACGTGCCGGGGCGTTCGATGCATCGCGAGAGCGTGAGCCGCCGAAATCCGGCCATGCTCGAGATGATCGATCTGGCCAGGCCGAAGGCAGACTCGAACTCGGCACTGCGACCGGACTTCACGTGCAGGACGGCATGTTCGAGGATCATCACAGCATCCTCGCAGGGGACCTCTCTCAGAGCCCGCCATCGAGGAAGGCCAGGAGAGCCGGTGCCGGATCCGCAGCGGTGGTCGTGTTCGCCACCGCGACAACGAGCACGCCAAGCGACAGCAACGCCGATAGCGCACTGACCGTCCCCAACACGCGCCTGGTGCTCTTGTCGGACGCCCCCGTTGCCCCGGTCAGTTTCCAGAACACCACACTCAGGCCGATGAGGACGGCGGCCATGATCGCGGCGATCGCGGCCATCGCCACGTGATATCGAGCAAAGTCGCTGACCATCACCTCGAGGGCAGGCGGGGCCTCGCCAGCCGCACTCAGCGGGTCGGCCAGCTGCTGCCGGACCTGACCGAGCGTCACGGCGAGTTCTCCATCGGTTTCGCCGACCGGCAGCATCGACATCAGCGAGGAGAACGGTGCGACGGCACCCTGGACGTTGGCCATCACCAGCACCAAAGAGAACAGGGCGAGCATCGAGACCACGACGCCTGCCGACGCGAGTGCGGCCCGCTTTCCGGCTTCCAGACCGCCTGACCGCATGAATGCCCTCCAGAGAAGTACGCCGAGTGCGACGAGCACGGTCAGCAGGATCGCGGCGATCACGGCCTTGGCCACGTGATACCGGAACCAGTAGTCGACAACGGTTTCCATGCCGGGGGAGAAGGCCCCGTCGCCCGAACCCCAATACTCGATGAACGCCACGCGGACGGCCTCGACCAGGCTTGCCTGGTCGAAGAGGCCCCCGCCCGGCTTGCTCCCCGCAAGCACGCGCGGAGCGAGGACGAACGCGGCGGCGAGGGCCGCGGTGAGGGCGACGAGGACGGCGAGTGCGCGACCGGAGACACCGGTGGATCGCGACGCCGGGCTCTGTGAGGAGATTCCTTCAGCGTGCGTCGGCGCGGGCGTCATGATTCGCATTCAACCAGCCGGACCGGGCCCGTGCGGCCGGTAGGACTGGTGTCGCCGATGCTCGCCGGAACAGCCATCGGGCCTACTCGTCGTAGAGACTGCCGAACTCATGTGTTTCGAGGAGTCGCTTGGGTGCGGTCAGGCACCAGGCCTCGGTGACCAGTTCCAGCAGTTCGTCGGCGTCGATCTTCGCCAACTGCACCACGACCCACCCGAACTGGCTGGTGGTGAACTGGACCTCGAACACCTCGGGCCGCTCGGCCACCAGCGCGATCTGCTCGTCGAGCGTCAGCTTGAGCCCGACCGTCTCGGTCTTCTCCCACACGTAGCCGAAGCCCTTGCCGCGGACCTTGAGCGCTATCCAGCTGTCGCCGCCACCGCGGCTCTGCTCGGTCTCGGGCAGCGTGTCCAACATCGTCAGGAACTCGTCGACAGTCACACCCATGCCCCACATGTACCAGAGGTCACCGACAGTCGAGCCGACGCCGGGGCGCTCCGCGGGAGGGCTACGGCGTCGGCCGACAGGGGGTTGCCAAGCGGGTGGCGGCCTTGCGTCCGCGGAGGATCACGGAGTCGCCGAGTTCCCACAGCCGGGACTCGGCGGTCCCCGCGCGCTGTACGGCGCGATCGGAGGCGACGAGCGCGCCGTCGATCGTCTTGGCCAGCTCGGACAGCCGGGCGGCCTCGTTCACCGGATCCCCGATGACGGTGTACTCGAATCGCTTGCGGGCCCCTATGTTTCCCGCGACGGCGGTGCCTGCGGCCACCCCGATCGCGGCGCTGCAGTCCGGCACCTCGACGAGGAGCCGGGCCCGGATGGCGCGGGCCGCGGCGAGCGCGCTGCCCGCGGGGTCCTGGATCTCGGCGGGCGCCCCGAAGATGGCGAGTGCGGCGTCGCCCTCGAACTTGTTGATCAGGCCGCCGTGTCGGTCCACCTCGTCGACCACGACGTCGAAGAAGCGGTTGAGCAGGTCGACGACCTCCTTCGGCGGCAGGGATGCCGCGAGCTCGGTTGACCCGACCAGGTCGATGAAGAAGACCGCGATCTCGCGCTCCTCTCCACCGAGCTCCGGATTGCGCTTGATGGCGGCCTCGGCCACCTCGTGGCCCACGTGCCTGCCGAAGAGTTCCTGGATGCGCTCGCGCTCGCGCAGGCCCTCCGCCATCCGGTTGAAGCCGCTCTGCAGCTCGCCGAGTTCGGTGCCGTCGTAGACGACCACCCGGGTGTCGAGCTCGCCGTGTTCGACGCGCTTCATGGCCGCCCGGACCGCGCGGATGGGCGCGACGGTGGCTCCCACACCGAGCAGGGTCAGCGCCAGCCCGAAGACCAGGGTGATGGAGCCGAGCGCGAGGATGGACACCGCGAGTTTGGGCACGTCGACGTGGTCGGGGCGGATGAAGCTGAAGATCGCGATCAGCATCAGGCCCGCCACCGGCACCCCCGTACCCAGGGTCCAGGCCAGCATGTTGCGGCCGGTCACGCCGGCGATGCGCACCCGGCGCGGGTCGCCCGCCTCGAGGGCGCGTGCCGCCGCGGGGCGCAGCGAGAACTCGCTGAGCAGGTAGCTGAACGCGCAGACCGTGACCCCGCCCATGGCGATGGTGAAGGCGACCTTGGGGATGGAGTCCGGTTCGATGAGCCCGTAGCTGATGGTGAAGAGGACGAATCCGATCGTCCACAGGAGGGCCTGCATCCGGGTCAGGCGCCACGGCATCGCGAGTGCCGCCGCGGCCTCCTCCCTGGTGGGTTCGCGGTTCTCGATGGCCCACCGCAGGTCCTTCGTCGCTCGGAGGGTGCCCCACAGGACCCCGATCGCGACGGCCAGCGCGATGTAGACCGGACCGATCACCGCGTTCACGACCAGGTACTCGGTGTCGAAGAGGGTCGGGCCGGGCACGACGACGGTGAGCAGCGCGCCGACCACCAGCGCGCCGATCAGGTTGGACAGCACCAGGCTTGCGGTCAGCAGCACCTGGACGCGGATCCGGCGGCGGCGCGGGCTCTCGTCCGGGGCGCCGAGTAGCCGCGAGCCCAGCGGCGCGATCGAGCGGAACGGGAGCGGCATGGTCGCTCCAGCGTAGTGGGTTCACCGGCCCGCGACCCGGCGTGGCGTGGCGGGTCTGCGGCGCGCGCCGGTGGGTGCTCTAGGGTGTTCCGAGTGCGCCTCGTGATTGCCAGCTGCCATGTCGACTACGTCGGTCGTCTCACCGCACACCTGCCGAAGGCGCGCAGGCTCCTACTGGTCAAGTCCGACGGTTCGGTGAGCATCCATGCGGATGACCGTGCGTACAAGCCGCTGAACTGGATGAGCCCGCCGTGCTGGCTCGTCGAGAACGACGGCGAGGAGGGCACCCAGCTGTGGGTCGTGACCAACAAGGCAGGCGAGGAGCTGCGGATCACGATCCACGAGGTCGAGCACGATTCCTCGCACGAACTGGGCGTCGACCCGGGCCTGATCAAGGACGGCGTCGAGTCGCACCTGCAGGAACTGCTGGCCGAGCACGTCGAAACGCTCGGTCCCGGCTACACCCTGGTGCGGCGTGAATACATGACGGCGATCGGCCCGGTTGACCTGCTCGTCCGGGACGCGGACGGTGCCTCGGTCGCCGTGGAGATCAAGCGTCGCGGCGAGATCGACGGTGTCGAGCAGCTGACCCGGTACCTGGAACTGATGAACCGCGATCCGCTGCTCGCGCCCGTGACCGGGGTGTTCGCCGCCCAGCAGATCAAGCCGCAGGCGCGGACCCTCGCCGAGGATCGCGGGATCCGCTGCCTGACACTCGATTACGACGCGCTGCGGGGGACCGAGAGCACCGAGTTCCGGCTGTTCTGATCGAAATCTAGGCTGTAGCCATGCCCCGACGGAATCAGCGACACCGGACCGACCGGCCGATGTCGGCCGGCGGTCACGAGTCGCGGATCGATTCGGGCCCTGCGGGATACGACGACGAGCGGTACCTGGTGCGCCCGGTGCCGGGGTCGCGCGCCACCAAGACCTATCGCTGCCCCGGCTGTGACCACGAGATCCGGCCCGGGGTCCCGCACCTGGTGGCCTGGCCTGCGGATGAACTCGGCGGGGCCGAGGACCGCAGGCACTGGCACACCGGGTGCTGGAACGGGCGCGGGTCGCGGGGGATCACCCGACGTTGGTCTTGACCGACTCCTCGGACTTCGCGGAATCCTCCGACTTCTCCGACGCCTCGGGAGCGTCGTCGCCGCTCTCGTCCTCGTCCTGCGTGTTGCGTCCGGCCGAGTCGCCCGCCCCGTCGAGCAGTTCGCCCTCGCGGTTGACCGAGGCGAGCATGGCGGGCACCGAGTCGAGCTGTCCACGAATTCCCAGGAGCTGAGCCAGCACCCGGCCGCGGAGCACGCGGAGCTCCTCGGCGAGCTCCTTCGCGTGTGCGATCCGCTTCTCGGCCTGCTCGGTGGCGGTCTGCAGTCGCCTGCGGGCCTCGTTGGTGGCGTCCGTGAGCCTGCGCTCGGCCTCGGCCTTGCTGGTGGCCTCGAGCTCGTTGACCGCGTTGACGACCTTGGTGCGGCGCTCGCTCATGGTGATCTCGAAGTCCTGCTGGACCGCGTTGCGCCGGGCCTCGGAGTCCGCCTGGAGCTTGGCGACCTCGGACTGCGCGTTCTCGACGAGGCGGGCGGCCTCGGTGCGCGCGGTCGCCATGGTCTGCGTGTGCTCGACCTCCATGGCGTTCCTGCGGTCCTCGAGCTCGGCGAGTAGGCCCTCGTACTTGCCGCGCAGGGCGGCGCCGTCCTGCTCGGCGATGGACACCAGCTCGGCGGCTTCGGACTGGGCCGTGGCCCGTACCTCCGAGGCCTCGTCGGAGGCGAGGCGGAGCATCCGGGAGATGCGCTCGCTCATGCCCTCCGCGGTGGTCGGCGGAACGGACAGGCGGTCGACGTCCTTGCGCAGGTCGTCGATCTCGTCGCGGGCGTCCTCCAACTGCTGGGCGAGGTCCCGGGCCTGCGCCGCCGCCGCATCACGATCGGTCGCGGTGACCCGGAGTTCCGCGTCGAAGCGTTCGAAGTAGTTGCGCACCTCGTCGCGGTCGTAGCCCTTCCTCACGATGTTGAAGGGCAGTTGGATCTCGTTGGGCATGGTCATAACTTACCGTCGCTCCGGTGGTGATGTGGTCGATGCGCTCGGGCGAACCACTGTGCTGACAGGGGGTTGGCGCAGTATCAGTGTGCCGGGTCTGCGGCCGGTTCGACGAGCTCGACCAGCACGCCGCCCGCGTCCTTGGGGTGCAGGAAGTTGATCCGCGAGTCCGCGGTGCCGCGGCGCGGGGCGTCGTAGAGCAGCCGGACGCCGCCCGCGCGCAGGCGCTCGGAGATCGCGTCGAGGTCGCTGACCCGGTAGGCGAGCTGCTGCAGGCCGGGGCCGCTGCGGGCGATGAACTTGGCGATGGTCGAGTCGTCGTTGAGCGGGGCGAGCAGCTGGATCGCGGTGGCGCCCGCCGGGCTGCCGGGCACGGACAGCATGGCCTCGCGCACGCCCTGCTCCTCGTTGACCTCTTCGTGCGTGGACACCAGGCCGAGGTGCTCGCCGTACCAGGCGATGGCGGCGTCGAGATCGGGTACCGCGATGCCGACGTGGTCGATGGCCGTCACCAGGTCGGAAGCGAGTACGGCGGCGGCAGCGTTGGGGGCGGAGTTCGTCATGTCGATGACGGTAGCGCTACCGTCTTTGTAGTTCTCTTTGGGATGTGACTTTTGGTCGCTGACCACCCGTGTTGATCGTTGGAGGAAGCCGTGAGCAGTTCAGTCATCGTCGCCGGAGCCCGGACCCCGGTTGGCCGTTTGCTCGGCTCGCTCAAGGGCTTCTCGGGATCCGATCTGGGCGGCATCGCCATCAAGGGGGCCCTGGAGAAGGCGGGCGTCGCGCCCGAGAGCGTCGAGTACGTGATCATGGGCCAGGTGCTGACCGCGGGCGCCGGGCAGATGCCTGCCAGGCAGGCCGCCGTGGCAGCCGGCATCCCGATGGACGTGCCCGCCCTGTCGATCAACAAGGTGTGCCTGTCAGGCATCGACGCGATCGCGCTGGCGGATCAGCTGATCCGGGCCGGGGAGTTCGACGTCGTGGTCGCCGGTGGCCAGGAGTCCATGTCGCGGGCGCCGCACATGCTGGAGAAGAGCCGCGAGGGCTTCAAGTACGGCGACGTGACCCTGCGTGACCACATGGCCTACGACGGCCTGCACGACATCTTCACCGACCAGCCGATGGGCAACCTGACCGAACAGCGCAACCAGGCCGACGACCAGCAGATCAGTCGTGAGGCGCAGGACGCGTTCGCGGCCGCCTCGCACCAGAATGCGGCGCGGGCCTGGAAGGACGGGCTCTTCGAGGCCGAGGTCGTCCCCGTGTCGATCCCGCAGCGCAGGGGCGAGCCGATCGTGTTCGCCGAGGACGAGGGCATCCGCGCCGACACCACGGTCGAGTCGCTCGGCAAGCTCCGTCCCGCGTTCAGCAAGGACGGCACCGTCACCGCGGGCTCGGCCTCGCAGATCTCGGACGGCGCCGCCGCGGTGGTGGTGATGAGCAAGGCCAAGGCGCAGGAGCTGGGTCTGAGCTGGATCGCCGAGATCGGCGCGCACGGCGTGGTGGCGGGCCCCGACTCGACGCTGCAGTCGCAGCCGGCGCGCGCGATCGCGAAGGCGTGCGAACGGGAGGGCATCGATCCGAAGGACCTGGACCTGGTGGAGATCAACGAGGCGTTTGCCGCCGTCGGCATCGCCTCGACCACGGAACTGGGCCTCGACGAGTCGAAGGTCAACGTGAACGGCGGGGCGATCGCGATCGGGCATCCGCTGGGGATGTCGGGTGCGCGGATCGCGTTGCACCTGGCGCTCGAACTGGGCCGTCGCGGCGGTGGCGTCGGCGCGGCCGCGCTGTGCGGCGGCGGCGGTCAGGGCGACGCCCTGATCATCCGCGTCCCCAAGCAGTAGGTAGTCGAGGGCGGCGCCCCGTGGTCAAGGTCGATGGCCTCAACTACGGGGCGTCGTAGTGCGTCGGGCACAATGGGGCCCATGGCGAACATCTTCGATCTCAGCACGTGGGCCAAGCGTTTCCGTTTCGTGGCGGTCCTGGAGGCGATCACCTGGCTGGGCCTGCTGATCGGCATGGCATTCAAGTACCTGCCCGCGGACGGCAACGAGATCGGCGTGAAGATCTTCGGCCCCATCCACGGCGCCGTGTTCGTGCTGTACGTCCTGGTGGCGATCGTCACCGCGAAGAAGCTCTCCTGGTCGCTGGTGACCACCTTCTGGGCGCTGGTCGCGAGCGTCCCGCCGTTCGGCACGATCGTGTTCGAGGCATGGGCCGTGCGCACGGGCCGCCTCGCGGAGCTCTCGGCCGACAACGCCAAGGAACCGGCACCGGCGCTGAGCTGAGCCGTCGATCGTGACAAACTGAACATGTGACTCGACCCGGTTCCCGACCCTCACGTCCATCGGCCGCGGCGGCCGCCGCCATGTCCGGCGCGGTTGACCTGTCCGCACTCAAGGAACGGGCGCAGGCCGCGCCCGCAGGCCCACCGACCGCGAACGGCGTGAGTGCCGCGCCCGCGGCGGTCGTCGCGGTGACCGAGGCCAACTTCGAGGCCGAGGTGCTGGCCCGCTCGACCCAGGTCCCCGTCGTCGTCGAGCTGGTCGCGGCGTCGATGCCGGCCACCGCGGTGTTCTCCGCGACCCTGGATTCGCTGGCCGCGGCCGGCAACGGGTCGTGGGTGCTGGCCCGGGTGAACGTCGACAGCGATCCCCGGATCGCGCAGGCGTTCGGCGTGCAGGCGCTGCCCGCCGTCGTCGCGGTCGCGGCGGGACGTCCGCTGGCGGATTTCGACGGCGACGAGCCGCAGCTCGGACAGTGGATCGACGCCGTGCTGCAGGCGACCGCGGGCAAGCTCTCCGGCCCGCAGCAGTCCGAGGGCGAGCCGGAGGCCGAGGAGCCCGAGGACCCGCGGTTCGTCGCGGCGGAGACCGCGCTGAGCGAGGGTGACCTGGCCGGCGCCGAGGCTGCCTACCAGGTGATCCTCGACGCGGAGCCCGCGAACGCGCAGGCGCTCGGTGCGATCCGGCAGGTCCGCTTCATCGCCCGCGTGCAGGACCTCGACCCCGACGCCGTCGCGCGGGCCGACGCCGAGCCCGCCGACGTGGCCGCCCAGCTCGACGCGGCCGACATGGATCTCTACAGCCAGCAGCCCGAGGCGGCCTTCGCCCGTCTCATCGAGACGATCCGCCGCACCGCGGGCGACGAGCGGAATGCCGCCCGGACCCGACTGCTCGAGCTGTTCGAGCTGTTCGACCCCGCCGATCCGATCGTGATCGCCGCCCGCCGCAAGCTGGCGTCCGCCCTCTACTAGCGCTCAGCGCCCTATCCGTAGCGGTTCTCGCAGGCCTGCTCGCCGCCCAGCACCCCCGAGCGGAAGGCGTCCACCCGGGCGAAGCCGCTCGGCACGGTGTTCCCGTTCACGTCGCTGGCCATCAGCCCGTCGGTCAGCAACCCGGACACCGCCTCGTCGAGGTCGCCGGGGGAGAGCGTCAGCCCACCGGCCTTGCCCACCGCGGTCGCCGCGGTCCACGCGCCGGACAGGCAGGCCGCCCGCACCGCGGTCTTGGCCTCGGTCAGCGACTTGTCGGCGTGCGCCTGCGCGGCCAGCGTGAAGCGCGAGGCCACCAGGACGTAGGCGCCGAAGTCGCCGCGCACGTCGGAGTCGAACTCGTCCCCGGACTCGGGGTTGGGGGTACCGCGCTCGACCAGTTCGGGCAGCGAGACGCCGATCGTGTTCGTCGCGGGGCAGTAGGAGACCGGTTCCGTGCTCTGCGCGTCGGGACACCCGGTGTCGGCCCCGGCGAAGTCGACGGACGGCTTTGCAGGCAGGTCGAACAGCGCCTGCAGCGAGTCCACCGTCAGCCGCACCGCCTCCTCGGAGACCGGCATCTCGCCGGTGTCGCCCTCGGTGGTGAACTGCTGGGGCAGCTCGGCCTGCCTGGACATCACGTCGGCCTCGTCGATCTTCGTGCAGGACTTGGCGCCGTCCGTGAAGCCGATCTGGAACGCGGTGATCCGCTCGAAGGCCGAGCCGTGCACCGATTCCGGGTCGTTCGGGTCGCTGTCGCGCACCGCGACCATCGCCGCCATCACCGAGTTGAGCCCGTCGGAGGTGTTGAGCGTGAAGTGCTTCGAATCGCCCTCCGCGACGTGCCGCATGTAGGCCCCGGCGAAGCAGTCCGCCTGCTGCTCGAGCACCAGGGTCAGGTCGTCATCGCCCGCGAGCCCCGAGGCGTACTGGACCGCGTGCCCGTACTCGTGTGCCATGACCATCACCACGGACATGGGGCCGAAGGTCTCGATGAGCGAGGGCAGCAGCACGGTGCGATCCCAGCCGATGGAGCCGTCGCGGGTGCAGTAGCCGGCGTTGGCGAATCCGTGGGTGTTGTCGCCGCAGAATGTCGGGGCCTGCGCTCGATCCGTGTCCGGGTCCCAGGAGAGCAGGTCGGTGACGGGCCTGAAGTCGCCGCTGAACACCCGGGGGTACTCGGACTGCCAGAAGTCCGCGATGTCGTCCACGGCGTTGGTGGCCAGCACGTCGGCCGCGGAGCCGTCCGCGCCGCGAACCGGGAGCCGGGCGTCGGGCACGCCCTCGCGGGGGCCGCTCGGGCCGGAGGTCGCGGGCAGACCCGCCACCGTGAACGGATTGTCGTAGATCGACACGGCGCGGCCGTCGATCGCCCCGGAGCAGCCCGCGACGAGCGCCGCGAGGGCGACGAGTGAGGCGAGGGCGAGCACGGGGCGGCGGCGCATCAGCCACGCTCCAGGCTCAGCCAGATCGCACCGTTCTGGGGCAGCGCGACCGACGCGGACGCCGGTCGTCCGTGCCAGGGCTGCGGTGTCGCGTCCACGGCTCCGAAATTACCCATCCCGGCGCCGCGATAGGCGTCGGCATCGGTGTTGAGGATCTCGACCCACCGGCCGGGCTCGGGCAGGCCGACCCGGTACTCCGAGTGCGCGGAGCCGGAGAAGTTGAACAGGCACGCCACGATCGACCCGTCGGACCCGTACCGCAGGAAACTGAGCACGTTGTTCTCGGTGTCGTTCGCGTCGATCCAGGAGTACCCGCCTGGGGAGTTGTCGAGCGTCCACAGCGCCGGGTGGCGTCGATAGGTGGCGTTGAGATCGCGGACCAGCGCGAGGATCCCGTGGTGCAGCTCGCCGAGGTATCCCTCGTCCAGCTGATGCCAGTCAAGCCCACGCTCCTCCGACCACTCGGTGCGCTGGCCGTACTCCTGACCCATGAACAGCAGCTGCTTGCCTGGGTGCGACCACATGTAGGCCAGCAGGGTGCGCAGGCCTGCGGCCTTGGCGAAGTCGTCGCCCGGCATCCGGGTCCACAGAGTGCCCTTGCCGTGCACCACCTCGTCGTGGCTGATGGGGAGCAGGTAGCACTCGCTCCACGCGTACATCAGCGAGAACGTGATCTCGTGGTGGTGGAAGCTGCGGTGCACCGGGTCCCGGCCGAGATAGCCGAGGGTGTCGTGCATCCAGCCCATGTTCCACTTCATGCTGAAGCCGAGGCCCCCGACATTGGTGGTGCGGGTGACGCCCGGCCATGCGGTGGACTCCTCCGCGATGGTGACGACGCCGCGGTGCTGTCGATGCACGGTCGCGTTCATCTCCTGCAGGAACGCCACGGCCTCCAGGTTCTCCCGCCCACCGTGGATGTTCGGCGTCCAGCCGCCGTCGGGTCGCGAGTAGTCGAGGTAGAGCATCGAGGCGACCGCGTCCACGCGCAGTCCGTCGATGTGGAACTGCTCGATCCAGAACAGCGCGTTGGCGACGAGGAAGTTGCGCACCTCCCGTCGGCCGAAGTCGAACACGTAGGTGCCCCAGTCCAATTGCTCGCCGCGGTGGGGATCGGCGTGCTCGTAGAGCGGGCCGCCGTCGAACCGGGCCAGCGCCCAGTCGTCCTTCGGGAAGTGTGCGGGCACCCAGTCGACGATGACACCGATGCCGGCGAGGTGCATCCGGTCGACGAAGGCACGGAAGTCGTCGGGGGAGCCGAAGCGTGCGGTCGGGGCGTAGTAGGAGGTGACCTGGTAGCCCCAGGATCCGCCGTACGGGTGCTCGGCCACCGGGAGCAGTTCGACATGGGTGAACCCCTGCTCGACGACATAGGCGGACAGCTGGTCGGCGAGCTCGAGATAGCTCAGGCCGGGACGCCAGGACCCGAGATGCACCTCGTACACGCTCATCGGGGCCAGGTTCGGGTCGGTGCGCGCGCGGATGGCCATCCATTCGGCGTCGGCCCACCGGTGCGTGCTCACGCCGACCACCGAGGCCGTGCGCGGCGGCACCTCGGTGGCGAACGCCATCGGGTCGGCCTTCTCCCGGACGGAGCCGTCGCTGCCGTGCACCAGGAACTTGTACAGCTCGCCGGGGCCGACGCCGGGGACGAACACCTCCCAGACACCGCTCGACCCGAGCATGCGCATCGGTGCGGTGCGCCCGCCCCAGCCGTCGAAGTCGCCGATCACCGCGACGCCCCGCGCCGAGGGTGCCCACACCGCGAAGGAGGTGCCTGCCACCTCGCCGTCCGGGGTGGTGTAGCTACGCGGGTGCGCGCCGAGGATCTCCCACAGCCGTTCGTGCCTGCCCTCGCCGAACAGGTGCAGGTCGAGTTCCCCGAGGGTCGGCAGGAACCGGTAGCCGTCCGCGGTGACGTCGGTGTATCCGCCGGGGTACTCGACCACCAGCCGGTAGTCGATGAGGTCCTCGACGGGCACGACCGCGCTGAACAGACCGTCGGAGACCGGCTGCAGGGGGTGGTCGACGCCCCCGATGCGGGCCGACACCTCGTGCGCGTGGGGTCGCAGCGCCCGGATCACGGTGCCGCCGGGATGCGAGTGTGCACCGAGGACCGAGTGCGGGTTGTGGTGGGTGCCCTCGGCGAGCCGGGCCAGGTCGGCGGGTGCGGGCGCCGCGACCTGCGCGACCCGATCCGCGCTCATGTCGTCGGTGCGCGGTGGGCGAGGGGTATCCGCGCGGGGTAGGGAACGGCGGGCAGCGCGAGGATGTGGGCCACCGCGCGCCAGGGTTCGAGTCGGATGAAATTGGCCTGGCCCCACTGGTACTGCTCGCCGGTGACCTCGTCCAGCACGGTCAGGTGATCCTGCCAGTCGCGCCCGAGAGCGGGCATGTCGAGCCAGATGGTGCCCTGCTCCGCCCCATAGGGGTTGAGGTTCACGATCGTCAGCACGGCGTCGCCGGTGGTCGGGTCGAACTTGGAGTACGCGATCAGCGCGTCGTTGTCGGTGTGGTGGAACGTGATGTTGCGCAACTGCTGCAACGCCGGGTGGGCGCGGCGGATCCGGTTCAGGGTGGCCAGCCAGGGCTCCAGCGACTCACCGCGGGCGCGCGCGCCGTCGAAGTCGCGGGGGCGCAGCTCGTACTTCTCGGAGTCGAGGTACTCCTCGCTGCCCGGGCGCAGCGGAACATGTTCGTACAGTTCGTATCCGGAGTAGACGCCCCAGGTCGGCGACAGGGTCGCGGCCAGCGCGGCGCGCAGCGCGAACATGCCGGGACCGCCCTGCTGCAGGCTCTCGTGCAGGATGTCCGGGGTGTTGACGAACAGGTTCGGCCTTGCCTCGTCGGCCTTGCGCGCGATCTCGAGCCCGAACTCGGTGAGCTCGTGCTTGTTCACCCGCCAGGTGAAGTAGGTGTAGGACTGGGTGAATCCGCGTTTGGCCAGGCCGTACATCCGGGCGGGACGGGTGAAGGCCTCGGAGAGGAACAGCACGTCCGGATCGGACCGCTTCACCTCCGCGATCAGCCACTCCCAGAAGTCCGGTGGTTTGGTGTGCGGGTTGTCGACCCGAAAGATCTTGACACCGTTCTTGATCCAGTACCGCACCACCCGCAGCACCTCGGCGTAGATGCCATCGGGGTCGTCGTCGAAGTTGACCGGGTAGATGTCCTGGTACTTCTTCGGCGGGTTCTCGGCGTACGCGATGGTGCCGTCGGGCAGCACCGTGAACCACTCCGGATGCTGCTGTGCCCACGGGTGATCGGGCGCGCACTGCAGGGCCAGGTCGAGCGCGACCTCGAGCCGCAGGCGGCGAGCCCTTGCGACGAAGTTCTTGAAATCCTTGATGGTGCCGAGGCGGGGGTGCACGGCGTCGTGGCCGCCCTCCTCCGCGCCGATCGCCCACGGCGACCCGACGTCGTCGGGGCCCGGTGTCAGCGAGTTGTTCGGCCCCTTGCGGTTCACCCGGCCGATCGGGTGGATCGGCGGCAGGTAGACGACGTCGAAGCCCATCGCGGCGATGCGCGGCAGGTCGTCCGCTGCGGTCGCGAACGTGCCGTGCCTCGGGGTGCCGTCGGCGTCGCGGCCGCCGGTCGAGCGGGGGAAGAACTCGTACCAGGCGCCGACGAGGGCGCGTTTGCGGTCGACCCAGACCGGGATGCTGCGGCCCTTGGTGACCAGGTCGCGCAGCGGGTACACGCGCAGCAGTTCGGCGATGTCGGCCGCGAAGGCGGGGGCGACCCGGGCAGGCAGCTGCTGATCGCTGCGCAGGGCGGCCGCGACCGCGGCGCACCGCGCTCGGTCCCCGCGCGGCACCGCCTTGGCGGCCCGCTCGAACAGGCGGGCCCCGATCTCGAGGTCGTTGGCCAGCTCGGCGGCGCCCTGGCCGACCGACAGTTTGGCCTCCACGTTGTGCCGCCAGGTCGAGATCGGATCGCTCCAGCCCTCGACCCGGAAGCTCCACGCCCCGACGCTGGTGGGCGTGAACACCGCCGCGAACGTGTCCGGTAACGGGCCGGGGGACATCGGGATCCGAATGGTGGCGTTCGACTCCGGCCCGCGCACGGCGAGGGTCGCCGCGACCGCGTCGTGTCCCTCGCGCCACACCGTCGCCGAGACCGGGAAGGTCTCGCCGACGACCGCCTTCGCGGGGTGGCGTCCCCCCGAGATCTCGGGGGCGACGTCATCGATGCCTATCCGCCCGGTCATGGATTAGACCTTACGGGTAGTTGTACGGGGAGCGCTGGCCGAATCTCGCGTCCCGCGCAACACGTCGGTGGCTCGGGTCGCTGCGCGGCCAGCGCTCCCAAAAACGGCTGCGATGGGTAGTCTTCGCAGGGTGAAAGCCTTGCGTCGGTTCACCGTCCGTGCCCACCTTCCCGCCAGGCTGGCCGCCCTCGAGCAGCTGTCGACGAACCTGCGCTGGTCCTGGCATCCCGAGACCCAGGATCTGTTCGGCCGGATCGACCCCGCGCTGTGGACACAGGTTCGTCACGACCCGATCCGGATGCTCGGTGAGGTGTCTCCCGCGCGCCTGGACGAGCTCGCGACCGACGGGGACTTCGTCGCCGAGCTCGACCGGCTCGAGCGGGACCTGGACACCTATCTCGGCCAACCGCGCTGGTATCAGAACCAGCAGGCGAAGGGCGCCGACCTGGCAGGCGGGATCGCCTACTTCTCAATGGAGTTCGGCGTCAGCGAGGTGCTCCCGAACTACTCCGGCGGGCTCGGGATCCTGGCGGGCGACCACCTCAAGGCCGCCTCGGATCTCGGTGTGCCGCTGATCGGCGTCGGCCTCCTCTACCGGTCCGGGTACTTCCGCCAGTCGCTGACCGCCGATGGCTGGCAGGCGGAGCACTATCCCTCGCTGGACCCGCAGGGCCTGCCGCTGCGGCTGCTGACCGAGCCCGGCTCGGGGGCGCCGGTGCTGTTGCGGGTGGCGATGCCGGGCAACCGGGTGCTCCGGGCCCGGGTGTGGATCGCCCAGGTGGGGCGGGTGCCACTGCTGCTGCTCGACTCCGACATCGCCGAGAACGACCCGGAGATGCGCGGGGTGACCGACCGCCTGTACGGCGGCGACCAGGACCACAGGATCAAGCAGGAGATCCTCGCGGGCATCGGCGGTGTGCGCGCGGTGCGTGCGTACACCCATTCTCTCGGGCTGGCCGACCCCGAGGTCTTCCACATGAACGAGGGCCACGCGGGTTTCCTCGGGGTGGAACGGATTCGGGAGTTGATCACCGGGTCCGGCCTCGACTTCGACTCCGCGCTCGCCGCGGTGCGGGCGGCCACCGTGTTCACCACGCACACCCCGGTGCCTGCGGGCATCGACCGGTTCCCGGCGGATCTCGTCCGGCACTACTTCGGCGGGGCCGGCGGCGAGAACGAGTCCGCCCTGCTGCCGGGGCTGTCGGTGGACCGGATCATCGACCTCGGCCGCGAGAACGACCCGTCGGTGTTCAACATGGCGCACATGGGCCTGCGCCTCGGCCAGCGCGCCAACGGCGTCTCGAAGCTGCACGGGATCGTCAGCAGGGACATGTTCAACGGCCTGTGGCCGGGATTCGACGCCGCGGAGGTCCCGATCGGCTCGGTGACCAACGGGGTGCACGCGCCGACCTGGGCCGCGCGGGAATGGATGGACCTGGCCCGCCGGGCGGTGGGGCCCGAGCTGGTCGAGGAGGCGCGTGGCTGGGAGCGGCTGCAGGAGATCGCGCCGGCCGACCTGTGGTCGACCCGCAACACGCTGCGCGAGCAGCTGGTGCAGGAGGTTCGCAGGCGGGTGCGGGCGTCGTGGCTCGAGCGCGGCGCGACCGAGGCCGAACTCGGTTGGGTTTCGGATGTTTTCGATCCCGAGGTGCTGACCGTCGGGTTCGCCCGCCGGGTCCCGACCTACAAGCGGCTGACCCTGATGCTGCGCGACCCGGACCGGCTGCGGGCGATGCTGCTCGACCCCGACCGGCCGGTGCAGCTCGTGGTGGCGGGCAAGAGCCACCCGGCCGACGAGGGCGGCAAGGCACTGATCCAGCAGGTGGTGCGCTTCGCGGACGACCCCGACGTCCGGCACCGGATCGTGTTCCTGCCGGACTACGACATGTCGATGGCCCGGTACCTGTACTGGGGCTGCGACGTCTGGCTGAACAACCCGCTGCGCCCGTTGGAGGCCTGTGGCACGTCGGGGATGAAGTCGGCGCTCAACGGTGGGCTGAACCTGTCCATCCGCGACGGCTGGTGGGACGAGATGTACGACGGCGAGAACGGCTGGGCGATCCCCACCGCGGACGGCGTGACCGACGAGGTGCGCCGCGACGACCTCGAGGCAGGCGCGATGTACGAGCTGCTGGAGCGGTCGGTGCTGCCGAAGTTCTACGACCGCGACGCGGACGGGGTCCCGGCCCGCTGGGTGCAGATGGTCCGGCACACCCTGCAGCACCTGGGACCGAAGGTGTTGGCGTCGAGGATGGTTCGCGACTACGCCGTCGAGTACTACGCGCCGGCGGCCCGGTCCGCGAGGGCGGCGGTCGCGGACGGCTTCGCGGCGGCGCGGCAGGTCGCGGAGTACCGCGGCCGCGTCGAGGCGGCCTGGCCCGATGTGCAGGTCGTCCAGGTGGACAGCTCCGGGCTGCCGGACACCCCGGTGATCGGCGCGGACCTGTCGCTGCGCGCGTATCTGCGGCTGGCCGGGCTCGCGGTCGCCGAGGTCACCGTGCAGGCGGTGCTCGGCCGGGTCGGGGCGGACGAGGAACTGACCGACGTGGTCACCGTGCCGATGCGGCACGCGGGTTCGGACGAGCTCGGCGAGCTGTTCGTCGCCGACACCACGGTCCCGCATTCCGGTGCGGTCGGCTATACGGTGCGGGTGCTGCCGCACCACCCGCTGCTGGCCTCCGACGCCGAACTGGGCCTGATGGCGGTGCCGCACCTGTAGACCGGTTGCGGTGGGCCGCGCAGCAATCCGGCAACGGATGGGCGCGAACCACATGTGGAAACGCGCTGCGGCGTGGACAATGAATGCCGTGGCGCCGACAGCGGAATCGGGTGCACACCCGAGCAGGGACGAGCGCGCGGAGCGAGGTCGCGCCGCGCGCAGGCAGACGCCGTTCGAGGCGCTCGCGGAGCACAACCCGGGAGCCTCGCGTGACCCGATCGGCTTGCTCCAGAAGCAGGCGGCGCCCCGGATCCCGCAGCTCGTGCCGGTTCGATACGGGCGGATGGCCTCCTCGGCCTTCGCCTTCTACCGCGGTGCCGCCCTCGTCATGGCGGACGACCTCTCGCGCACCCCGTCCACGGGCCTGAACACCCACCTGTGTGGGGACGCTCATCTGAGCAATTTCGGGATCTACGCGACACCGGAACGCAGGCTGGCGTTCGACATCAACGACTTCGACGAGACCTATCCCGGTCCGTTCGAGTGGGACGTCAAGCGGTTGGTCGCCAGCCTCGAGGTCGCGTCGCGGGACACCGGATTCAGCCACAAGCAGCGGGCCAGGATCGCCAGGGCGTGCGCAGCCGAATACCGGGAGACGATGGCTCTGCAGGCGGAGCGGGGCACGCTTGCGGTGTGGTACTCCCACATCGAGCCAACCGAGGAACTGGTGGAGCTGGCCGATCAGCTGGACTCGTCGTCGAGCAAGCGAATGCGCAAGATGCTGGAGAAGTCGTGGAGCCGCGACAGCGTCCAGGCGCTGGGGAAGCTGACCACGGTGGTCGACGGCAGACGGACGATCCTCAGCAATCCACCACTGCTGGTCCCCATCGAGGAGGTCTTCGCCGACGCGGATGCCGTCGAGCTGTATCGCGAGCTGCGACAGCGGTTGAGCGACTACAGCTCGACGCTGCAGTGGGACCGCCGGGTGCCGCTCCAGCAGTTCGAGTTGGTGCAGTTGGCCCGCAAGGTGGTCGGGGTCGGCAGCGTCGGCACGCGATCCTGGATCATCCTGCTGCGCGGCGTCGACGACGAGGACCCGCTGTTCCTGCAGGCCAAGGAGGCGGTGCCGTCGGTGCTGTCGGAGTACCTCGAGGGCCCCTCGTTCGAGCAACAGGGCGAGCGGGTGGTCCACGGTCAGCGGCTCATGCAGGCCGCGAGCGACATCTTCCTCGGGTGGCAGGCGGGCGTCGGGGTGGACGGTGTACGGCGCGATTACTACCTCAGGCAGTTGCGAGATGGCAAGGGGTCGGCGGTGATCGAGGCGATGACGCCAACGGGAATGACACTGTACGGGCGCCTGTGTGGCCGCGCCCTGGCCTATGCGCACGCCAGGGCGGGCGACCGGATCGCGATCGCCGAGTACCTCGGGTCGAGCGCCGAGTTCGACGAGGCCGTCACGGCGTTCGCACAGTCCTACGCCGCGCAGACCGCTCACGATCACGCGGCATTGCTCGAGGCGATCGCCGATGGGCGGATCGTCGCGCGGTCCGGACTCTGAAGTGGCCCGGTCGGTTGACCCGGGCCGGAACCGGCGCTGGTGGGCCAGGGCGGCGTTCGCGGCGGCCGTGACCGCGGCGGTCGTCCCGATCGTGGCCGCGGGCCTGCTGGGCACGCTGGTGCTGCTTGCCACCGGCATCGGCGGGGTCGCGGTGATGGTGGCCGCGCTGTACTGGTTCCTCACCCATCGCGGGGTGCCGCGGTGGATCTGGCTGGGTGTTGCCGTGCTTGTCCCGATCGCGGTGCTGTCCGCGTTCGTGAGCGCGAACCTGCTGTGGGTTGTGGTGGTCTCGTACGCGCTCGTGCTCCTCGCGGCCCTGTGCGCCCGCACCGCGCTCGAGGCCGAGCGCGCCGAGTCCGTCATGGACGAGCGCACCGTCCCGCCGCCCCGGCACCCGTTCCTGGTGATGAACCCGCACTCGGGTGGCGGCAAGGTGGCCCGGTTCGATCTGCAGCGCAAGGCAGAGGAACTCGGCGCGGAGGTCGCCCTGCTCGAGGGACCGGGGACCGTCGATGTCGAGGCGCTGGCCCGCGATGCGGTGCGCAGGGGTGCCGACCTCCTCGGGGTGGCGGGCGGGGACGGGACCCAGGCACTGGTCGCCGGGGTCGCGGCCGAACACGACCTGCCGTTCCTGGTGATCAGCGCCGGCACGCGCAATCACTTCGCGCTGGATCTCGGGCTCGATCGCGACGATCCGGCCGCGGGCCTCGATGCGTTGCGGGACGGCGTCGAGGTGCGCGTCGACCTCGGCGAGATCGACGGGCGCACCTTCGTCAACAACGCCTCCTTCGGGGTGTACGCCGAGGTGGTGCAGAGTCCGGCGTACCGGGAGGACAAGACGGGGACGGTGCTCCGGATGCTGCCGGACCTGCTGGGCGGCAGCGCGGGGGCGCGACTGACCGCCCGCACGGGCGGCCTCACGGTCGAGGGCCCGCAGGCGGTGCTGGTGAGCAACGGCCCCTATCAGACGAGTGACCTCGCCGGCCTCGGCAGGCGGGCGCGCCTCGACCGCGGTGTCCTCGGGGTGGTGACGGTGGCGGTGGACGGCGCGCGCCAGGCCGTCGGCCTGCTCAATCGGGCGCACGAACGCGGCATGACCCAGCACACGGCCCTCGAGGTGACCGTCGACGCGGACGCGTCGGAGATACCGGTCGGCGTCGACGGCGAATCGCTCGTGCTGACGACGCCGGTGCGGTGCACCGTGAGGCCGGGCGCACTGCGCGTGCGGCTGCCGAGGGACCGCCCCGGGGTGCCACCCTTCAAGGTGGCGGTCGACTGGGTTCGGCTTCGCGCACTGGCGGGGTGGTCCCACCGGCGGGTGTAGGCAACCGGCCGCGGGCTCAGCCCGCCGTCAGCCTCGCCAGCGCCTTGCGCACGACCTCGGGGTCGGAGGTCTCCCAGAAGGGCGGCAGCGAGGCGCGCAGGTAGCCGCCGTAGCGGGCGGTCGCGAGCCGCGAGTCCAGCATCGCGATCACGCCGCGGTCGTCGACGCTGCGCAGTAGCCGGCCGACGCCCTGCGCCAGCAGCAGCGCGGCGTGGTTTCCCGCCACCGAGAGGAAGCCGTTGCCGCCGCGGGACTCGACCGCGCGCTGACGCGCCACCAGCAGCGGATCGTCGGGCCGCGGGAACGGGATCCGGTCCAGGATCACCAGGCTCAGCGACGGGCCTGGCACGTCGACGCCCTGCCACAGCGACAGCGTGCCGAACAGCGAGGTGGCCTCGTCCTCGGCGAACGCGCGGACCAGCTGCCCGGTGGCGTCGTCGCCCTGGCACAGCACCGGGGTGTCGAGGCGCTTGCGCATGACCTCGGCCGCGGCCTTCGCGGCGCGCATCGAGGAGAACAGGCCGAGGGTGCGGCCGCCTGCCGCGGTCACCAGTTCGGCGATCTCGTCGAGGTAGCTCGGTGCCAGCCCGTCCCGGCCGGGGGCCGGTAGGTGCTTGGCGACGTATAGGATGCCGGCCTTGGCGTGGTCGAACGGCGAGCCGACGTCGAGGGAGTTCCACCGGAGAGCGGCCTCGTCCGAGGGTGCCTCGGTGCCCGTCGCCATTGCCGGATCGACGCGGGTGCCGGACTCGGCGGGCAGGCCCCAGTTCACCGCGAGCCCGTCGAAGGATCCGCCGACCGTCAGGGTCGCGGAGGTGAGCACAACGGTCGACTCCGCGAACAGCCGCGAGCGCAGCAACCCGCCGACCGACAGGGGTGCCATCCGCACGAGCTTGCCCCTGCGCTCCTCGTCCGCGAGCCAGACCACGTCGCGGCGCTTGGCCGGGTCCGGTTCGTCGAAGGCGGTGAGCACCCGGACGGCGTTGTCGTGCACCTCGTCGACGGCGGCGAGCGCCGCGTTGCGGGCTGCGGCCGCCTCGGGGTCGGTGGCGCTCATCCCCGGCCGCGACGGGCCGATCGCGGTGCGCACCGCCCAGGCCGCGTCGCGGACGGCGGCCAGTGCGTGGCCCGCGCCGTCGGGCAGTGCCTCCCAGCGGCCGGCGTGCAGTTCCTCGAGCACCGCGTCCCAGCCCTCCGCGGAGGCCTCGAACCGGTCCGCATCCTGCTCCTCCACGAGCTTGACGCACCTGCGCGCTGCGGCGCTGATGGTCGACGGCGCCAGCTCTGCGGTGGCCACCCCTGTCACCCGGTCGACCAGTTCGTGCGCCTCGTCGATCACCACCACGTCGTGCTCCGGCAGCACGGCGATGCCGGTGATCGCGTCGATCGCGAGCATCGCGTGGTTGGTGACCACCACGTCGACCTTCGAGGCCTCGGTCCGCGCCCGCTCCGCGAAGCAGTCCTCGCCGACCGGGCAGCTCGACTTGCCGAGGCACTCGCGCGAGGTGACGCTCACCTGGCGCCAGGACTGATCGCTCACACCGGGCACCAACTCGTCCCGGTCGCCGGTCTCGGTGTCGGAGGACCACTTGGTCAGCCGCTGCACCTCGCGGCCGAGCCGGGAGATCGCGAAGGCGTCGAACAGCTCCGCGTTCTCCGGTTCCTCCGCAGCGCCGGTGTGGATCTTGTTCAGGCACAGGTAGTTGTTGCGGCCCTTGAGGATCGCGAACTCCGGCCGCCTGCCGAGCGAGCCCGCGAGGGCATCGGACAGGCGGGGCAGGTCGCGGTCGACGAGCTGGCGTTGCAGCGCGATGGTGGCGGTGGAGATGACCACGGTGCGGCCGCTCTCGACGGCGTGCCGGAGGCTGGGCACCAGGTACGCGAGCGACTTGCCGGTGCCGGTACCGGCCTGCACGGCGAGGTGCTCCCCGGTGTCGATGGCGTGCGCGACCGCCGACGCCATGGTCAGCTGGTTGGTGCGTTCGGCGCCGCCCAACGCCTGCACCGCCACGGAGAGCAGGTCGGGCACGTTGGGGAGTTCAGGCACCGACCAAGGCTACTCGGCGCCGCCGTCAGTTCGCCGCAGCGACCTGACCCACCGGCGTGACGCCCGCGCCGCGGAGCCGCTCGAGGACCGACGGGACCGAGTCGGGGGACACCGCGGCCGTGTACCGCAGCAGCACCCGTGTCGCGAAGCCCTCCCGCGCCGCGTCGAGCGCGGTCGCGCGGACGCAGTGGTCGGTGGCGATGCCGACCACGTCGACGGCCGCGATCTCGCGTTCACGCAGCCAGTCCGCGAGGGGCCGCCCGGAGGCCGCCGAGCCCTCGAAGCCCGAGTAGGCGGCCGAGTGGGCGCCCTTGGAGAACACCTCCTCGACCGATCGCAGGTCGAGGGCGGGATGGAACTCGGCGCCCTGCGTCCCGGCCCGGCAGTGCGGCGGCCAGCTGTCCACGTAGTCGGGCTCGTCGGAGAAGTGCGCGCCGGGGTCGACGTGGAAGTCCCGAGTGGCGACGATCGCGTCGTACTCGTCGGCCGCCGCCGAGCCGAGCAGGCCGGAGATGTCGGCCGCCACCGCGGCGCCGCCCGCGACGGCCAGCGAGCCGCCCTCGCAGAAGTCGTTCTGCACATCGACGACGATCAGCGCCCGCTTCGGGGTGCCGGGGGACTCGGTGACGTTCATCGCCGCCCCTAGCCGACGAACCGGGTGGGGATCGCGGGATCGCCCTGGGAGAGCTTGAGCCCCTCCCACGGCAGGCTGACGAGCCGCTCGGCCAGCAGGTCGCGCCCCTCGTCCAGGGTGGGCAGGCCGGCAACCACCTCGCCGCCGCGCACCATCGGGACCAGCAGGTCGTGCGCGATCAGCCCGCCGCTCTCGGGCGTGGGCGCGTCGGCAGGGAACGCGACCTCCTCGACCGCGGTCCCGGTCGGCCGGGCGAAACGGACCACCCGCTTGGTCCCGCCGCGCGACTCCTTGTGGCTGCTGCGCTTGGCCACCGGGATGCCCTCCACCTCCACCAGCTTGTAGACCATTCCCGCCGTGGGCGCGCCCGAGCCGGTGACCAGCGCGGTGCCCACCCCATAAGTGTCCACCGGTTCGGCCCGCAGCGCCGCGATCGCATACTCGTCCAGGTCGCCGGAGACCACGATCTTCGTCTTCGTCGCGCCCAGTTCGTCGAGCTGCGCGCGCACCTGGCGGGCCCACTCCCCGAGATCGCCGGAGTCGATCCGCACGCCGCCGAGCTCGGGGCCGGCGACGGCGATGGCGGTCTTGACGCCCTCGGTGATGTCGTAGGTGTCCACCAGCAGGGTGGTGCCGAGTCCGAGCGCCGCGATCTGACCGCGGAAGGCGGCCGCCTCGTCCGGACCCGCGACGGTGTTGTGCAGCAGCGTGAACGCGTGCGCGCTGGTGCCGGCGCCCGGCACGCCGTAGCGGCGGACGGCCTCCAGATTCGAGGTGGCCGTGAATCCGGCCAGGTATGCCGCGCGCGAGCAGGCCACGGCCGATTCCTCGTGGGCGCGACGCGAGCCCATCTCGATCATCCTCCGGCCCGCGGCTGCACTGACCATGCGCGCGGCGGCGGAGGCGATCGCGCTGTCGTGGTTGAGGATCGACAGCGTCAGCGTCTCCAGGAGCACGCATTCGGCGAAGGTGCCGCGCACCGACAGGATCGGCGAGCCGGGGAAGTACAGCTCGCCCTCCCGGTAGCCGTCGATGTCGCCGGAGAAGCGGTAGTTCCGCAGCCAGTCCACCGTCTGCTCGTTCAGGAACTCGGACACGACGGCCAGTTCGGGCTCGCCGAACCGGAACCGGGGCAGTGCGTCGAGCAACCGGCCGATGCCTGCGACGACGCCGTACCTACGCCCGGCGGGCAGCCTGCGCGCGAAGATCTCGAAGCTGCAGCGTCGGTGGGCCGAACCGTCGCCGAGCGCCGCCGAGAGCATCGTCAGCTCGTACTGGTCGGTGAGCAGTGCGGTGCTCGTCTTCGGCTGGGACCAGTCCGAGGCGTTGTTCGTCACGCGCCCACCATACGAGTCGCGGGCCCGCCGCGGGGAGCGCGACGTCATGCGTTCGGAGGTTTTCTCTTTCCTGAGCACGTCGTACTCTGGACCTATGGCCGAGTGCCCGACAACTATCCCGATGGCGAGGATGCCCGCAGCGTCGCCGCAGGTCACGCCAGCCGAATCCGAGGTCGAGGAGATCCTGGAAGCGGAGGACAAGCCCTGGGTGACCGTCGTCTGGGACGACCCCGTGAACCTCATGCACTACGTGACCTTCATCTTCCAGAAGCTGTTCGGCTACAGCAAGGCGAGGGCCACCGACCTGATGATGCAGGTCCACAAGGAGGGTAAGGCCGTCGTGTCGTCCGGATCCCGCGACAAGATGGAGCACGATGTGAACCGTCTCCACCAGGCCGGGTTGTGGGCGACGATGCAGCGCGACAGCTAGCGGCAATCCCGGACCACCGATCCCGAAAGGACCCGCAGGTACGCAACGTGCGCACATGGAGCCGAAAGAATTCGCTGGGCGGCGTGAAGATTCGCTCCGAGATGGACGCACGAGAGGCCTCGGTCCTGCGGTCGCTGGTGTCGTCCGTCCTGTCGCTGCTCGAGGACCGGGCCGCCGCCGTACCCCAGGACGATCTCGCGGAACTGACCGGTCTGCGCACCGGGAACAGTGACGCCCCAACGGATGCCACGCTGGCCCGCCTGCTGCCGAACTTCTACCGGGCCGAGGCCGATCGCGAGGGCACCGCGGCGCAGGGCGCGAACATGAATGCGGCACTGCGCAGTCTGCACGAGCCGGAGATCATCGACGCCAAGCTGGCGGCGGGTTCGGTGATCCTGCAGACGGTGCCGCCCGAGGGCGGCAAGGTCTCGCTGACCCCGGAACAGGCCGACGCGTGGCTCGCCGGCCTCAACGATGTGCGCCTGGCCCTCGGGACCACCATCGGGATCGACGCCGACACCCCGGACGAGCTCGAGCCCGATGACCCGCGGGCGCCGCACCTGGACGTCTACCACTGGCTCACCTGGATGCAGGACTCCCTGGTACAGGTCCTCGTCCCGTGACGGGCGCGGGGGTGCGGACGGGGCCGCGGAACTCGCTCGCCGACGTCGAGGGCCTGCTGGTCGGGCACCACCACGAGCTGGACGGGGACGCCACACTCGGCTCCGGGCGGGCGACGGGTTGCACAGTGGTGCTGGCGCCCGGCGGCGCCACGGCGTCCGTCGATGTGCGCGGCGGCGGACCCGGCACCCGCGAGACCGACCTGCTCGATCCGAGCCACACCGTCCAGCAGGTGGACGCGGTGCTGCTGACCGGGGGCAGCGCCTACGGGTTGGCCGCCGCGGACGGGGTGATGCGCTGGCTCGAGGAGCACGGCCGCGGGATCCCGATGGACGCCGACGGTCACGTCGTGCCGATCGTGCCGGGAGCGGTGATCTTCGATCTGCCGGTGGGGGACTGGTCGGTACGGCCGACCTCGGACCACGGCTTCCTCGCGGCGGAGGCGGCGGCCGAGCGGTTCGCGGTCGGATCGGTCGGCGCCGGGGTCGGAGCGCGCGCGGGGGTGCTCAAGGGCGGTGTCGGCACCGCCAGCCTGGTGCTCGGTGCCGGGGCGGCCGAGGGCGTCACGGTCGCGGCGCTGATCGTCGCCAATCCCGTTGGCTCCGTGTTCGATCCGGGCACCGGTCTGCCGTGGGGGGTCGGGGTGGCCGAGGCCGCGAGCTGGGGCCTGCGGGTCCCTGATGCCACCGACCTGGCCGCGGCGATCGAGCTCGGCCAGAAGGGCACCGTCCTGAACACCACCATCGGGGTGGTGGCGACCGACGCCGCACTGAGCAAGGCCGGCTGCAGGCGCGTCGCCGTCGCGGGCCACGACGGCCTGGCCAGGGCGATCCGGCCCGCGCATTCGCCGCTCGACGGGGACACGTTGTTCGCCCTGGCAACCGGCTCGAGGGCGCCCGCGCCCGCCCCGGTGCCGATGCCCGCCGCCTTCCCGCCGGAGCTGGCGCTGCTCGACGCGGTGTGCGCGGCCGCGGCCGACGCGGTGGCGCGAGCGATCGTCGGGGCGGTCCTCGCGGCGACGCCGGTCGCGGGAATACCGAGCTATCGGGAGCTGTTTCCGTCAGCATTCGACGTCTAAGCTGGGCGAACACATCGGGAGGCGCAGGTGTTGGTGATCAGATCCGACCTCGTCGAGGCCATGGTCGCGCACGCCCGTGCAGACCATCCCGATGAGGCCTGCGGCATCATCGCCGGGCCCGAGGGCAGCGACCGGCCGCTGCGGCACGTCCCGATGATCAACGCCGAGCGCTCACCGACCTTCTACCGGTTCGACTCCGGCGAGCAGTTGCGGCTCTGGCGTGCGATGGAGGCTGCCGACGAGGCGCCGGTGGTGATCTATCACTCGCACACCGCGACCGAGGCCTACCCCAGTCGCACCGACATCTCCTTTGCCTCCGAGCCCGACGCGCACTACGTGCTGATCTCCACCCGCGATCCGGACGCGCACGAGCTGCGCAGCTACCGGATCGTCGACGGCGTGGTCACCGAGGAACCGGTCGACATGGTGCAGACCTACCCGTACGCACAGAACCCCCACTAGGAGCCCCGATGGCCGTCATCGTTTCCATCCCCACCATCCTCCGCAACCACACCGACGGTGAGAAGCGGGTGCAGGCAACGGGTTCCACTCTGGCCGCGGTGATCGACGACCTCGAGGCCAATCATGCCGGGCTCAAGGAGCGGCTGATCAACGACGGCAAGCTGCACCGGTTCGTCAACGTGTACGTCAACGACGAGGACGTGCGTTTCTCGGGCGGGCTGGACACCGAGGTGGCCGACGGGGACTCGGTCACCATCCTGCCCGCGGTCGCCGGAGGCTGATCCGAGGTGGCCCGGTACGACTCGCTGATCGAGACCCTGGGCGACACACCGCTGGTCGGGCTGCCGCACCTGTCCCCACGCTGGACCGGGGAGGCGCCGGTGCGGCTGTGGGCCAAGCTCGAGGACCGCAACCCCACCGGCTCGGTGAAGGATCGGCCCGCGCTGCGGATGATCGAGCAGGCCGAGCGGGACGGGCTGCTCGCGCCCGGCGCCACCATCCTGGAGCCGACCAGTGGCAACACCGGGATCTCGCTGGCGATGGCCGCCAAGCTCAAGGGCTACCGGCTGGTGTGCGTTATGCCGGAGAACACCTCGATCGAGCGCAGGCAGCTGCTGACCATGTTCGGCGCCGAGATCATCGACTCGCCCGCGCGCGGCGGATCCAACGAGGCGGTGGCGCGGGCGAAGGCGATCGCCGCGGAGCACCCCGAGTGGGTGATGCTCTACCAGTACGGAAACCCGGCGAACCCGGCCGCGCACTACGAGGGCACCGGACCGGAGCTGCTGCGCGACCTACCGGAGATCACGCACTTCGTCGCCGGACTCGGTACCACCGGCACCCTGATGGGCACGGGACGTTTTCTGCGCGAACACGTCCCGGGGATCGAGATCGTCGCCGCCGAGCCGCGTTACGGCGAACTGGTCTACGGCCTGCGCAACATCGACGAGGGCTTCATCCCCGAGCTGTATGACGAGTCGGTGCTCACCTCGAGGTTCTCGGTCGGGCCGTTCGACGCGGTGCGGCGGACGCGGGAACTGATCGAGCGGGAGGGCATCTTCGCGGGCGTCTCGACCGGAGCCGTTCTGCACGCGGCCCTCGGGGTCGCGGCCAAGGTCGTCAAGGCGGGAGCCCGCGCCGACATCGCCTTCATCGTGGCCGACGGCGGCTGGAAGTATCTGTCCACCGGTGCGTACGCCGGTACCCTCGAGGATGCGGAGGCGGCCCTGGAAGGGCAGCTGTGGGCGTGACGGAAAGAGGTTCGGATGAGCACCCCGGGTGACCCGTTCAAGTACACCAACCCCGCCCTGTCGACGCCGTCGAACCCGCCCGCGACCAAGCCGGCGGCCGAGCGCCCGATGTGGCAGCAGGCGGCCGCGGTGATCGGTGGCTTCGTGGTCGGGCTGTACGTCCTCGAGTTCATCGACATGCTCGTCAAGGGCAGCCTCGACAACGGCGGCATCCAGCCGCGGACCGTCGACGGTCTGTGGGGGATCGTCTTCGCGCCGGTGCTGCACGGCGGGTGGGCGCACCTGGTCGCGAACACGATTCCGTTGCTGGTCCTCGGATTCCTGGTCATGCTGTCGGGCATCGGGCGTGGTCTCGCGGCCACCGGCATCATCTGGGTGATCGGCGGAGTCGGGGTGTGGCTGTTCGGCTCGGTGAACAACCATCTCGGCGCCTCGGTGTTGGTGTTCGGCTGGCTGACCTACCTGATCACCCGCGGCATCTTCGCCCGGCATTTCGGGCAGATGGCCCTCGGGCTGGTGGTTCTGCTGATCTACGGCGGGGCCCTGTGGGGCGTGCTCCCCGGCCAGCCCGGGATCTCCTGGGAAGGGCACCTGTTCGGCGCGGTCGGCGGTGTCGTCGCCGCCTGGGTGCTGGCCTCCGATGTCCGCAAGGCGCGCGAGGCGAAGGCGTTGAACCGGTAGCGAAGGCGCAGGTGTGACGCCCGGCGCAGCGGACGGCGGCGCCGCGTTTGGTCTCGATTCCACCCGAAGCTTTTTCCGGATCAGGTGGTCGTGGCAGCATGGGAAACATGCGCATCACCGTCCTGGGTTGTTCGGGCAGCGTCGGGGGCCCCGACTCGCCCGCCTCGGGCTACCTGTTGACCGCTCCGGACACCCCGCCCGCGGTTCTCGACTTCGGCCCCGGCGTGCTCGGAGCGCTGCAGCGCTATGCCGACCCCGGTCAGGTGTCGATCTTCCTGACCCACCTGCACGCGGATCACTGCCTCGACCTGCCGGGGCTGCTGGTGTGGCGCCGCTACCACCCCAATCCGCCGGTCGGCCGGGCCGTCGTCTGCGGACCGACGGACACCGCCTGCCGGATCGGGGCCGCCTCCTCGGAGTGCGGCGGCGAGTTCGACGACATCTCCGACACGATCGACCTGCGCACCTTCACCGACGGCGGATCCATGAGCCACGGCGCCCTGACCGTCACCTCGCGCCGGGTGTTCCATCCCCCGGAGGCGTACGGGCTGCGGATCAGCGACCCCGCCGGCCGGACCCTCGTCTACACCGGCGACACCGGGATGTGTGACGAGGTGGTCGAGCTGTCGCGTGGCGCGAATGTGCTTCTGGCCGAGGCCTCCTGGACACATCACCCCGACCGGCCGAAGGGCATCCACCTCTCCGGAACCGAGGCAGGACAGGTCGCGGCCATGGCCGGGGTCGGCGAGCTGCTGCTCACGCACATCCCGCCGTGGACCTCGCGCGAGGACGTCATCGCCGAGGCCAAGGCCGAGTTCTCCGGACCCGTCCACGCCGTCTCGCCCGGGGACGTCTTCGAGATCTGAGTCGCGGGACGTCTAGGCTTGCGACCGTGAGCAGACGACTGGATGGCAGGGCGGACGACGAACTCCGCGAGGTACGGATCACCCGGGGCTTCACGAGCCATCCGGCCGGCTCGGTTCTCGTCGAATTCGGTGGCACCCGCGTGATGTGCACCGCGAGCGTCGAGGAGGGCGTGCCGCGCTGGCGCAAGGGCTCGGGCCTCGGCTGGCTGACCGCCGAGTACGCGATGCTGCCCGCCGCGACCCACACCCGCAGCGGCCGCGAGTCCGTCAAGGGCAAGGTCGGCGGGCGCACGCAGGAGATCAGCAGGCTCGTCGGCCGCTCGCTGCGCGCCTGCATCGACCTCGCCGCGATCGGCGAGAACACCATCGCCATCGACTGCGACGTGCTGCAGGCCGACGGCGGCACCCGCACCGCCGCGATCACCGGCGCCTACGTCGCGCTGGCGGACGCCGTCACCTACCTGCGCGCAGCCGGCCGGCTGGCCGATCCGCAGCCGCTCTCCTGCGCGATCGCCGCGGTCAGCGTCGGCGTCGTCGACGGCCGGGTGCGGCTGGACCTTCCCTACGAGGAGGATTCGCGCGCCGAGGTCGACATGAACGTCGTCGCCACGGACACCGGCACCCTCGTCGAGGTGCAGGGCACCGGAGAGGGCGCGACCTTCCCGCGCACCACGCTGGACAAGCTGCTCGATTCCGCACTGGCCGGCTGCGAGCAGCTGTTCGAGGTGCAGAAGCAGGCGCTCGCGTTGCCGTACCCGGGCGAGCTGCCCGAGCCGAAGGAGCCCGAGGCGGCGAAGAAGAAGTTCGGTGCCTGACACCGTCCGGCTCCTCGTCGCCAGTCGAAATGCCAAGAAGCTCAAGGAGCTTCGGCGAGTGCTCGAGGCGGCCGGGGTGAGCGGTATCGACCTCGTCGGCCTCGACGAGGTGCCGCCGTTCCCGGAGGCGCCGGAGACCGAGGCGACCTTCGAGGGCAACGCGCTGGCCAAGGCCCGCGACGGCGCTGCGGCCACCGGGCTGCCGTGCGTCGCGGACGATTCGGGGCTCGAGGTGGACGCGCTGAACGCGATGCCGGGGGTGCTGTCCGCGCGGTGGTCGGGCGGACACGGCGACGACGCGGCGAACACGGCGCTGGTGCTCGCGCAGCTCTCCGATGTGCCGGACGAGCGCAGGGGAGCGGCGTTCGTCTCCGCGTGCGCCCTCGTGGTGCCCGGCGGCGAGGAGTCGGTGGTGCGTGGCACCTGGCCCGGCGCCATCGCCAGGGAGCCCCGCGGCGACGGCGGGTTCGGCTACGACCCGGTGTTCGTGCCGGTGGGGGAGTCGCGCTCGGCGGCGCAGCTGACCCCCGAGGAGAAGGACGCGGCCTCGCATCGCGGCCGGGCGCTGGCGCAGCTGGTGCCCGCGATCGCCGCGCTGGCCGACAGCTAGGCCCGCCCGTCCGTCGAGTGTGCAGTTCCGGGCATTCCCTTTCGGGCGACGCGTCGGAAGGTGCACACTCGACGGGCCAGCGGGGCGGCCTGCGCCCCGACCGTCGCCTGTGAGGATGTGCAGATGTCGCCGATGATGATCCCAGTGACGCCGCAGGGCTGGATCACCTATCTGATCGCGTACCTGACGGGGCAGCCCGTGATCCTGGTCGGCGGCGGGTCCTAGAGCTGGATCAGACGCCGAAGTCGCGCTTGACCTGCTGGGTGCGCCAGTGCTCGACGAAGAACGACAGGAACGGGACGGTGCCGGCGAGCAGGGTGCCGATGGTGCGGCCAACGGGCCAGCGCACCTTCACCGCGAGGTCCATCGTCAGGATCAGGTAGACGAAATAGACCCAGCCGTGCACGATCGCGATCCAGCTCGGCAGGTTGTCGACCTTGAACACGTACTTCGCGACCATCTCCGCGGTGAGCACGAGCAGCCAGATGCCGGTGGCGTAGGCGAGGACGCGGTAGCGCAGCAGCGCCGAGGCGATCTTCTTGGTGTCGCGAACTTCGGTCGCGGTGACGGTCTCGTCGGGGGCCGTGCTCACGTGCTGCTCCTATCGGCCTCGCCTGCTCTGAGCTGCGCGAGGTAGTTGTTGTACGCCTGGTGGGCTTCGTCGTCCGGGTTGTCCGCGTCCAGTCGCTGGTCGCCCGACCTGGTACGCGTGGGCAGCACGTCCGCGGGGATCTCGCGGACCTCGGAGGTGGAGGCCGCGTCCTCGGACGGGTCGCGGTCCTCGAGTTGCACGAACCGCCGGTACGCGTACACCACGAACGCCGCGAACAGCGGCCACTGGAAGGCGTAGCCCAGGTTCTGTCCGGTTCCGCCGACGGCCTCGAAACGGGTCCACTGCCACCACCCGAGCGCGAGACACCCGGCCGCAGCGATGACGACGAACAGAATCAGCGCTGGTCTGCGACGGGAGGGTGAACTGGCCACACAACGACGGTACCCGAGCCGGCGGAGCCGCCGGTACGGAGCCTGGGAGGCGTGGATCACCCTCGCCGGGCCCGCGATCGCCGGGGCCTTGATACGCAAGTGATGACTTGCCTATGGTGGGGTCGTGGTCACGGTCTACCGCGCCCTCGATGACGAGACGAGGCGTGTCATCCTCGACGAACTGGCGGCGAGCGACGGCCAGACGCTGTTCGAGATCTGCTCCCTGCTCACGGTGCGACATGGCCTCGGCCTCACGCGGCAGGCGATCTCTCAGCACCTCGGCGTGCTCGAGTCGGCGGGGCTGGTCGTGACGGAGCGGCGCGGACGATCGAAGTTCCACTACTTCAATTCCGAGCCACTCGCCGAGATCGCCAGACGATGGCCTGTCCGAGAGAGAGACGATCGATGAGAATCAATCTGACGAGTGTGTTCGTCGACGACCAGCGAGCGGCGCTCGCCTTCTACACCGATGTGCTCGGCTTCACGAAGCATCACGACATTCCCCTCGGCGACGACTCGTGGCTCACGGTCGTCTCGCCCGAATCGCCCGACGGCCCGCAGCTCCTGCTGGAGCCGGCGCACCATCCGGCGGTGAAGCCGTACCGGGACGCCCTTGCCGAGGACGGCATTCCGCTCGCGCAATTCGCCGTCGACGACGTCGAGGCCGAGCATGCCCGGCTGACCGCGAGGGGTGTGGTGTTCACACAACCGCCGACCGATATCGGCACCGCGGTCGTGGCCGTCTTCGACGACACGTGCGGCAACCTCATCCAGATCATCGCGGAGAAGTCGTCGTGATGCCCCGATCCGGGACCTTCCCGGTGATCTCCAGATGGACGGGAGCCTGAGGTGACCGATGCGACGGTGGCCGAGGTGGTGGCCGAGCTGGCCGTGCTCGAGGACCCGAAGGCGCGCAGGGTGAACGAGAAGCACGGTGACGATCACGGTGTGAACCTCGGCAAGCTGCGCGCGATCGCGAAGCGGCTGAAGACCCAGCAGGAACTCGCGCGCCGGCTCTGGGCGACGGACGATTCCGCGGCGAGACTGCTGGCGATCCTGATCTGCCGCCCGAAGGCGTTCGACCGCGACGAGTTGGACGCCATGGTGCGGGAGGCGCGCACCCCCAAGGTGCACGACTGGCTCGTGAACTACGTGGTGAAGAAGAGCCCGCATTCCGAAGAGCTGCGCTTGGCCTGGTTCGCCGATCCGGATCCGGTGGTCGCGAGTGCCGGCTGGGCGCTGACCACCGAACGGGTGGCGAAGACACCCGAGGGTCTCGACCTCGCGGGGCTGCTCGACATCATCGAGGCGGAGATGAAGGACGCCCCGGATCGCCTGCAGTGGGCGATGAACCACTGCCTGGCCCAGATCGGGATCGAGCACGCCGAGCACCGCGCCAGGGCCATCGACATCGGTGAGCGCCTCGAGGTGCTCAAGGACTACCCGACGCCGCCGAACTGCACGTCGCCGTTCGCGCCCATCTGGATCGACGAGATGGTGCGCCGTCAGCAGGTCGGGTAGTTCCGCAGTTCGTGGAACTGCTCGTGGTGCGCGAGGGGGGACTTGAACCCCCACGTCCTGAGACACCAGGACCTAAACCTGGCGCGTCTGCCAATTCCGCCACTCGCGCGTGCCGAAACAGCCTACTTCACGGCGTCACCGGTGGGCGCGAGCAGCGTCATGAGCATGTCCAGTTGCTGCTCGCGTGAGGCGACGCCGAGCGTGTGACCGACCATCCGCTCCTGGGAGGCGCGCATGAAGCAGCCGCTCACCAGCGTGTAGGCGACGGTCTCCGGGTCGACGTCGGCGCGCACGACGCCCAGGCGCTGCTGCTGTGCGAGGTAGCCGCCCATCATCGTGATCCCGCGATGCGGGCCGAGATCGTTGTCGCGCATGTGCGCGCCGAGCGCCTCGCGCAGGTCGGCATCGGACTGCGCCGCGGTGAGCACGTCCATCGCCGGGTCCAGGAATGCCTCGACCGCCGCCATGAATCCGGCCAGGGTGCTGCGCAGGTCGGTCCCGGCGAACCCCCGCTGGTTGAGGTCGGCCAGCGGGCGCAGCCCCCTCTCGAACACCGCCAGCAGCAGGCCGAAACGGTCCGTGAAGTGGTAATAGATGCTGCCCTCGGACACTCCGGCCCGCTTCGCGACCTCCCGGGTGGTCAGCTTCGCGACGCCGCGTTCGCGCAGTACGGCGAGGGTCGCGGACAGGATCTCCTCGCGGCCGCCGGAGGGTGGCCTGCCGCGGCGCGGGGCGGGTGCGGTGGTCATGGTGAGCCGAGCCTACCGGTCCCGAAAAGATTCTTGAGCCAACACTCAGAAATGATGTTATTTTTGAGTACACACTCAGGAAAGGGGTGGGTCATGGCTCGGAAATGGTGGACCCTGATTGCCGTATGCACAGGGGTGTTCATGCTCTTGCTCGACGTGACGATCGTGAATGTCGCGCTGCCCGACATCCAGCGCGAGTTCGGCGCCTCGCTCACCGATCTGCAGTGGGTGATCGACGCCTACGCGCTCACCCTCGCGGCCTTCCTGCTCACCGCGGGAACGCTCGCCGACAAGTACGGCAGGCGGCTGGTCTTCGCGGTCGGTCTCGTCGTGTTCACCGTCGGGTCGCTGCTCTGCGGCGTGGCCGACTCGCTGGTGCTGCTGTCCGCCTCGCGGGCGATCCAGGGTGTGGGCGGAGCGATCATGTTCGCGACGTCCCTCGCGTTGCTGGCGGGTGCGTTCGCCCCGCGCGAGCGAGGCGTCGCCTTCGGTGTGTTCGGTGCCGTCACCGGTGTCGCGGTGGCGGTGGGGCCGGTCCTCGGCGGGGCGCTCACGAGCGGGTTGTCCTGGCGGTGGATCTTCTTCGTCAACCTCCCGATCGGGATCGCGGCGCTTGCGGTGACGCTGTTGCGGGTCGACGAGTCGCGGGCACCGACCGCGCACCGAGTGGACTGGGCGGGCTGCGTGACGTTCAGCGCCGCGCTCGGTGCGCTGGTGTTCGGGCTGATCCGCAGCCACGCCGACGGCTGGGGGTCGGTCACGGTGGCCGGTTCGCTGGCGGCATCCGTGGTGCTCCTCGTGGCCTTCGTTGTCATCGAAAAGACTTCGGCCGCACCGATGTTGGACCTCAGCCTGCTGCGGGTACCGACCTTCGGCGGCGGGTTGATCGCCGCCTGGGCCATCTCAGCCTCGCTCTTCTCGCTGCTGACCTATCTGGTGATCTTCCTGCAGGGCATCCAGGGCTACTCGGCCGTCGAGACCGGGCTGCGGTTCCTGCCGCTGACCCTCGCGATCTTCGTGACCGCCGGGGTGGCGGGCCGGCTGAGCGACGTGGTCCCGGTGCGCTGGCTGATCGCCCCCGGGTTCGTCTTGGTCGCGGCCGGACTGTGGCTGATGCGCGGCGTCGACCCGGCGGGCAGCTGGACCCAGTTCGTCCCGGGCTTCCTCGTGGCCGGAGCGGGGGCCGGGCTGATCAACCCGCCGCTTGCCTCGACCGCGGTCGGCGTCGTCGAGCAGGACCGCGCGGGCATGGCCTCGGGCATCAACTCGACGTTCCGACAGGTCGGCATCGCGACCGGCGTCGCCGCCCTCGGCAGTCTGCTGGCCTCGCGAATGGACGACTCGGTGCGCGCCGCACTGTCGGACGGTCCGCTCGCGGGCCGGGCGGGGGAGTTCGCGGACGCGGTCAGTAGCGGCAGCACCGCGTCGGCGATCGGCTCGCTGCCGCCCGAACTCCGTGGGCTCGCGGCGCGGGCCGCCGGCACCGGATATGCGGAGGCGCTCGACAGCATCCTGCTGATCGGTTCGGCGACCGCGGTGCTGGCGGCGGTCGCGACGCTGCTGCTCATCCGGTCCCGCGACTTCGTCGAGGCGCCGGGGGAGCTGGAGTCGGGCGAGGCGGCGGCCGCGATTCGAGTGTGAGAGCCGTGGTCACAGTGTGGTCCCGGCCGTGTCGCGCGGCCGGGGCCGTCGCCCGATTTGGTAGAGCTGACTGCATGGGAACACTCACGGTCACCGACAGCACCCTTCGCCTCACCCTGTCGACCTGGGAGAAGGTCGGTGCCCTCCATGGCGACGTCGAGGTCCCGTTGAGTTCGATCCGTGCCGTCGAGGTCTGTCCCGACGGGCCGTCGGCGCCGCGCGGTATCCGTGCGCCGGGATTGGGCGTGCCCGGCGGCCGCAAACTCGGCACCTGGCGCTCACAAGGGCGGCGCGAGTTCGTCGACGTGCGGAGGGGGCAGCCCGCGTTGCGGATCGAGCTCTCGGGTCAGCCGTTCGCCGCGCTGGTGGTCGGGGTGGACGATCCGGAGGCCCTCGCGCGGCGCCTCGGGTAGTCGGAACCCTGCGCGCTTTTCGCCCCTCTGGGGGTGTAACTCGCGCACGGGCGGCAAGCCGCAGATAACGAGTTGATAACGATCAACATGAGGGGTTCCTCAGGTTTCGCGCGGGGTCGTTTTCGGCCCGGCCAGCGCGTTCTCTCCCTACCCGCGAGTCACTTGTGAAGCCGATTTGTGACCTGCGTCACGCCTACTACCTGGTAGAACGCTTGTCCAGGTCGCAAACGTGAGGAAATCCTCACCATTCTGTGCGAGCCTGATCGCGTCCCCGAAGATCCGTCCGCGGCCTGCCGATGTGCCGCGTGTGGCCCGAGATCTCGGTGGGCATCGACCAGGAGAGGACAGTCAATCGTGACGATCGACGAGAGCACGCCGGTGGGTAAGGGAAGCGGCACCGGAGGGTCGCGGATCTCTGCGCGCGCCGGGTCTCCTAAGTCCGCGCTGCGCGATCGGCTCGTGGCCGGTGAGCCGTATGCCCTCGCGTTCGGCGGCCAGGGCGCGGCGTGGCTGGCCCCCCTCGAGGAGCTGATCCGCGACAACGGCCTCGAGCCCGACATGACCGACCTCGTCAACGAGGCGGCCGCCCTCCTCGCGCCCGTCGCGCAGGACCTGTTGGTGGTCCGGCCCGCCGGCTTCGATCCGATCGGCTGGATCCTCGAGCAGGACGTTGTGGACGAGGACGTCACCCCGGCCGGTCCCTCCGCCGCGGCCCTCACCTCCGCGTCCGTCTCGCTGCCCGGTGTCTTCCTCGCGCAGCTCGCCGCCCTGCGGTCGCTGCGCATGCAGGGTCTCGACCCCGCCCAGAACGCGCCGGTCGCCGTGATCGGCCACTCGCAGGGGATGCTCGGCGTGCAGGCCGTCGCCGACGGCGGCGACACCGACGGCGCCCTCCTGGCCATCGCGCAGCTGATCGGCGCGGCAGCGGTCCTGGTCGGCCGCCGTCGCGGCGTCATCGGCGGCGCCGAGCGCGCCCCCATGCTCGCCATCTCCGATGTGGACCCGGAGCGCATCAAGGCCATCGTGGACGAGGTCGCCGCGGGCGTCGACGCCGAGCGCGCAGCCGTGATGGCCATCCGCAACGCCCGCCGCCGCGTCGTGGTCTCCGGCACCCCGGCACAGCTGGCCCGCGTCCAGCAGCGGGCCGAGCAGATCGCCGAGGACGAGGCGCGTGAGCGCGACGCCAAGAAGCGCGGCGGCGCCGTGTTCTCGCCGGTCTTCGAGCCGCTCGCGGTGGAGATCGGCTTCCACCACCCGGCGCTCGCCGATGCCGTCGACACGGTCGGCGCCTGGGCCGTCCGTTGCGGGCTCGACCCCGAGCTCGCCAGCGAGCTGGCCCGCCTCTGCCTGGTCGACCCCGTCGACTGGGTCGCCGCCGTCGACTCCGTGGTCGACGCGGGCGCGGCCTGGGTCCTCGACCTCGGCCCCGGCGACCTGCTCACCCGCATGACGGCCGGTTCGCTGCGCGGGCGCGGCGTCGGCATCGTCGCGGCGTCGACGCGTCTCGGCCAGCGTCACCTCATCACCCCTGGCGCGGCGCCCGAGGTGGCGAAGGCGTGGAGCGAGTTCAAGCCGACCCTGGTGTCGCTGCCCGACGGCAAGGTCGGCGTCGAGACCGCGTTCACCCGGCTGACCGGTCGCTCGCCGATCCTGCTCGCGGGCATGACCCCGACCACCGTCGACGCGAAGATCGTTGCCGCGGCGGCCAACGCGGGCCACTGGGCCGAGCTCGCAGGCGGCGGCCAGGTCACCGAGAAGATCTTCACCGACCGGGTCGCCGAGCTGCAGACCCTGCTCGAGCCGGGCCGCGCGGTCCAGTTCAACTCGCTGTTCCTGGACCCGTATCTGTGGAAGCTCCAGCTCGGCGGCAAGCGGCTGGTGCAGCGGGCGCGCTCCGCGGGCGCCCCGATCGACGGCGTCATCGTGACGGCGGGCATCCCCGAGCTGGACGAGGCCGTCGCGCTGATCGAGGAGCTGTCCGAGGTCGGCATCGGCCACGTCGCGTTCAAGCCGGGCACGGTCGCCCAGATCCGCTCGGTCATCCGGATCGCCAACGAGGTCCCCGACTTCCCGGTGATCGTGCACATCGAGGGCGGCAAGGCAGGCGGGCACCACTCCTGGGAGGACCTCGACGACCTGCTCGTCACCACCTACGCCGAGCTGCGCGCCCGGCCGAACCTGGTGATCTGCGTCGGCGGCGGCATCGGCACCCCGGAGCGGGCCGCCGACTACCTCACCGGACGCTGGTCCACCGAGGCCGGCTACCCGGCAATGCCGGTGGACGGCATCCTCGTCGGCACCGCCGCCATGGCGACGCTCGAGGCCACCACCGCCCCCGACGTGAAGCAGCTGCTGGTGGACACCCCCGGCACCCCCGACTGGGTCGGGGCAGGCACCGCGACCGGCGGCATGGCCTCGGGCCGCAGCCAGCTCGGCGCCGACATCCACGAGATCGACAACGCCGCCTCACGCACCGGCCGCCTGCTCGACGAGGTCGCCGGTGACGCCGACGCCGTCGCGGAGCGCCGCGACGAGATCATCGCCGCGCTCGACGTCACGGCCAAGCCCTACTTCGGCGACGTCGCCACCATGACCTACGAGCGCTGGCTGCGCCGCTACCTGGAGCTGGCCGTCGGGATCGACTCGGCCAAGACGTTCGACTGCGGCACCGACTGGGCGGAGGCGTACGCCGACGCGACCGAGTCGGTCTGGCTCGACGGCACCTGGCGCGACCGCTTCGCCGAGATGCTGCGCCGCGCCGAGGCCCGCCTGCACCGCAACGACAGGGGCCCGATCCGGACCCTGTTCAGCGACGAGCTGGTCCTCGAGCGTCCCGAGGCCGCGCTCTGCGCCCTCAAGGCCGCCTACCCGGACGCCGGTTCCGTCGTGCTGCACCCGGCCGACGTGCCGTTCTTCACCGCGCTCTGCAAGACCCCCGGCAAGCCGGTCAACTTCGTGCCGGTCATCGACAAGGACGTCCGCCGCTGGTGGCGTTCCGATTCCCTGTGGCAGGCGCACGATCCGCGCTACACCGCGGATCAGGTCTGCATCATCCCGGGCACCGTCGCCGTCGCGGGCATCACCGAGGTGGACGAGCCGGTCGGAGCCCTGCTCGACCGCTTCGAGCGCGCCACCACCGACGAGCTGCTGGCCGAGGGCGTCGCACCGACCGCCGTCGCGAGCCGCAGGCACGCGGCCACGGCCCGCGGACTGCTCGGGGTCGTGCTGTCCGCGCCCGACGTGCTGTGGGCCTCGCGCCTGACCCGCAACCCCGTGCACCGGCTCGGCGACCTGGCCGACTGGACGGTCGACGGCGACAGCGCCACCCACGCCAGGACCGGGGCCATCCTGCAGGCCGTGGACGCCGAGCACGCCGAACTCACCGTTCCGCTGCTCGCCGACCGCGCCGTGCGGATCCGGATCACCGTGCCCGCCTCGACCCGCGACGGCGGCGCCCCCGTGGTGACCGCGGCGGACGCCGAGGCCGCCATGTCCGCGCTGCTCGGGGTCGCGGCAGGCCAGGAGCTGCCCGCCGTCAAGAACGGCGTGGCGCGGGTCAACCTCGCCTGGGTGCCCGACCGGGTCGCCGATCACGCAGGCGTCACCGGCGCCGGGTTGCCCGAGTCGCTCGCCATCGGCACCAGCGCGGTGCCGGACGTCGTCGTCGGTGCCTGCTGGCCCGCCGTGTTCGCGGTGCTCGGCGCCGCCACCACCGGCGAGGGCGCGCACGTCATCGAGGGCATGCTCGACCTGGTCCACCTCGACCACGCCGTCGACGTCGTCGGGGCGATCCCGACCGAGACCAGCGTGCTCACCGTGAAGGCCGAGTCCGTCTCCGTCGTCGACACCGACATGGGCCGCGTCGTCGAGGTGCACGTCGAGGTGGGGGCCATGCGCGAGCACGGCACCGCCGCGCCGACCTTCGCAAAGCTGGTGGAGCGCTTCGCGATCCGCGGCCGCACCGGTGCCGGTGAGCTGGCCGACCCGGCCAGGGCCGGGGGCTCGCTGACCGACGCGGTCACCGACACCCCGCGCCGCCGTCGCCGCCAGGCCACCATCGTCGCGCCGCGGCACATGGGCGCCTTCGCCGGCGTCTCGGGCGACCACAACCCGATCCACACCTCCGACGCGGCCGCGCTGCTCGCCGGGCTCGGCAGCCCGATCGTGCACGGCATGTGGCTCTCCGCCGCCGCCCAGCAGGTCGTCACCGCGGTCGACCCGTCGGCGACCGTGCCGCCGCGCCGGCTGACCGCGTGGACCGCCCGCTTCCTCGGCATGGTCCGCCCCGGCGCCGAGATCGACGTCCGCGTCGACCGCATCGCCTACGACGGCGGCGCCGAGGTCATCGAGGTCGGCTGCCGGGTGGACGGCGACCTGGTGATGGTCGCCTCCGGCCGCACCGCCGCGCCGAAGACCGTGTACGCCTTCCCCGGCCAGGGCATCCAGCGCCCCGGCATGGGCCTCGACGCCCGCGCCCGGTCCAAGGCCGCGCGGGAGATCTGGGACCGCGCCGACAAGCACACCCGCGGGGCCCTCGGCTTCTCGATCCTGGCCGTGGTCCGCGACAACCCGACCGTCCTCAAGGCGCGTGGGGTCACCCACAAGCATCCCGACGGCGTGCTGCACCTGACCCAGTTCACCCAGGTCGCCATGGCCGTGCTCGGCGTCGCCCAGGTGGCGGAGCTGCGCGAGGCCGGCGCCTTCGTGGAGGACTCACTGCTGGCCGGACACTCGGTCGGCGAGTACAACGCGCTGGCGGCCGTCGCAGGAGTGCTGCCGCTCGAGGCCGTCCTCGAGGTGGTCTTCCAGCGCGGCTCCGCGATGCACGCCCTTGTGCCCCGCGACGCGGCGGGCCGCTCCAACTACCGCCTTGCCGCGATCCGGCCCTCGCAGATCGGCGTGGCCGACGAGGACCTCGCGGAGTTCGTGGGGGGAGTCGCCGAGGAGACCGGCGAGTTCCTGGAGATCGTGAACCTGAACCTGCGCGGCTCGCAGTACGCCATCGCAGGCACCGTCGCGGGACTCGACGCGCTCGAGAAGGAGATCGACCGCAAGCGCGCCGAGACCGGCGGCAAGCGGGCGTACATCCAGATCCCGGGCATCGACGTCCCGTTCCACTCGACCGTGCTGCGCGGCGGCGTCGACGACTTCCGTGGTCGCCTGCTCGACCTGCTTCCGCAGGACATCGACCCGGCCATCCTGATCGGGCGCTACATCCCGAACCTGGTGCCCAAGCCGTTCTCGCTCGAGCGTGAGTTCATCCAGGAGATCGCCGATCTGGTGCCCTCCGAGCCGCTGGCCGCGGTGCTCGCGGACTTCGACGGGCACGCAGCCGATCCGGCGGGCCTGACCCGCATCGTGCTGTCCGAGCTGCTGGCCTGGCAGTTCGCCAGCCCGGTGCGCTGGATCGAGACGCAGGACCTGCTGTTCGCCGACGAGGTCGACGGTGGCCTCGGCGTGGAGCGTTTCGTCGAGATCGGCCTCGGCGCGGTGCCCACCGTGGCGAACCTGGCCTCGCAGACCCTCAAGCTGCCCGGTCGCTTCGGCAACCCGGTCGAGGTGCTCAACATCGAGCGCGAGGCGGGCATCGTCTTCTCGACCGACACCGACCCGGCTCCCGTCGAGGACGACGAGCCGGTGGCGGAAGCGGTCGCGGAGGCACCCGCCGCCGCGGCGGCGCCCGCACCCGTCGCCGCCCCTGCCGCGGCCACCGGCGGCCCGCGGCCCGACGACATCGCGTTCTCGGCCTCGGACGCCACCGCCGTGCTCATCGGGCTGTGGACCAAGCTGCGTCCCGACCAGATCGGTCCCGTCGACACCATCGAGGCGCTCTGCGACGGCGTGTCCTCGCGCCGCAACCAGCTGCTCGTCGACCTCGGTGCGGAGCTGTCCCTCGGCGCCATCGACGGCGCCGCGGACGCCGACATGGGCTCGCTCGCGGTGACCGTCAACAAGCTGGCCCGCACCTACAAGCCGTTCGGCCCGGTTCTCACCGACTCGGTGAACGACCACCTGCGCAAGGTCTTCGGGCCGTCGGGCAAGCGCCCGGCCGCCATCGCGGAGCGGGTCGCCAAGGTGTGGGAGCTCGGATCCGGCTGGGCCAGCCACGTCACCGCAGAGGTGGCGCTCGGCACCCGCGACGGGTCGAGCGTTCGCGGCGGGGCGCTCGGCGGCCTGCACGAGGGCGCGCTCTCCGACGGCGCCGCCGTCGACGCGGTGATCGACGCCGCGGTCCAGTCCGTCGCCGCCCGTCGGGGCGTCGCCGTGTCGCTGCCCGCCACCGGTGGCGGGGCAGGCGGCACCGTGGACGCGGCCGCGCTCGGCGAGTTCACCGAGCACATCACCGGCCGCAACGGCGTGCTCGCCTCCGCGGCCCGGCTGGTGCTCGAGCAGCTCGGACTGCAGGACGAGCCGACGGTGGCGGTCGCGGCCGACACCGAACTGGCCGACCTGGTGTCCGCCGAGCTCGGTGCTGACTGGCCGCGTCTGGTCGCCCCCGCGTTCGACGCCCGCAAGGCCGTCCTGATCGACGACCGGTGGGCGACCGCCCGCGAGGACCTGGCCCGGCTGTGGATCGGCGACCACGCGACGGTGGTCTCCGTGACCGAGGCGGACTTCACCGGCGCGGGCAGCGCCGTGGCCGCGCACGCGGACTGGTGGCGTCAGCGCGCCGAGACCGAGGGCCGCGAGGAACTGGTCCAGGCCTACGCCGACATCGCCGCGGCGGCAGCCGTCGCCGACGACGAGTCCGGCGTCTGGGCCGACCAGGTCGCCGTGGTCACCGGGGCCAGCAAGGGATCCATCGCGGCCTCGGTCGCCGGTTCGCTGCTGCGCGGTGGCGCGACGGTCTTCGTGACCACCTCGCGCCTGGACTCCGAGCGGCTCGGCTTCTACCGGAAGCTGTACCGCGCCAACGCCCGTGCCGGTGCAGCCCTCTGGGTTGTGCCAGCCAACATGGCGTCCTACGCCGACGTCGACGCGCTGATCTCCTGGATCGGCGAGGAGCAGACGGAGACCGCGGGCGGAGCCAAGAAGCTGGTCAAGGAGGCCGTCACCCCGACGATGCTCTTCCCGTTCGCCGCGCCCCGGGTCGCAGGCGAGCTCTCCGACGCCGGCGCCCGCGCCGAGATGGAGATGCGGGTCCTGCTGTGGTCGGTCGAGCGGCTGATCGGCGGGCTGTCGAAGATCGGCTACGACCGCGACGTCGACACCCACCTGCACGTGGTGCTGCCGGGCTCCCCGAACCGGGGCCTGTTCGGCGGCGACGGCGCCTACGGCGAGTCGAAGGCCGCGCTCGACGCGGTCGTCAAGCGCTGGAGCGCTGAGCGGACCTGGGCCGAGCGCGTCACCCTCGTGCACGCCCTGATCGGCTGGGTGCGCGGCACCGGGCTGATGGGCGGCAACGACCCGATGGTCGAGGCCGTCGAGGCCAAGGGCGTGCGCACCTGGTCCACCGACGAGATGGCCGAGCAGCTGCTGGCCGCCTGCACCAAGGAGACCGTCACCGCGGCCGCCGCCGTGCCGGTCCAGCTGGACCTGACCGGTGGCTTGGCGGAGGTCGACCTGGACCTGGTGGCCCTGGCCCGCGAGGCCGCCGACGCCGAGAAGGCGGAGGTGGCCCCGGCCGAGGACGACGCGACCGACACCGTCGACGCGCTGCCCGCGCCGCCGCGGATCGGGGACGCCCCTGCCGCGCCGTCGTGGCCCGAGTTGGACGTCAACCCGTCCGACCTGGTGGTCATCGTCGGTGCCGGTGAGCTCGGACCCTACGGTTCGTCCCGTACCCGCTTCGAGATGGAGGTCGACGAGAAGCTCTCGGCGGCAGGCGTTCTCGAGCTGGCCTGGAACACCGGGCTGGTCACGTGGGAGAGCGACCCGGTCGCGGGCTGGTACGACACCGAGACCGGTGAACTCGTGCCGGAGGCGGAGATCGCGGACCGCTACCACGACACCGTCGTCGAGAGGTGCGGCATCCGCACCTACGGGGACGAGGGCGCCATGGTGGACAACACGGCCCCGCTGCTCACCTCCGTGTTCCTCGACAAGGACCTCACGTTCGTGGTCGGCAGCGAGGCGGAGGCCAGGGCCTTCGTCGACTCCGATCCGGAGCACACCGTCGCGTCGGTGGCCCCGGACAGCGGCGACTGGCAGGTCACCCGCAGGGCGGGCACCGAGATCCGGGTGCCCCGCAAGGCGAAGCTGACCCGCACCGTCGGCGGCCAGATCCCCACCGGTTTCGACGTCACCAAGTGGGGCATCCCCGCGGACATGGCCGGGTCGGTGGACCGGGTGGGCCTGTGGAACCTGGTCACCACGGTGGACGCGTTCCTCACCGGCGGCTTCACCCCCTCGGAGCTGCTGCGCTGGGTGCACCCCTCCGCGGTGGCGAACACCCAGGGCACCGGCATGGGCGGCATGACGTCGATGCGCTCGCTCTACATCGACACCCTGCTCGGTGAGTCGCGCGCCAACGACATCCTGCAGGAGGCGCTGCCGAACGTCATTGCGGCGCACGTGGTCCAGTCCTACGTCGGCGGCTACGGCGCGATGGTGCACCCGGTCGCGGCCTGCGCAACGGCGGCGGTCTCGGTCGAGGAGGGCGTTGACAAGATCCGCCTCGGCAAGGCGCAGCTGGTGGTCGCGGGCGGATTCGACGACCTCGGCATCGAGGGCATCGTCGGCTTCGGCGACATGTCCGCGACGGCGAAGTCGGAGGACATGCTGGCCAAGGGGATCGACGAGCGTCGGTTCTCCCGCGCCAACGATCGTCGGCGCGGCGGGTTCGTCGAGTCGGCGGGCGGCGGCACCATCCTGCTGGCCAGGGGAGACCTGGCGCTGGAGATGGGACTGCCGGTGCTCGGTGTCGTCGCATGGGCCGGCTCGTTCGCCGACGGCGTGCACACCTCGATCCCGGCCCCGGGAATCGGCGCGCTCGGCGCCGGACGCGGCGGCCAGGACTCGCAGCTGGCGCTCTCGCTCAACGCGCTCGGTGTCACCGCGGACGACATCTCCGTGGTGTCCAAGCACGACACCTCCACGGCGGCAAACGATCCGAACGAGGCCGAGCTGCACGAGCGGCTGGCGGCGGCACTGGGTCGCAGCGCGGGCGCCCCGCTGTTCGTGGTCTCGCAGAAGAGCCTGACCGGGCACGCGAAGGGCGGCGCCGCGGCGTTCCAGCTGATCGGCCTGTGCCAGGTGCTCGCCCAGGGCGTCATCCCGCCGAACCGCAGCCTGGACTGCGTCGACGAGAAGATGACCGAGTACTCGCACCTGGTCTGGCCGCGCGAACCGCTCCGCTTCGGCGAGCGGCTCCCGCTCAGGGCGGGCCTGCTGACCAGCCTCGGCTTCGGTCACGTGTCCGGCCTGATCGCGGTGGTTCACCCGCAGGCGTTCGTCGAGTCGATCCCTGCGGCCGCGCGTGCGGACTACCTGGCCAAGGCGCAGGAGCGGACGATCGCCGGGCAGCGTCGACTCGCGTCGGCGATGTGCGGGGGCGCGGACCTGTACGAGCGGCCCGCGGATCGTCGCTTCGGTGGGGATGCGGTGCCCGCGAAGGCGGCTCGTCAGCTCGAGGCGGACATGCTGCTGCACGAGCAGGCGCGCCTCGGCGCCGACGACGTCTACCGGTCCGGATTGCCGGGGTGCCAGTGATGGCCATCCTGGGAATCGGCTACGACCTGGTCACCGTCAGCGAGTTCGCGGAGCAGATGAACCGTCCGGGTACGGCCATGCTGTCCAGCTTCCGGCCGGGGGAGCGCCGCTACGCGGAGTCCAAGAGCACCGACCCGGCGCGCCACTACGCGGTGCGCTGGGCGGCGAAGGAGGCGGTGATCAAGGCGTGGGCGTCGTCGCGGTTCGCCCGTCCGCCTGCAGTGGGTGACAACGCCTACGCACAGATCGAGGTGGTCAACGACGCCTGGGGCAGGCCGAGCATCAAGCTGCACGACGAGGCCGCCGAGTTCCTGCCGGGCGCCATCATCCACCTGTCGCTGACCCACGACGGCGACATGGCGGGCGCCATGGTCGTCATCGAGGAGCCCGATCTGGTGGTACCGGTCGCCGACTAGGCGAACGGACGACGTGTCGACGAGGCCGGCCGCGGAGCGATCCGCTGGCCGGCCTCGTTCGTGTCCGGCGGCCTTGCACCTGACGCGACGTGAGGTCCTAGCGTGGCGGTATGAGCGCAGACCGGGACGACGAGATGCTGACGGAACAGGACGTGATCGACGCGGCGACGCGGTTGCCGGGGGTGGTCGTGGTGACCGCCGACGAGGCGAGCGGTGCGCCCGAGGCCGCATGGGGTGACTCGTTCGTCCACCTCGACCCGGACCGGAAGTTCCCGTTCGCGACGATAGTCACCCACGATGTGCCCGGCTGGGACACCTACTCGGCGTTGGACCGCGACGGTGCGTTCCGCGTCAACTTCGGCGTCGGTCGGGCGGCGTTCGAGGAGCTGCTCGGGTACCCGCCCGCGGCGCATGCCGAGTGCGCGGACGGGATCGACTTCACCATCGGCGACCGGCTGCTGCCGCACCCGACGTACGCCGCACAGTCCTGGGTGTCGATCGTGTGTCCCACGCGGGCGAGCCTCCCGCGGGTGCTTGACCTGCTCGGCCGGTCCCACGCGCACGCCGCGCGCCGCCACCGGACCGGGTGAGGGTGGGCGATGATCGGGTGATGGACGACGGGTACACGGTCGGGGACCTCGCGCGACTGTCCGGCGTCTCGGTGCGGACCCTGCATCACTACGACGCCATCGGGCTGCTGACACCACACGCGCGCAGCACCGCCAACCACCGGCGATACACCGATGCCGATGTCGCGCGGCTGCGGCAGATCCTGTTCTACCGGGAGCTCGAGTTCGGCCTCGAGGAGATCGCGGAGATCCTGGCCGACCCCGCGGTGCGGCCGGACGCCCACCTGCGCCGACAGCACCGGCTGCTGCGCGAGCGCCGGGCCCGCATCGACGGCCTGCTCGACGCGGTCGAACGCGAGCTGCGGGCGCGCGGTGCGGGCATCGCGCTGACCGCCGCCGAGCAGCTCGAGATCTTCGACACCGACCGCTTCGGCGCCGCGCTCGCGGACGCCGAGGAGCAGTGGGGTGTCGACGGCCACACGGCGGCCTACACGAAGGAGGACTGGGCTGCGATCAAGGCGGAGGCCGACGCCGACATCGCGGCCTTCGCGGCGGCGTTGGCCGCGGGTGAGCCGGCCGACGGCGAGGTCGCGATGCGGGCCGCGGAGAGCCACCGGACGCACCTGGCGCGCTGGTTCTTCCCGTGCGGCCACCGGCAGCACCGAAAGGTGGCCGCGCTCTACGTGTCCGACCCCGTGACCGTCGCTCAGTGGGACGAGGTCGCACCGGGCTTCGCGTGGTACGTGCACGACGCGATCGTGGCGAACGCCGACCGCGCCGGTTCGTGACGGCCGGCTCAGGTGGAGCGGGACTCCTTCTCGGCGACGAGCAGGTACGCGGCCATCAGCCGCTTCAGCTCGTCGACGGCGTCGGCGTGGCTCTGACCGTCCTGGACCGAGAAGTTGAGCATCGAGTACACGACGTGGACGAGGACCTCGGCCATCATCGTGCGGCGGTCACGTTCGGTGCGCGGGGTCAGCGGGGCGAGCATCCGGGAGATCTGCTCGGCGAGCTGTTTCTCCTGGATCTTCCCGGTGGCCCTGGTCGACGGGGTGGACTGCATCGCCAGCCACACCTCGCGCCGCGACGGGTCCGAGGTCCACAGCTTCGCCAGGTGATCGACGAAGTTGTTCAGGAAGCGCAGCCAGTCGAGCGAGGGCACCTCGCCGTTGAACTCCTCGAGTTCGTCGCGCACCGACGTGAAGTCCTGCCGGTTCAGTTCGCACACGATCACGTACTTGTTGGCGAAGAACTGATAGAGCGTGCCGATGGGGACGTCGGCCCTTGACGCCACCTCCTCGCAGGTGAACGACTCGAACCCGACATCGGTGAGGAGGTCCCGCGAGGAGGCGAGCAGGGCGTCGAACTTGCGGCGGCTGCGCTCCTGGGTCGGCCGCTTGCGGGGGAGCAGTTCCTCCAGCGCGGCTGGGTCGGCACCAGCCTCCAGGGCCGGGTCCGCGCGGCGCGAGGTTCGGCTGCTGGTCATGGACTCCACCTGTCCAGGTTATCCGTCTTTGTCGCCGGATCCGATGAACCCCGGGTTCTGGGTGTTTCCCGGGGTATCGGATACCTGGGGTGCTACCGGGTGACGCGGTTGCGGTACAGCACGTTCGCCCACACGAACCCGACCGCCGCGATCGCCGCGCACCAGGCCACCGCGAGCCAGGCGCTGTTGCCGATCGGGGTGCCCATCAGCAGGCCGCGGACCGTCTCGATGATCGGGGTGATCGGCTGGTTCTCGGCGAACCACCGCAGCCAGGACGGCATCGTCTCGGCAGGCACGAAGGCGCTGCTGACGTACGGCAGGAACATGATGACGAAGGTGAACCCGCCTGCCGCCTCCGGGTTCTTCGCGAGCAGGCCGAGGGCCGTCGACAGGTAGGACAGGGCGAAGACGAAGGCCGCGATCATCCCGATCACACCGAGCCACTTCATCGGGTCGCCGGTCGGGCGGAAGCCCATCAGCAGTGCGACCGCGAAGACGATCGCCGTGGTGAGCAGGTTGCGGACCACGCTGGCGAGCACGTGCCCGGTCAGGAAGGAGGACTGGGCGATGGGCAGCGTCCGGAATCGGTCGACGATCCCCTCGGTCATGTCGGATGAGACCCCGACCGCGGTCGTCGAGGCGCCGAAGGCCGCGCACAGCAGGATGATCCCTGGCACCACATAGTTGATGTACTCGGTGCCGGTGTCGATCGCGCCGCCGAAGACGTACACGAACAGCAGCATCAGCATGATCGGCAGCGCGACCGCCATGATCATCGAGTCCGGGCTGCGCAGAAGGTGTTTGAGGCTTCGCCGCAGCATCGCAAGGGAATCGGCGGCGAGGGCGGGGCGGGGCATGGTCGGTGTGCTCATCGGGCTGCTGCTTTCGTGGTCGGGGCGTCGGCGTCGCGGGGCGAGCCGGTGAGGGCGAAGAAGACGTCGTCGAGATCGGGCGTGTGCAGGGCGAACTTCTCGACCGAGATGTCGTCGTCGATGCGGTCGAGCAGGGCCCGCAGGGACGCGACGCTGCCGTCGGTCGGCACCTCGACGGTGAGGGTCTCGGGACGCGCGACGGAGCCGGGCAAGGCGACCGCGGCCCGGTCGAGCTGGGCGGGATCGGTGAACTGCAGCTCCATGTGGCCGCCGTGGACGAGCCGCTTGAGTTCGTCGGCGGTGCCCTCGGCCACGATCCGGCCGCCGTCGATCACGGCGATCCGGTCGGCGAGCTCGTCGGCCTCGTCGAGGTACTGGGTGGTGAGGAAGATCGTCACGCCGCTCGCGACCAGCTCGCGGATGACGATCCACATGTCGCGGCGACTGCGCGGGTCTAGTCCGGTCGTGGGTTCGTCGAGGAACACCACCTTCGGGTTCGCCACCAGGCTCATCGCCAGGTCGAGACGCCGCCGCATTCCGCCCGAGTAGGTCTCGGACCGCCGGTCCGCCACGTCCGTGAGGTCGAAGCGGTCAAGGAGTTCGGCTGCGCGGCGCCGCGATTCGCGCCTGCCGAGGTGATTGAGCTCGCCCATCAGCGCGAGGTTCTCCCGGCCCGTCAGCAGCTTGTCGACCGCCGCGTACTGGCCCGTGACGCTGATGCTGCCCCGGACGGCCTGGGCCGATCGGGGCAGGTCGTGGCCGGCCACGGTGACGGTGCCGGAGTCGAAGGGCAGCAGGGTGGACAGGATCCGGACGGTGGTGGTCTTGCCCGCGCCGTTCGAGCCGAGCAGGGCGAACACCCCGCCCTCGGGCACGAACAGGTCGAGCCCGTCGAGGACGGTGTGCTCGCCGTAGGACTTGGTGAGGCCGGCGACGGAGATCGCGCCGGTGGGTTCTCTGTGAGTCATCGATCTTCTCCCGGAATCGGAAACTGTGTATGTCGTATACTTCGGTTTATAAGGTACACAGTTTTACGATGAGCGCAAGCGGTGACGACGGGAGCGGTGGACATGGATACAACTGGTGCGGACAACACGGGGGCCGAGGACCTGCCCCGGGCCGTCAAGCTCGCCTGGGGGCTCGCCGAACCGGGCAGTAGGGGGCCGCGCCGAGGGCTGAGCATCGAGAAGATCCTCGACACCGCAATCGAAGTCGCGGATGCGGAGGGTGCCGCATCGCTGTCGATGGCGCGCCTGGCCAAGGAGTTGGGCTTCACGACCATGTCGCTGTACCGGTACGTCAAGAGCAAGGACGAGCTGATCGAGCTGATCACCGACCGGGTGGTGGGGCCTGCGCCGCACATCGAGCCGGGCACGCCGTGGCGGGAGGCATTGGCGCAGTGGGCCACCTCCGAGTACGAGGCGCTGATGCGGCACCCGTGGTGGCTGCAGCTGTCCCTTGGGGGCGTGCCGCCGACGGGACCCAACAACATCGGGTGGCTGGAGGTCGGACTCGGCTGCCTGGCCGACACCCCGCTGCCGAAGCCGCTGCGTTTCCAGGTGGTCCTCAACACCTCGCTGTACGTGATCGGACGGGCACGATTCGCGGCGGACTTCGCGGCCGCCTCCGCCACGGTGTCGCCCGAGTACGTGGCCGCACTGGACTATTCGGTGCTGCTGCCGCGACTGCTCGACCCGGCGAAGTTCCCCCACCTGATCGGGGCGGTCACGGACGGTGCCTTCGACACCGATCCCGACGTCGACTGGGACGACGCGGACTTCGCCTTCGCGCTCGGGCTGTTGCTCGACGGCGTCGAGAAGCTGATCGACGCGCACCGCTGACGGGGCGGCCGGTCGGTTCGGTTCGGTTCGGTTCGGGTGATCGTCCCTCATCCGAACCGGGTGAATTCATGTGCGGTGGCGGGTGACCCGGTGCAAATCCGTTGCGTCGGGGGAATAGTGCTAGGGGAAGCCCGCGTCGCGTCGGCGACCCGGTCCGACGTCGATTGGTGGGAACCGATGAGCGTTGACACAGAGGGTTCGACAGGGAGCGCCGAGGGGCGAAGGCGAATCCCCGTCGCGCCCCGGCAGCAGTACATCACCTGGATCGCGCTGGCGATGATGACCACGAGCTCGGTGGCCAGCCTCCGCTCGGCGCCGTCGATGGCGATATACGGCCTCGCGTGCGTGTTCCTCTACATCGTTCCGGCGATCGTGTTCCTGTTGCCGACCTCGCTGGTGGCGGCCGAGCTCGCCTCGGGCTGGTCGGGCGGGGTCTACCGCTGGGTGGGTGAGGGCATCTCCGACAAGGCGGGCTTCCTCGCCGTCTGGTGCCAGTTCGCGATGACGATCTTCTACTACCCGACGTTGTTGGCCTACGTGGCCAGCACGTTCGCCTACGTGATCAATCCGGCGTTGGCCTCGAACGGGCTCTACACCGCCATCATCATCGTCACCCTGTTCTGGACCGGGGTCTTCGTCTCCTCGCGGGGGATGAAGGCCGTGGCCGGACTCTCCAGCGCCGGACTCGTTCTCGGCACCCTGATCCCGGGCGTGCTGCTGATCGTCATGGGCGTGGTGTTCCTCGGGCAGGGCAACCCCTCCGCGGCGCCGATGGAGTTCAGTGCGCTGCTCCCCGCGTGGACCGGGATCGCGAGCCTGGTGCTCATCGTCAACAACTTTCTGTCCTACTCGGGGATGGAGATGAACGCCGTTCACGTCTCCAGCCTGCGCAGGCCGGCCACGGAGTTCCCGCGCGCGATGTTCGTCGCGATGGGCCTGGTGCTCGCCATCTTCATCCTGCCCGCCATCGCGATCAGCTGGGTGGTGCCCGCCGAGAAGCTCTCGCTCACCGCGGGCGTGATGCAGGCCTTCGACATCTTCTTCGCGCACTTCGGATTCGGCTGGGCGACACCGATTCTGGCCTTGATGCTCATTGCCGCCTCGCTGGGCGGGATGCTGACCTGGCTGGCCGGGCCGTCCAAGGGTCTGCTCATGATCGGCCGTCAGGACGGGTTCCTGCCGCCGGTCCTGCAGCGGCTGAACAAGCACGGGATCCAGCAGAACATCCTGGTCGCGCAAGGCGTGGTGACCACCTTCATCGCGTTGCTGTACGCGTTCATCCCGGAGGTCTCCAGCGCCTACTGGATCCTGTCGGTGATCACTACCCAGGTCTACCTCGTGGTGTACCTGCTGATGTTCGTGGCGGCGATGCGGCTGCGCAAGAACCGGCCGGACCAGCCGCGGGGCTACCGCGCGCCCGCGCTGTTCCTGCTCTGCTGGGTCGGCATCATCTCGAGCCTCGCGGCGTTCTGCATCGGGTTCGTGCCGCCCTCTCAGTTCGGCGGCGGCAGCGTCTTCGTCTACATCCTCATCGTCGGTGGCGGGTTCGGGATCGTCGGGATCGGGGTCCCGCTCCTGATCCTTGCCCTCCGCAAACCCTCATGGAAGCAGGATGTCTCGGCCGACCCGATGGCGCAGGAGGCGTGATGACCACACCGGAGAAGGGCGAGGTCAACGTGGCCGCCGTCGACGATCTGCACAAGCGGCCGGAGAACACGCACTGGATCCTCTACCTGGCGGCCTTCGCGGTGTTCGTCGGGCTGGCGGCCTGGGGTCTGGTCACCTTCAACGAGAACAAGAGCTCCACAGAGGCGGACGCCAAGGCCACCGAGCTCGCCCAGCGGTTCGAGGCGGCAGGTCTGGGCGCCCTCGACGTCGAGGCGACCGCGCGGGTGCTGGGATCGGACGGCGGTGCCGCGTGCACCGACCCGGGCAACGCGCTCAGGACCGGTGTGCTCAACCAGCAGCTCGTCAGCGGCGCCGCCGGGCCCGGCCAGCGCCCCATTCTCGCGACCCACGACGCGGTGACGGGGGCGCGATTGGTGATCGAGGTCTACTGCCCGGACCAGTCGGCCGAGTTCGAGGAAACCCTGAACGATCTGAAACTTGTCGACGGCAGCTAGCTGCAGCCGTCGGTGACAGCCCAGGAGGTGGCTATGCCGGACGAGATTCGCTCCAAGGTGAGGGACCTGATGCCCACGGCACGAACGGAGCTCGCCACGCTGGTGGGCTTCAAGTCGGTGGCCGATCCCCGTCAGTTCCCGCCGCAGGGGTGCACGGACGCGGCGAACTGGGTGCGGGACGCGTTCGTCGCCGCCGGGATCGGCCACGTCGAGCTGATCGAGACCCCGGACGGCTCGAACGCCGTCGTCGGGCATCAGCCGGGGCCCGAGGGCGCTCCGACCGTCCTCCTCTACTGTCACTACGACGTTCAGCCGCCCGGCAACGAGAAGCTCTGGCACACCCCGCCGTTCGAGCTCACCGAACGTGACGGGCGCTGGTACGGGCGCGGTGCCGCGGACTGCAAGGGCAATATCGTGATGCACCTGCTCGCGTTGCGCGCGCTGGGCACGCCGTTCCCTGTCGGCATCCGGGTGGTGGCCGAGGGCTCCGAGGAGATGGGCACCGGCGGTCTCGAGGAGCTGGTGCAACAGCGCCCCGAGCTGTTCCAGGCGGACATGATCCTGGTGGTGGACACCGGCAACGCCGAGGTCGGTGAGCCGACGGCGACGATCACCCTGCGCGGGATGGCGAATGTCATCGTGCACGTCGAGACGATGGCGGGGGAGGTGCACTCCGGGATGTTCGGTGGGCCCGCGCCCGACGCCCTCGCCGCGCTGGTACAGATGCTGGCCACGCTCCGCGACGAGGACGGCAACACGGTTGTCGAGGGCCTGGACTCCGGGCAGCGGTGGGACGGCGCCGAGTACGCCGAGGCGCAGTTCCGTACCGACGCCGGGGTGCTCGACGGGGTTGGTCTGCCCGGTTCGGGCTCGGTCGCGGATTCGGTGTGGGCCAGGCCGGCACTGACGATCCTCGGGATGGACTGCCCGCCGGTCGTGGGATCGGCCGCGGCGATCCAGCCGAGGGCGTCGGCGCGCCTGAACCTGCGGGTGCCGCCCGGGATGGATCCGCAGAAGGCGCAGGATGCGCTGATCGCGCACCTGGAGGCCGCCGCGCCGTGGGGCGCGCGGGTGACGGTCGAGCCGGAGCAGATCGGATCGCCGTTCCGCGCCAGCACGGACGGGCCCGGCTACGCGGCCCTCGCCGAGGCCATGGCCGAGGCCTTCGGGAAGCCGCTCGGCACGGTGGGGCAGGGCGGCTCGATTCCGCTCTGCAACGTCTTCGGGACCATGGTCCCCGGTGCGGAGATCGTGATGCTCGGGGTCGAGGAGCCGCGCTGCCTCATCCATGCCCCCAACGAGAGCGTCGACCCGTCCGAGATCGAGAACCTCGCGGTCGCGGAGGCGCTGTTCCTCGGACGGTTCGCCGCTACCCGTTGACCCGCGGGGCTCGCTGTCAGACGGACAGGTCGCGGCGCAGCTTGGCGACGTGGCCGGTGGCCCGGACGTTGTACTGGGCCACCTCGATCTTGCCCTGCTCGTCGACGAGGAACGTGGAGCGGATCACGCCCTGCACGGTCTTGCCGTACATGGTCTTCTCGCCGAACGCGCCCCAGGCCTTGAGCGTCTCGCGCTCCGGATCCGACAGCAACGGGAAGGTGAGCTCCTCGTTGTCGCGGAACTTGGCCAGCTTGGCGGGCTTGTCGGGGGAGATGCCCACGACGTCGAGGCCCGCGCCGTTCAGCTCGGCCAGGTTGTCGCGGAAGTCGCAGGCCTGCTTGGTGCAGCCCGGGGTGCTGGCCGCCGGGTAGAAGTACACGATCACCTTGCGGCCGCGGTAGTCGGCGAGCGAGACCTCCTTGCCGTCGGCGTCGGGAAGGGTGAAGCCGGGCGCGGTGTCCCCGGCGGCGAGTCTGATGTTCTCGGTCACGCAGTTCAGGTTACTGGCAGCCGTGGCCGTGACATCGGACGTCGGTGGTTCCTCCCTGCGCCCACACGCGCCGCACCGGTACGGTCATGACAAGCAAGGTCGACGATGAGAGAAAGTGGGATTCACGTGCCCAGGGACACCGAGAGCATCGAGCGCGACATCGAGCAGGCGCGCAACCAGCTCGCCAGCACGCTCGACGAACTGAGCGTCCGCACCAACCCGAAGCGACTGGTCGAGAACGCCAAGGCAAGCCTGGTCGCCAAGGTCAACGAGCCGCCGGTCAAGTTCGCCCTGATCGGTGCGGGCGCCTTGGTCGCGGTGCTGGTGCTGCGCAAGATCTTCCGCTGATCGACGCGGTGTCCACCCGATTCCGCACCTTCGAGCGGACCTCGGTCGTCGAGGCGCCGCGCGAGGCCGTCTGGGCGCGGATCGTCACCCCGCAGGGCATCAACGACGAGATGATGCCGCTGCTGCGGATGGCGATGCCCAGGGGTGCACGGGGACTGACGGTGGACACCGTCCAGGTCGGCCGCAAGGTCGGACGATGCCGGCTGTACTTGTTCGGCATCGTCCCGTTCGACCATGACGACCTGATGCTCGCCGAACTGGAGCCGGGTCACCGGTTCTTCGAGCGCTCGACGATGGCCTCGATGCGCGCATGGGAGCACGAGCGGAGCCTGACCGCCGATGGCGCGCACCGGACCCTCCTGCACGACCGCGTGAGTTTCGAGCCGCGCGGTCCGATCGCCGCCATCCCAGGGCTGCCCTGGCTACTGGAGCGGGTCATCGCCCGGTTCTTCGCACACCGGCATCGAAAGTTGCGACGGCACTTCGCGAACTGAGGGTGGGCCCCACCCGGCCCGGCGCTGACTCAACGCAACGACGCTGACCCCGCATGCAACGACAAAGAAGGCCCCGACCGTGACGGTCGGGGCCTTCTCGTGTGCGCCCACAGGGACTCGAACCCCGGACCCAGTGATTAAGAGTCACTTGCTCTACCAACTGAGCTATAGGCGCATTGTCACTCGCTCGGGACTCGCGCCCCGCTCTCTGCGACGTGGAGAACATTAGACGAGCGATCCGAGCGAATGCAAATCAGCCCCCCGTTCGCCCTCGATGGGCTGGTCAGGGCCCTGCGCGCGGTAACGCTCGCGGTCCCGACGGCGATTGGAATGTGAACGTTATTGGGTCCGTCGGCAGGCTGTTGGCTGGCGTGCTGCCGAGCCTGGCATCATGGCAGTTCACAGCTCTGCGCGTCCGGTGTGCGCCCTGTGGCGTCCGGTTGTGGATGTGTGTTTAGTGGCTTCGAGTACACGAGGGTGGGGATCAGGGTGGCGACCATACGGGGAACGCTGAGTGCGGTGGCTATCGCAGCGGCGGCGATGCTCGTGGCGACCGGGTGCACTGTGCAGTTCGGAGACGAGTCCGAGGCGGCGCCCGCAGCGGCAGCCATCGACCTGAACCCGGTGTTCGAGATGATCAAGCCGAAGGTGACCTCGGTCGTCGCGGACGGCGCGGTCGGGCACTCGCCCGGCGAGCCCGTCGCGGTCCGGGTCGCGGACGGCAAGCTGTCGAAGGTCACGCTGCTCGACGAGTCCGGCGACCCGGTGGCAGGCGCCATCGCCCCGGACGGTCAGTCCTGGGTGAACACGCAGCCGTTGAAGTACAACGGCGAATACCGTCTGCAGGCCGACGCTTTCGGGCTCGGCGGCGCGAGCACGACGGTGTCGAGCTTCACCACCAGCTCGCCCGGCAACCTCACCAAGCCGTACGTGATGCCGGGGGACGGGGACGTCGTCGGGATCGGCCAGCCCGTCGCCGTGCAGTTCGACGAGTCGATCCCGGACCGCAAGGCCGCGCAGGACGCCATCACCGTCGTGACCAACCCCCCGGTGCCGGGCGCCTTCTACTGGGTCAACGACCGCGAGGTCCGCTGGCGTCCCGAGAACTACTGGGCCCCTGGCACCGCGGTGACGGTGGACGTCAACGTCTTCGGCCGCAACCTCGGCGGCACCCTGTTCGGCCAGGCGAACGAGCACCGCGAGTTCCGGATCGGCGACTCGATGATCGCGTACGCCGACGACAACACCAAGCAGGTCACCTTCGAGCGCAACGGCCAGGTGGTCATGACGATGCCGACGTCGATGGGCAAGGACAGCTCGCCCACCGACAACGGCGTGTACATCATCGGTGACCGTTTCGAGCACCTGATCATGGACTCGTCGACGTACGGCGTCCCGGTGAACTCCCCGCAGGGTTACAAGACTCCCGTCGACTACGCGACCCGAATGTCGTACAGCGGCATCTTCTTCCACTCTGCGCCGTGGTCGGTGGGGGACCAGGGCTCGGCCAACGTCAGCCACGGCTGCCTGAACCTCAGTCCGGCCAATGCCAGGTGGGTGTTCGAGAACACCAAGCGCGGCGACCTGGCGGTCGTGAAGAACACCGTGGGCGGCACGCTCTCCGGCACGGACGGCCTCGGTGACTGGAACATCCCGTGGGCGACCTGGAAGGCCGGCAACGCCTGATCACGCGGCCGTAGCGAGGGCCCCGCACCCACACCAGGGTGGCGGGGCCCTTTGCTTCGTGCGGACCGGTCAGCCGGGTCAGGGGAGTTTCTGCATGCCCCGGAGCATGCCTACGGAAACGGAAAACGCCCCCCGACCGGAGTCGGGGGGCGTTCTCTTCGGGTGACTGACGGGACTCGAACCCGCGACAGCCAGGATCACAACCTGGTGCTCTACCAACTGAACTACAGTCACCATTGCCGTCAGGTTTCACCCTCGCGGGCTGCTCCGTATCGGCGTGCACGATATTAGCCTGACTCGTCGCCGGAATGCCAATCGATACCTATTCGGCGATCAGATCCTCGACGACCGCGGCGATATCGCCGGTAGACGGGCCGGGATCCGCGACGAACGCGGTCCGGCGGTAGTACTTGAGTTCGCGGATGGATTCCTGGATGTCCGCCAGCGCCCGGTGCGCGAGCCCCTTCTCCGGCTGACCGAAGTAGATCCGGGGATACCAGCGGCGGCACAGCTCCTTGATCGAGCTGACGTCGATCATCCGGTAGTGCAGGTATTCGTCGAGCGCGGGCATGTCCCTGGCGAGGAAACCGCGGTCGGTGGCGATCGAGTTGCCCGCCAGCGGGGCGGTGCCCGCGGTGGGGATGTGCTCGCGGATGTAGGCGAGCACCTGCTGCTCGGCCTCCTCGAGCGTCACCGTTGACCGGCGCACCTCCTCCGTCAGCCCGGAGCGCTCGTGCATCTCCTTGACCACGTCGGGCATGTCGGCCAGCGCGGCGTCGTCGGCGTGGATGACGATGTCCACACCGTCTCCGAGCACGTTCAGATCGCTGTCGGTGACCAGCGCGGCCACCTCGATCAGCTTGTCCGTGCCGAGCCGCAGTCCGGTCATTTCGCAATCGATCCACACAAGTTTGTCCTGCACCAGGAACACAGTAGTCAGCCGATGGTCGGGTTAAGGTCAACTGGTCGCTTCGCGGGCCCACTCGGCTGGGCGGCGGCGGACACATCCGAAGACGTTTGTCGCTCCGAGGAGGGCATGAATGACGGTGGATCCAACCTCATCCGGCGAATCCGCACCACAGGTGGACTCGGTATCGCTCGAGGAGAAGGCCAAGGCGGCCAAGGCCGCCGCCGAGGAGGCCGCCCGCGTCGCGGCGGAGGCGCTGGCGGCGGCGCAGGCCGCGGAGCAGGCAGCGGCCGAGGCCGCGCGGATCCAGGCGGCGAAGACGCCGGCCAAGCCGGCGCCGGTCGACGGCGCTCCTGCCGAGGCTCCTGCGGTTGACGCCGCTCCCGCTGCGGCCGAGTCCGTGCCTGCACCGAATCCGGCGGCGCAGGAGATCGCCGCGGGCTATGCGTTCGAGGGCGCGGCGCTGGAGCTGGGCACGGTGATCATCGACGACGTCGTGGATCCCGCTGCGCGCGTCCGGATCCCGCTCGCCACGATCAACAGGCACGGACTGGTGGCGGGTGCGACCGGCACCGGCAAGACGAAGACGCTGCAGGGCATCTGTGAGCAGCTCTCGGCCGCGGGCGTGCCCGTGGTGATGGCCGACGTCAAGGGCGACGTGTCCGGGCTCTCCGCGCCCGGCGAGTCGAGCGAGAAGATGGTCGCGCGGGCCGTCTCGACCGGCATCTCGGACTGGGCGCCGACCGGGTTCCCCGTCGAGTTCCTCTCGCTCGGCACCGAGGGCATCGGCATCCCGGTGCGCGCCACCATCACCAGCTTCGGGCCGATCCTGCTGAGCAAGGTGTTGGGGCTCAACGAAACCCAGGAGTCCACGCTCGGGCTGATCTTCCACTGGGCGGACACCCAGGGCCTCGCACTGCTCGACCTCAAGGACCTGCGCTCGGTCATCGCGCACCTGACCTCTGACGAGGGCAAGGCCGACCTCAAGGGCATCGGCGGCGTCTCCTCGGCGACCGCGGGCGTGATCCTGCGCGCGCTGGTCAACCTGGAGGCGGACGGCGGCGACACCTTCTTCGGCGAGCCGGAACTCGAGACCGAGGACCTGCTGCGGGTGGGCCCGGACGGCAAGGGCGTCATCACGCTCTTCGAGCTGGGTGCGCAGGCGGCCCGGCCGGTGATGTTCTCCACCTTCCTGATGTGGGTGCTCGCCGATCTGTTCCAGACGCTGCCCGAGGTCGGCGACGTGGACAAGCCGAAGCTCGTCTTCATCTTCGACGAGGCGCATCTGCTGTTCGCGGACGCGTCGAAGGCGTTCCTGCAGCAGGTGGAGCAGACCGTCAAGCTGATTCGCTCGAAGGGCGTCGGTGTCTTCTTCTGCACCCAGCTGCCAACGGACGTTCCCAACAACGTGCTCTCGCAGCTCGGTGCCCGGATCCAGCACGCGCTGCGCGCCTTCACCCCGGACGATCAGAAGGCGCTGAACAAGACGGTTCGCACCTACCCGAAGACGGAGCACTACGACCTGGAGAAGGCGCTGACCTCGCTGGGCATCGGTGAGGCGGTGGTGACCGTGCTGTCGGAGAAGGGCGCGCCGACGCCGGTGGCCTGGGCGAAGATCCCGCCGCCGCGTTCGCTGATGGACACCATCGGCGAGCCGGCGATCAGGGCGGCGGCCGCCGCGAGCCCGCTGCACGCGAAGTACGGCCAGACCATCGACAGGGAATCCGCCTACGAGAAGCTGACGGCCAGCGTGTCCGGCGCGCCGAACGCGGACGGTATCGACCTGCCGCCCGCACTGCCGGACCTGCCCGACCTGCCGCCCCCGCCGCCGGACGAGCCGAGCGCCGTGGAACGGATCATGGAGAACCAGGCGGTCAAGAGCTTCCTGCGCTCGGCGGCCACCGTCGCCGGCCGCGAGATCTCGCGCTCGATCTTCGGCACCGGCCGCCGCCGCAAGCGCTGACGCACCCGTGAGTCCTTTTGGCCCGTCTAGGGGCCAAAAGGACTCACGGGCGGCGGAGCCGCCTCAGGCCTTGGGGAGCAGGCGGGGGACCACCTTGCCCGCCGGGTTGCGGGGGAGTTCGTCGAGGAACGCGACCTCGCGCGGGACGCAGTGCCTGGCCAGGTGCGCCTTCACGTGCGACTTGATCCCGTCCTCGGTCAGGCCCGCGCCGTCGGGGTCGTCGGTGCGCACCACGTAGGCCGCCAGCCGCGCGCCGAACTCCGGATCGTCGATGCCGACGACCGCGTTCTCCAGCACCCCTGGCAGCTCGCTGAGCAGGTTCTCGACCTCACGGGGGTAGACGTTCTCGCCGCCCGAGACGATCATGTCGTCGCTGCGGCCGTCGAGGAACAGCAGGCCGCTCGGGTCGAAATGCCCGAGGTCGCCGGTGGACATCAGTCCGCCGCTGGTCTCCTTCTCGCTCCCGCTGCGGGTGTAGCCCTCGAACAGCATCCCGTTGCCGACGAACACGCGGCCGACGGTGCCGTGCGGCACCTCGTTGCCGCGATCGTCGAGGATCCGCACGACGGTCCCGAGCGGGGGACGACCGGCGGTGGTGGGGTGCGCACGCAGCTCGTGCGGTTGCGCGATCGACGCCCAGCTCACCTCGGTGGAGCCGTAGAAGTTGTACAGCACGGACCCGAACACCTCGAAGGTCTTGTGCACCACCCCGGTCGGGATCGCCGAGCCGCTGGCCGCGATCACCCGCAGCGTGGCGAGATCGGCGTCCCGATCGTCTGCGGGCAGGTCGGTGATCCGCTGCAACATCGTCGGCACCACCCACAGCGCGGCGGCGCGGTGCTCAGCGATCTGGGCGACGGTGGCTGCCGGGTCGAACCGGCGGGCGAGCACCATGGTCGAGCGCAGGGCCAGGCCCACCTGGGCGGCGGCCAGGCCCCAGGTGTGGAAGATCGGCGATGCGACGATGGTGGTCTCGGCACTGCGCAGGGGGAGCCGGGACAGCAGCGCGGACGCGGGCATCCAGCTGCGCGGTTCCGGCCGGTTGGCGCCCTTCGGGGTGCCCGTCGTGCCGGAGGTGAGGACGACGATCCGGCCGCGCCTCGGGCGGCGGGCCAGCGGCGCGGTGCTCCGCCGCCCGCCTGCGAGCAGATCCTCGAAGCCAACCCGGTCCGTGTCAGCGGGAGCCTCCGCGGGTTCCGCGTCGGCAAAGACCGCGACATTCGGGGCGGTGTCCGTCAGCAGCGGGGTGAACTCGGAGTCGACCAGCAGCCAGTCGATCTTCTGCTCCGCCAGCACCTCGGCGAGCTGGGTGGTCGACGCCCCGGTGTTCAGCAGCACCAGGTCGGTGCCGAGCCGGGCGGACGCGCCCATCGCGATCAGGAAGCCGCGGTGATTGCGGGCCAGGATGCCGATCCGTCCGCGTTCGCGCAGCCCACGCTCGTGCAGCGCGGCGGCGAGTGCGCGAGCGTCCTCGTCGAGCTGCCGGTAGCTGATCGGCCCGCGGTCGTCGATGACGGCGATGCGGTCGCCGTCGCGGCGTGCGGCCACCGCGAGCAGGCCACCCGCGGTGAAGTCCCACTGGAACCAGGCGGAGACGACGCCTGCGAGCCTGCTCGGGCCCATCGGGCCGACGATGCCTGCCTTGGTGACGGGGACGAGTCCCTTGAGTAGGTCGGTTGCTCCGGTAACGCTGGGCATCTCGGCGGGTCCTCCTGGCTCTTGGGTGTATGGCGGCGGCCACAGCCCCCCGGTAACTTACTCGGCGGTAAGGATCATGCCAATGGGTACCCGACGGCTCGCGCCGGTGATCGATGACCGGCGGGTGGACACCGGCTGGGGGCATGGCCGACCATGGGGCGATGACGCTCAGTGCCGATGAGGCCGATCTGTTCGAGGGCTTCAGGGGTCGCCTGGAGGCGATCGCCTACCGGATGCTGGGGTCCGCAGGGGATGCCGAGGACGCGGTGCAGGATGTGTTCCTGCGCTGGCATGCCGCGGACCGGGAGTGGATCGAGGCGCCCGAGGCCTGGCTGACGAAGGTGCTGACCAATCACTGCCTCAATCAGCTCACCTCGGCGCGGGCCAGGCGGGAAACCTATGTGGGGCAGTGGCTTCCGGAGCCGGTCCTGGGCGGGGACCGGATGCTCGGTCCGGCCGACACCGCGGAGCAGCGCGAGTCGGTCTCGCTCGCGATGCTCACGCTCATGGAGCGGCTCTCGCCCAACGAGCGCGTGGTCTACGTGCTGCGCGAGGCGTTCGGCTACCCGCATCGCGAGATCGCCGAGATCCTCGACCTCAGCGAGTCGAACTGTCAGCAGATCTACCGGCGGGCCAAGCAGCACGTCGCCGGGGGTGCCCGCACCACGGTCGACGCGGTCGCCGCGCGGCGGATCGTCGAGGAATTCCTCGCCGCGGTCCTCAGCGGCGACACCGACCCGCTGATCCGTCTGCTCGCCGACGACGCGGTCGCCGTCGCCGACGGCGGAGGCCGGATCCCGGCCCGCAAGACGCCGGTCCTCGGTGCGTTCGACATCGCGCGCTACCTGAGCCATGTGTTCCACCTGACCGATGCCAAGCGTCGCTACGTCGGTGGCGATCCGGTGTTCTACGCCTGCACGGTCAACGGTGGTCCCGGCGTGCTGGCGCAGGTCGGTGAGCGGGTCATCGCCGTCCTCGACCTCGAGGCGACGCAGGACGGCATCGCAGCGGTCCACATCCAGGTCAACCCCGAGAAGTTGGTTCGCATCACCCGCCTGTGGGCGGCCGAGGGCCCGCACAGCCCCCTCGATGTGACATGGTGACCCACATCACACTCGCTTCGTGTCAGGGATCGCGCGCCTGTCCGGTTCAGGAGGTGAGTCCACACCGATAGGAGCGAGCCATGAAGCACCGCATTGTCGTCCTCGGAGCCGGGTACGCCGGGGCCACCGCCGCCGGTCGTCTTGCGAAGCGGCTGCACCGCGACGACGTCCAGATCACCCTCGTCAACGCCGATCCCGAGTTCGTCGAACGGGTGCGTATGCACCAGCTCGCGAGCGGCCAGGATCTGCGCCCCCGCCCGCTGCGCGAGTTCTTCGCGGGCACCGGTGTGCAGGTCAGGATCGCGCGGGTCGCCGCGGTCGACGTCGATCGCAAGACCGTCGATCTCGGCGGCGACGAGACCCTCGGCTACGACAGCCTCGTCTACGCCCTCGGGAGCACCGGCGCCGACCACGGCGTCCCCGGCGTCGCCGAGTACGCGCACAGCGTCGCGGGAAAACAGGCCGCGTTGCGGCTGCGGGCGCGGCTGAGCGAACTGGCGCCTGGTGCAACGGTTGTGGTCGTCGGAGGCGGCCTGACCGGCATCGAAGCCTCCACCGAGATCGCCGAGACCCGACCGGATCTCGCGGTCTCGATCGTCGCCCGAGGAGGCGTCGGCGACTGGCTGAGCGAGAAGGCCCAGCGCCATCTGCGCGGTACCTTCGACCGGCTCGGTATCACGGTCCACGAGCGCGTCGACGTCACGCGGGTCACCGCGAGCGCCGTGATCGACGGCGCCGCAAGGGAGATCCCGGCCGAGCTGACCGTGTGGACCGCGGGCTTCGCCGTGCACCCGATCGCGGCCGCCACCACGCTGACGGTGTCCGATACCGGGCGGATCGTCGTCGACGCCAGCATGCGCTCGGTCTCGCACCCCGATGTGTACGCCGTCGGCGACGCCGCGCTCGCCGAGGGTGCGGGCGGCCGACCGCTGCGGATGTCCTGTGCCTCGGGCGGACCGATGGCATGGCAGGCCGCGGATGCCCTCGCCGCACGTCTGACCGGTCGCGAGGTTCCCGAGACCACGATCGGTTACAACTTCCAGTGCATCAGCCTGGGGCGCCGTGATGGGATCATCCAGGCCGTGACCCCCGACGATCAGGCCAAGTCCAGCGCTGTCACGGGCAGGGCAGCCGCGCGCATCAAGGAGTTCGTCTGCGCAGGTGCGGCATGGAGCGTCGGTCACCCGACGGTGCTGATGCCGAGCCGCCGCAGGCACCTACAGGCAACCGGCGAAGTGGAGACCGACCTCGTCACCCCCTAGAGCGAGGATTCCCTTCGGAGCAGGTCGTCGATGGTCTCGCGACGGATCAGTTCGCGGGCCGAGCCGTTGCACACCGCGATAATCGGCGGCCTGCCCACGGAGTTGTAGCTGGACGCGAGGCCGTGGTGGTAGGCGCCCGTGCCGGGGATCGCCAGCACATCGCCGGGCCGCACGTCCGCGGGCAGCGGCACGTCGACCGCCAGTTCGTCACCCGATTCGCAATGCCGTCCCGCGACGGTGACCGGGACCTGGGCGCCCACCGGATGCCGGTTGGCAAGGGCGACGCTGTACCTGGCCGCGTAGAGGCAGACGCGGGGGTTGTCGCTCATGCCGCCGTCGACGCAGACGAAGGTGCGACCGCCCTCGATGTGCTTGACGGACACGACCCGGTACACCGTCACCCCCGACCTGGCGACGATGGCACGGCCCGGTTCGAGGGTGATCTTCGGCCGCGGGAACCGGTGCCGCGCGCACGCCTCGTCGAGCGCGTCCTCGACGGTCGAGGCAAGCTGGGTGAGGTCCAGTGGCACGTCGTCGAACCCGTACGAGACCGCATGGCCGCCACCGAGATTGAGCTCGGTCAGGATCAGTCCGTGATCGTGGTACACCTGCGCCATCTGGGCGATCATCCGGTGCACCGCGGCGCCGAAGTGCTCGGGATCGGTGATCTGCGATCCCAGGTGGCAGTGCAGCCCGATCAGGTTCAGGTGTGGCTGGTCGAGCACCCGCTTGATCGCGGCATCCGCCTGGCCGTGGTCGATGGGGAACCCGAATTTCTGGTCCGCGATGCCGGTTCGGACCGCGCGGTGACCGTGCACGTCGATGTCCGGGGTCACGCGGACCAGGACGTCCTGCTTGTGGTCGAGCGACGAGCCGAGGACCACGATCTCGGTGTAGGAGTCGATGACGATGCGGCCGACGCCCGCGTCGATCGCGGCGGTGAGTTCGGCGGGGGTCTTGGCGTTGCCGTGCATGATGATTCGGCGCGGGTCGACGCCCGCAGACAGGGCGATGGTCAGTTCCCCTGCCGAGCACACGTCAAGGGCCAGCCCCTCCTGGCTCACCCAGGAGGCGAGCGCCCGGGTCATCAGCGCCTTTCCGGCGTACGCGATCTCGGCCTCGGGGAAGATCTCGAGGTAGGTGCGACAGCGGTGCCGGACGTCCAGTTCGTCGATCACGTAGCTCGGTGTGCCGTACTGGTCGGCGACATCGGACAGCGCGACGCCGCCGACGGTGATCCGTCCGTGCTCGTCGTGGTGGGTGTTGATCGGCCACACCGCGGGATCGAGCCGCGGGGACATGGCCGAGCGGAGCGACGGGAAGATGTCGAGAAGGGTCACCGGGTTCTCCTAGGGGTGATGGTTCACCCTCCGGAGTACTCGCGTTCCGGCGCCTTGCCGCGGCCCCTGACGCGACCTTGACGCCGATCGATCGTGGCTTGACGTCATGCTGACGAATCGAACCTCGCGGGCAGCCTGACCACCTGTGCGGCGTAGGACAGCCCGGCCCCGAACGCGATCAGCAGCGCAGTGCCGCCGGCGGGGGCCTCGCCCGACCGGAGCAGCGTGTCCATCGCCAGGGGGACCGAGGCCGCCGACGTGTTGCCGGCGTCGACGATGTCGCGCGCGACCGCGGCGTCGGGCGAGAGCGCCAGCCGCTTGGCGATGATGTCGGTAATCCGGAGGTTCGCCTGGTGTGGGATGAAGGCGTCCAGCTGCTCGGGTGCGACGCCCGCGCGGTCCAACGCGGCCCCTGCCACCTTCTCCATCTCGAATGCCGCCCAACGGAACACTGCCCTTCCGTCGAACTTGACGGTCGGCCGCGGCCCGGTCGGATCGTCGCGGTAGACATCCCAGGACGGGGCCTGGCAGATCGCGTTCGACTGCGACCCGTCCGAGCCCCACTCGACCGGTCCGATCCCGGGGCTCTGCGACGGTCCCACCACCACTGCCCCCGCGCCGTCGGCGAAGATGAACGCGGTTGTCCTGTCGGTCATGTCGAGGCACTCGCTCATCCGCTCGACGCCGATGACCAGGACGTGCTCCGCGCTGCCGCCCCTGACCATGTCGGAGGCGACGGCCAGGGCATGGCAGAAGCCGGCGCACCCGGCCGAGACGTCGAACGCGGCGCCGTAGATGCCGAGTCGGTGGGCGATCTGCGGGGCGACGGCGGGGGACTGGTAGAGGTAGGTCGACGTCGCGACGATCACGCAGCCGATCTGCTCGGCCGCCACCCCGGACGACGCCAGCGCCCGGTGTCCCGCCGCGACGGACATCTCGAGGATCGATTCCTCCGGCCCGGCGAACCGCCTGGTCTTGATCCCGGAGCGGGTCTGGATCCACTCGTCGGTGGAGTCGATGCTCCGGCAGATCTCGGCGTTGTCGACGACGCGGGACGGGCGGTACACCCCCAGCCCGACGATCGCGCTGTGCGGTGAACCGGTGGTGGCGGTGATCGGGGCGGCCATCGTTCATCTCCTGAGGCGGCGGATGTTGCTTGCCGCTCCAGCGTCGGTCCTGGCCGGGCCCGACGATAGGCACCCTAGGGGGCGCCGATCGCCCCCTAGGTGTCGAGATGGGTCCGAAGGGGCAGGCGGGGAAGAGTAGCGTCGTGGATGTCGAGGGCAATTCGAATATGCGCGGTCAAGCCATGTCGTCCTCGGCGCCCAACCGGTCCGCAGGCGAAGGGCCGAGAACTGGAGCGCCGCCATGGCGTCGAACCCGACCGATGTGTCGAATCCTCAAGCAGATTCCGCGTCTCCCGGCCCTGCTCAGGCGCTGGAATCGTCGCCCTCCTGCCCGGTGTGCCCGCACAGCCTGGAGTCCCACGATGCGCTCGGTACTCGGTTCTGCGCCGCGACCTCGGACCGACACCTCGACCGGAAGTGCATCTGCGCCGGTGAACAGGTGATCGGACATCATTACACCCGGTACTGAACAGGCCGCCTGCCCCTTGCCGCCCATGTGCAACGACCGGATTCGGCTCGCGGGTATCGAGCCGAATTCGGTCGCGCGCTCACCAACCGGAGCCGGAACCTCCCGATCCGGTGTTGGCGAGGATGGTGCCGATGACCATCTGTGCGATTCCGGCGACAGAACCAACAAATTCCACGGTGTCCTCCGACTTTCGTCATCGCCGATTGTCCGGCGTAGTCGTGAACTTAGCCGAACTATCTTCTGAGGGCGGTGTGTTTCCGGAGTTCTCGGCGCAGGGTGGAAGGAGAGCCGGCCGTGGTGGGCCGCTAGCCCCCCAGCTTCTTGTAGAACGTGCCCACGATCGGGGCGACCACCGCGCGCGGGCTGTACTGGCCCGCCACCGACATGCCCTTGCTCAGGATTCCCGGCACCACGCGCATCTTGTTCTTCGCGAGGGAGTCCAGCGACAGCTTGGCGGTGTACTCGCTGGAGATCCAGAAGAAATCGGGGACCAGCTTGTCGACGATGGACGCCTCCGCCGGGTCCGGGATCTCCGTGCGCACCGGGCCGGGGGCCAGCAGGGTGACGTGCACGCCGGTGCCGGTGAGCTCGCCGCGCAGCGACTCCGAGAAGGTGTTCACGAACGCCTTGGTGGCCGCGTAGGTGGCGTTGTTCGGGATCGGCATGTTGCCCGCCGCCGATCCGACCATCAGGATGCCGCCGGAGTCGCGCGCGAGCATTCCGGGCAGCACGGCCAGCGTGAGGTCGTGCACGGCAACGGCATTGAGCTCGACCTGGGCCCGCTCGTAGGCGGGGTCCAGTTCGGACACCGGGCCGAACGTGGCGATCCCGGCGTTGTTGCACAGGATGCTGATCGGGCGCTCGGCGAGCTCGTCGACCAGGGCGCCGCGCTGGTCTCGATCGGACAGGTCGACCGCGCGGACCTCGACCTCGACGCCGTGCGCCGCGGTCAGTTTTGCCGCCAGCGCCTCGAGCAGGTCGCCGCGGCGGGCCACCAGGATCAGCGAGTAGCCGCGCGCGGCCAGGTCGGTGGCCAGCGCCTCGCCGATGCCGGAGGAGGCGCCGGTCACGACCGCGCGGGAGTCAGGGGTGGGGGTAGGCAGGCTCACGGGCTCAGGCTAGCGGGTCAGATCGCCGCCGCGAGCCGGGTGCCCTGCTCGATGGCCCGCTTCGCGTCCAGTTCGGCCGCGACGTCCGCGCCACCGATCACGTGTGTGGTCACCCCGGCCGAGGCCAGGTCGCCCGCGAGTTCACGCACCGATTCCTGGCCCGCGCAGATCACCACGTTGTCGACGGCGAGGACCTGCGGTCGTTCGCGCTTCTCGCCGAAGGTGATGTGCAGCCCGTCGTCGTCGATCCGCTCGTAGTTCACGCCCGAGAGCTGGTGCACGCCCTTCTTCTTCAGCGCGGCCCGGTGCACCCAGCCGGAGGTCTTGCCGAGTCGCGCGCCGATCTGGCCGGGCTTGCGCTGGAGCAGGTACACCTCGCGAGGCGACGGCTCGGTCGCGGGCGCGGTGAGCGAGCCGGGTGCGGTGTCGGAATCGGTGACGCCCCACTCGCGCTTCCACTCGTCCAGGTCGAGGGTGGGGGAGCTGGCGTGGGTCAGGTACTCGGAGACATCGACGCCGATGCCGCCCGCGCCGATGACCGCGACGCGGTCGCCGACGGGCCTGCCGTCGCGGACGAGCTCGGCATACGAGAGCACGCTCGCGTGGTCGATGCCGGGGATGCTCGGAATCCGCGGCGTGACGCCGGTGGCGAGGACCACCTCGTCGTACCCGCCGTCGACGAGCCTGCCTGCGTCGACCCGGGTGCCCAGGTGCACCTTCACGCCGGTCAGTTCCAGCTGCCGGGTGTAGTAGCGGATCGTCTCGGCGAACTCCTCCTTGCCGGGGATCCGCCGGGCGATGCCGAACTGGCCGCCGATCTCGGTGCCCGCCTCGAAGAGCTCGACGGTGTGGCCGCGCTGTGCGAGGCCGACGGCCGCGGACAGGCCCGCGGGTCCGGCGCCGACGACGGCCATGCTCTTCGCCCGCCTGGTCGGTGCCAGCACCAGCTCGGTCTCGCGGCCGGCGCGCGGATTGAGCAGGCAGGACACGTTCTTGCGGACGAACGCGTGATCGAGGCAGGCCTGGTTGCAGGCGATGCAGGTGTTGATCTCGTCGCTGCGGTCGGTCTCGGCCTTGCGGACCCACTCCGGGTCGGCGAGCATCGGCCGGGCCATCGAGATCAGCTCGGCGTCCCCCCGGGTGAGGATCTCCTCGGCGACCTCCGGCATGTTGATCCGGTTCGACGCGCAGACCGGGATCGACACGGCCGCGGCGACCTTGGCGGTGAACTCGACGAACGCCGCCCGCGGCACCGAGGTGACGATGGTGGGCACCCGCGATTCGTGCCAGCCGATGTCGGTGTTGATGATCGTGGTGCCTGCGTCCTCGAGTTCGGTTGCCAGGGCGGAGATCTCGTCCCAGGTCTGGCCCTTCTCGACGAGGTCGGCCATGGACAGCCGGAAGACGATGATGAAGTCCGGCCCGACCGCCGCGCGGGTGCGGCGCACGATCTCGACCGCAAGTCGGCGCCGGTTCTCCGCGCTGCCGCCCCACTTGTCCCTGCGCTTGTTGGTGCGGGCCGCGAGGAACTGGTTGATGAAGTAGCCCTCCCCGCCCATGATCTCGACGCCGTCGTAGCCGGCGGACTGCGCGAGCTGCGCGCAGCGCACGTAGTCGTCGATGGTGCTCTCGACGCCGCGGCCGGTCAGCGCCCGGGGCCGGAAGGGGTTGATGGGTGCCTTGATCGAGGAGGCCGACACGCTCAGCGGCTGGTAGGAGTACCGGCCCGCGTGCAGGATCTGCAGGGCGATCTTGCCGCCCTCGGCGTGCACGGCGTCGGTGACCTCGCGGTGCAGCTTCGCCGCCTTGCGGGTGGTGAGCTTGGCCCCGAGGGGCAGCAGCCAGCCGGTGCGGTTAGGCGCGTAGCCGCCGGTGATGATGAGGCCGACGCCGCCGCGGGCCCGCTCGGCGAAATAGGCGGCGAGCTTCGGGATGTCGCGAGTGCGGTCCTCGAGCCCGGTGTGCATCGAGCCCATCACCACGCGGTTGCGCAGCGTGGTGAAGCCCAGGTCCAACGGGGACAACAGGTTCGGGTACGGGTTGCTCACGTGGGGGGCCTTTCGGATCGGACTCGGGCTGGGGTGGTTGGGTCGGCGTGCAGCGCATCGAGCACCTCCTGGCACCAGGCGGTGAAGCCCTCCTCGACGCGGATGCCGCCGCGCAGGACCAGGTACTGGTGCAGTTCGGTGCCGGACAGCCGGTCGGGCACGGGGAAGTCGCGCTTCTCGATCAGCCGGTAGACCTCGAGCCGCCTGGCGTGGTCGTCGCGGTGCCTGCCAACCTCGGCGCGCACGTCGTCGATGTCGCCGAAGGACGCGGCGCGGATCTTCACGGCCAGCTCGTCGCGCAGGTGCCCGGCCTCGGTCGGCTCCGCGATCCACCGCCGCAGCTCGGCTCTGCCCGCGTCGCTGACGCGGTAGACCCGCTTGTCCGGGCGGCCGTCCTGGCCGACGGTCTCGCCGTCCACCCAGCCGGCCTCGTCCATGCGCTTGAGCACGCGGTAGATCTGCTGGTGGCTGGCGCTCCAGAAGAAGCCGATGGACTTGTCGAATCGGCGCGCGAGCTCGTACCCCGACCCGGAGTGTTCGGAGAGCGAGACCAATAGTGCGTGTTCGAGTGCCACGAGGTCGAGTATCTATGCAACGAGGCGACTATGCAACTGAGTTCATAGGGTCGGTCGTTTCTCCCCGCGGCGAACGCGGGGCAGGGCGGTCAGAAGACCCAGCGGAGCGCGGCCACGATCTCCTCGGGGCTCGAATCGGCGAAGCGTGCCACCTCGGCGCGTCGGAGGTCGACGACGGTGGCCGCGAGCTCCGGCCCGAACGCCTCGCCGAGCACGGCGTCGGCCTCGAACGCGTCGGTGGACTCGGCGAGGGTGTCCGGCAGCGCACGGATCCCGCGCCTGGCCCGCTCGTCCACGCTCAGGCCCGCGGGGTCGACGTCGACCAGCGCGGGCAGGCGGGACGGCCTGGCGAGCCCGGCCAGGCCGGCGAAGATCAGCGCGGCGAGGCACAGGTACGGGTTGGCCGACTGGTCGAGAACCTTGACCTCCAGGTTGGCCGAGCGGCCCTCGTCGCCGTGGCTGCCTGTGACCAGGCGCAGCGCGGTCTCGCGATTCTCGTGGCCACACGCCTGGTACGGCGCAGCCCAGTGGCCGGGAACGAGCCGCAGGTAGCTCGCGACCGAGGGCGCGCCGACCGCGAGCAGTGCCGGCAGCCGGTGCAGGATGCCGGCCGCGAAGGCCTCCGCGGCGTCGGTCATGCCGCAGGGGCCGTCGCCGCCGTGGTGCAGGTTGGTCCTGCGGCGCCAGATGGACAGGTGCACGTGGCCGCCGTTCCCCACGCCGTCGGCCATCACCTTCGGGGAGAAGGAGGCGCGCAGGCCGCGGTCCGCGCTCAGCGCCCGGATGGTCTCGCGTACCAGCACGAAGGTATCGGCGGCGCCGAGCGGATCCTCGGCGGCGACGGACAGCTCATACTGCCCAGCCGCGTACTCGGGGTGGATCTGCTCCACCGCGACGCCCTGTTCGCGCAGTGCGGTGAGCAGGTCGGCCAGGTAGTCCGAGTGTTCGACGAGCCGGGTGAAACCGTAGGCGGGCCCGCGGGTGGCGGGCACGAAGTCGTCCCCGCCCCGCCCGAGGGTCCATTCCACCTCGATCGCGGACTTCGCGGTCAGGCCGGCCTCGGCCAGGCGCGCGACCGCGCGGCGGGTGACGTTCCTGGCGTCCTGGGGGTGCGGCGTTCCGTCCTGCGTGTAGCGGTCTGCCGGCGCCCACGCCCATCCGGGCTGCGCGGCGAGGGCGACGATCCGGGTCAGGTCCGGCAGCAGCCGCAGGTCGCCCACGGGCCCACCCGCGCAGCGGCCGGAGATGATCGAATCGTCGGTCGCGAACGCGTCGAACACCGGCGACGCGCCGACGCCCCAGGCCGCGGCGTTCGCCAGCCGATCGACCGGGACCGCCTTCGTCCGGGTGATCCCGCTGTTGTCGACCCATGTCAGCGCCACCCCGACCACGCCCTGATCGGCCAGTCGGGCCGCAACCGGGCCGGCCTCCGCGGCCCGCCGCTCACGCTCGTCCCGGTCCATCGCGGCTCCTTCGCGCGGTCTCTGATCAGCGGCGATCGCCGTTCAGCGGCAGAATGGCGGTCATGGCACGATCCTCAGACGATACGTCGGCGCGGCCATCGAGGTCGGGCGAACGGCGGCTGGGGGAGCTGGTCGGGCAGATCGCGCTCGTCGACCATCACTGCCACGGGATCGTGCGGGGCCCACTCGACCGGGCCGGGTTCGAATCGCTGCTCTGTGAGGCCGATGCGCCCGGTCGCTGGCACGGGACGCTGTTCGACACCCAGGTCGGGCTCGCGGTCCGGCGCCTGTGCGGCCCCGTGCTCGACCTGCCGCCGGACGTGCCCGCCGACGACTACCTCGCGCGGCGGGCCGAGCTCGGCTCCAACGAGGTGGCCCGGCGGCTGTTGCGCGGCGCCGGGATCTCCGAGTTCTTCGTGGACACGGGCTTTCGGCCCGACCGACTGACCACACCGGGCGAGCTGGCCGCCTGTGCCGCGGCGTCGGCGCAGGAGATCGCCCGGCTCGAGCCGGTGGCGGAGGAGGTGATCGCCACCCACCGCGCGGACGACTTCGCCGAGGCCTGCCGGGACCGCCTGACCTCCGCGGCGGCGACCGCGATCGGGTTCAAATCGATCGCCGCGTATCGGGTCGGCCTCGACCTGGCCCCGGAGCGTCCGCCGACCGACGAGGTGGTCGCCGCGGCCACGCGGTGGGCTGGCGCGATCGAACGGGGAGGGCCGATCCGTCTGGCCGACGAGACCCTGATCCGGTTCCTGATCTGGACCGCCGTCGACCTCGGTCGGCCGATCCAGTTCCACACCGGATTCGGCGACGCCGACGCGGATCTCGGCCGATGCGATCCGCTGCTGCTGGCGCCGTTGCTGCGTGCGACGGCCGGTCGCGGGGTACCGATCATGTTGCTGCACACCTACCCCTTCCATCGGCACGCGGGCTGCCTGGCGCAGGTGTTCGACCATGTCTTCGTCGACGTCGGTCTCGCGGTGCAGAACGTCGGGAGCCGGGCCGGACAGGTGGTGGCCGAACTGCTCGAGCTCGCGCCCTTCGGGTCGGTGCTGTTCTCCTCCGACGGCTACGGGCTGCCGGAGCTGTTCCACGTCAGCGCCACGCTGTTCCGCCGCGCGCTGTGGGATTTCCTGGCCGCGGGAGTCGAGGACGATGCCTGGTCCGAGCGGGACGCCGAGCGGATCGCGCACCTGATCGCCGCGGAGAACGCCCGCCGCGCATACGGTCTCGACGACGGGGGAGCCGGACGCGGTTCGCTCGCCTAGGCTCGCGGTCATGGGCCAAGCGGCGATCGGCACCGGCGTCACCCGTGGGCAGGTCTTCGCGTGGGGACTGTGGGACTGGGGTTCGGCCGCGTTCAACGCCGTGATCGTGACGTTCGTCTTCTCCGTCTACCTCACCGACGCGGTCGGCGACGACCTGCCGGGCTCGATCTCGGCGAGCACGTGGCTCGGCTGGTCGCTCGGCGCCTCCGGCCTGCTGATCGCGGTCCTGGCGCCGGTCACCGGGCAGCGCTCGGACGCGACCGGGCATCGGCGGCGCTCACTCGCGCTCCTCACGGCGGCGGTGGTGGTCGTGATGGCGGCGATGTTCCTGGTCGAGGACAGGTACGAATACCTGTGGGCGGGGTTGGCCCTGCTCGGCATCGGCTCGGTCCTGTTCACGCTCGCCGAGGTGCCCTACAGCGCGATGCTGCGCCAGGTGTCCACGCAGGAGAACGTCGGCAGGGTATCCGGGTTCGGTTGGGCGATGGGCTATTTCGGCGGCATCGTGCTGCTTCTGGTCTGCTACTTCGGGTTCATCGCAGGCGACGGCGACACCCGAGGACTGCTGGGTCTGAGCACCGACGGGGGATTCAACATCCGGATGGTGGCGCTGGTGGCGGCACTGTGGTTCGCGGCGTTCGCGATTCCCGTGTTGGTCACGGTGCCGGAGCTGCCCCGCGCGGAGGCGGATCCAGCGGCCGCCCGAGCGGGGTTCTTCGCCTCCTACGGTGTGCTCTGGCGCGACGTCAAGGAGCTGTGGACGGCGGATCGCCGCACCGTCGGGTTCCTGCTCGCCAGTGCGCTCTTCCGCGACGGCCTGGCCGGGGTGTTCACCTTCGGGGCGGTCCTCGCGGTCAACGTCTACGGCATCGCGGCATCCGACGTGCTGCTCTTCGGCGTGGCCGCCAACGTGGTCTCCGGTGTCGCGGCGCTGGCGGCAGGGCGGTTCGACGACACCCTCGGGCCGAAGACGGTCATCGTCGCCTCGCTCGCCGCGATGCTGGGTGCGGGCGGGATCCTGCTGGTGGTCTCGGGTCCGGTGGCGTTCTGGGTGTTCGGGCTGCTGCTGTGCGTCTTCGTCGGCCCCGCGCAGTCGGCGTCGAGGACCTTCCTCGTGCGGATCACCCCGAACGGAAGGGAGGGGCAGATGTTCGGCCTGTACGCGACCACGGGCCGGGCGGTCTCGTTCCTGGCACCGACCCTGTTCGGGCTGTTCGCGTGGGCCTTCGCCAGCGACAGGGCCGGCATCGTCGGCCTGCTCGTGGTGCTCGGACTCGGGCTGGCGGCGGTGCTGCCGGTGCGGGCGCCCGAGCGCGACTACCGGCGGGAACCCTCGTCGGTCTGAATCCCGAGCTTCTCGGGGAACAGGCGTCGCTGCACGATCCAGCCGGCCACCGAGAGTGCGATCCACAGCAGGGTCGAGGTCACCTGCTCCCATCCCGGGTTCGGTTGGTGCAGGAACGCGAGGGCGTCGGTGGTGCGCCCCAGGCCGGCCAGGATCATGCTCGCGCCGCCGATCGAGGTGAGCCACAGCAGCGCCCTGGCCCGGTACTTGTCGGCGAGGAAGGCGGCGGCCACCGCGACCGCGATGATCACGATCGCGCTGACAGCCCAGTTGTTGTCGCCGCGCTGCACCACCTCCGCGAGTTTCGCGCCCGCCATCGCGCCGGTCAGGCCGCCGATGAAGTAGGCGGAGAACTTGAAGACCAACGTGGTGACCACCCACGAGATGAGCGCGCCGACGAGCGCGAACAGGAACAGCGTCGCCAGCGAGGCGTGGAACAGGTCCGCGATCAGCCAGCCGAGTCCGAAGCCGGCGGCGAGCACCGCGAGGTGCAGCGATCGGATGCCGTAGAAGCACAACAGCGCACCGACCAGCAGTACTGCGATCCCGCTCATTTCTCGTTCCCTTCGATTCGCGCGAGGACCGCTTCGGCCAGCGCATCGGGTGCTTGTTCCGGTATCCAGTGGCCGACGCCGTCGAGCTCGACGAAACGGTATGGGGCATCGACGAACTCGCCGCACCGTTCCGCGCCCGCGCGGCCGAGCGCCTCGTCCTCGGACCCCCAGACGTAGGTGGTGGGCACCCGGACCGATGGGATGCCGCCGAAGTCGGCGCGCATGGCGCGGTACCAGGACAGCGCGGCCGTGAGCGCGCCCGGCTCGGTGAGCGCCCGCACGTACTCGGCGACCTGGTCGGGGTCGAGGTCGCCGTACACCGCGCGCAGGCGCTTGGCGTCGTCGTCGAGCAGCAGCTTCTCCGCCACCTGGCCGTCCCGGAAGACACCGATGTAGCGCGAGCGCTTCTGCTGGTCGGCGTCCTCGCGCAGCGCCCAGCCGAACGCGGAGGGGTGCGGAACGGACACCGCGGTCAGGGTCTCGGCGCGTTCGGGGTGGTACGCGGCAATCCACCAGGCGACCACCGCGCCCCAGTCGTGTCCGACCAGGTGCGCCGACGCCATCCCGGTGGCGTCCATCATGGCCAGCACATCGGCGCCGAGCTGCTCGAGCGCGTAGTGCTCGACGCCGACCGGTCGGGCGCCGGGGGAGTAGCCACGCTGCGACGGCGCGATCACCCGGAGGCCCGCCGCGGTCAGCAGCGGCCTCAGCGGGCGCCAGCAGGCCGAGGTCTCCGGGAAGCCGTGCAACAGCACGACCGGGGGTCCGCCGACGGGACCGGACTCCTCGACCTCGAAGGTGAGCCCGCCGACGGTCACTGCGGAGTGAGTACGATCGTCCACGGAATCCATTTGTCCCTCAACGCTCGTCGTTGCGTGCCCGGTATGGGCAGAGATTACCGCTCGGGCCTCGAAAAGGGCGGCATTCGTGGTGGCCCCCGCCGTGCCCCCTCGGCTGGGATGCCAGGGGTTTGTGACGATGAGGTGAGCGCATCGGCCGATCCGGTTCGCCCGGTTCCGGAAGCATGCTAAGTATCTGTTGGTACCAGGTGACCCGGCGTGGTATCGAGGGGATATCGGGGAGTGAACTGTGACGATTGCCAATGGTGGGGTCCGCGATGACGAGCCCCTGCGAATCGCAGGACGGTCGGTGGCGAACTGGCTGGACGCCGCAGCGACCGACCTGACCGCCGCGGTGATCGAGCGCCTCGTCGACGATCTGCCGATCTACAAGCAGCTGCCGCGGGAGGTGGTGCAGGGCGAGATCGCGGACATCGTGCACCACAACATGGAGCTGTTCGCGACGCTCGTCCGTGAGCGCCGCCCCGGGCGCAAGGCCGAGTTCGTCGAGCAGCGGAACTCCTCGGCCAGGCGCGCGGAGGAGGGCGTCCCCCTCGACGCCGTGCTGCACGCGTACCACGTCGGGATCGGGATGGCGGCCCAGGAGCTGTTCGCCGACGCGGAACCCGGCGACATCGGCGACGTGCAGACGATCATGGTGATGGTGCTCGATTTCCTGCGTCAGTTGACCCTCGAGGTGAGTTCGTCGTACCTCGAGGAGCGCCAGATCATGGACAGTCAGGAGAACTCCGGCCGCCGTTCGCTGATGGCCGCGCTGGTTGCGGGAGAGCCCCTCGACGCCATCGCGCAGCGGACCGGGCTCCGCCTCGCCCCGCACTATCTCGCGATGAGCCTGTCGATCGGGGAGCACGCCGACGAGCGCGGCGAGGGCGTCAGCGGCACCGTGGCGGGCAGGCGAAAGCTGCGCAGGCTGCAGGCCGAGCTGGACCGGATCACCGGGGAGCCGGCGCTCACCGTCATCGACAGCGGCGGTGGAACGGCCCTGATCCCGTGCCAAGGGAACCCGCCGGAATGGGACGCGCTGCAACGGATGATCGCGCGAACGCAGGCGGTGGTCGGCACCGAGATCCGGGCGGCCGCGCTGGTCGCGACGCCGGCCGAGGTGCCGGCGGCGGTGGAGCAGACGGCCGAGATCATCGCGCTCATCTCGCGGTCGGGTCGCCCGCCCGGGCTGTACCGGCTGCGCGACGTGCTGCTCGAGTATCAGCTCAGCAGGCCCAGCCCCGCACACCCCGAACTCGCGGGTCTGCTCGAGCCGCTGGTCGCGCGGCCCGAGCTGATGCAGACGCTCGAGGCCTATGTGGCCAGCGGACTGAACCGCCGCGCGACGGCAACGGCGCTGCAGGTACACGCCAACACCGTCGACTACCGCATGCGGCGCGTCGCCGAGCTGACCGGGCTGAACCCGGCTGACCCCGCCGACCTCCCGCACGTGGGGGCGGCGCTGGCGGCGCGAAGGGCGCTCGGCTGAGCGGAGAGCCCTTCGCCCCGCCTCGGGCATAGTGGAGGGCTCGGCGGCGATCCGGCGCCGTGACCTCGAGGGGGATTCGATGCGGTGGGTTCGGTTGGCGGCGACGGCACTCGGATGGGCGGCGGTGCTGGCGGCCGCGGTGGGCGTCCTCGCGCACTACCTGGGCTCGACGATCACCGTGCTCGTCGTGCTGGCGTCGTTCGCGCCGTTCCTGATGGCGTGCGGGGTGATCGGCCTCGTCGCGCTCGCCTGCGCCCGCCGGTGGGTCGGGACCGCGGTCGCGGCTGTGGTGTTGGTGGCCGCGGCGTGGACGCAGCTGCCGCTGTACCTGGGCGACCGTGCCGCCGACGGAGACCCCGAGCTGACCGTGATGCAGGCGAACATCCTCTTCGGTCAGGGTGATCCGGAAGCCCTTGTCGCGCAGGTCCGCTCGCGTGGCGTGGATGTGCTGACGGTCAACGAGCTGACCGACGGTGCGATCCCACGGCTCGGCGCCGCCGGCCTGGACGAGGAGCTGCCGTACCGGTACCTGCGACCGATGGAGTGGGGCGGCGGCGGGACCGGGATCTGGAGCCGTCACCCGATCACCGAGGAAACCGAGCACATGGGTTTCGTGCTGAACATGGTCTCCGTTCGGGTGCACGAGCCCGAGCAGCGGCCCTTCGTGGTGGTCGCGGCGCACCCGTTGCCGCCGTGGCCCCGGCCGCAGACGACGACGTGGTCCGCGGAGATGGGACAGGTGCGCGACATCCTGCAGGATCTCCGTGGGCGCGGCGAGCCGGTGATCATGGGCGCCGATCTCAACGCGACCTACGATCATGCGCAGTTCCGCGCGCTGATCGGCGACGGGTACAGCGACGCGGCGGAGCAGTCCGGTGCCGGTGTCCTGCGCACCTATCCGGCGGACCGCTGGTGGCCTCCCGTGCTGGGGATCGACCACATCCTGGTCACGGGCGCGGTCGCGGTGAACGCGGAGGCGGTGGACCTGCCGGGGTCGGATCACCGGGGCGTGGTCGCCGAGATCGATCTGAGTGAGCCCGGCGACTACTCCGGTTCCGACTGACCCTGTTTCGACCCCGTCCGTTCGCGGATGAGGACCGCGACGCCGTCGAGGATGCGGCCGAGTCCGAATCGGAGCGCGTGAACCGGATCGCCGGTGGACTCGAACTCGGTCCCGGCCGCCTCGCCCACCCGCCCGGAGACCGGGAACTCCGCGGGATCCATCAGGCGTTCGAGGGTCGGCGAGACGATGTCCCACCACTGCGCGTCGGTCAGCCCGGATCTCTCCGCGGTCGCGGCGACGCTGACGAGCAGGCGGGCGGTGCCGACCACATGGGTCAGCACCAGCGTGAGGACCGAGTCCATCTCGATGTCGGAGAGGCCGATCCCGTCCAGCGGCCGCAGCTCGGCCTCGTACTTGCGGACGGTGTTCGGGCCGAGGACCGGACGCATCCCGACCAGCTGGAGCATCCAGGGGTGGCGCTGGTAGAGGTCCCAGTTGCGCGCCGCGATGAACTCGAGGCCGCCGCGCCATCCGCCCTCGGCCCTCGCGGGTTCGTCGAGGTCCGCGTAGAGGCCGCCGAGCACGTTGTCGTGCATCAGGTCGATCAGGTCGTCCTTGCCCGGTACGTGCGTGTACAGCGACATGGCACCGGAACCGAGCCGGTCGGCGACGCGTCTCATCGAGACCCCGTCCAGGCCCTCGGCGTCCGCGAGCTCGATGCCCGCGGACACGATCGCCTCGACGGTGAGGCCCTTGCGCCCGGCCTTCCCGCCCAACCCCCACAGCAGGTCGAGGGTACGGGCCGGATCGGAGGGCCCCTCCTTTTTTGACGTCACGGGGACATTCTCCTCGCTTGCCCGTCAGCTCGGTCCGCGGCGCCGGTCGGTCGGTGCCGCAGCTGGGCGGCGCAGGATTCGAGGTAGCGCTGTTCGGGGACGCTGAGGGTGTGCTTGGCCGCCGACAGGTAGTGCGTCCGCGCGCCTGCGTGGTCACCGGCCATTCTCAGCAGGTGTCCACGGACCGCGTCGATGCGGTAGTGGCCCGCGATGCGTTTGTCGGTGTCGAGTTCGGCGAGGAGGACGAGCCCGGCCCGCGGACCGTGGACCATCGCGGTCGCGACGGCACGGTTGAGGGTCGCCATCGGGTTCGGTGCGACCCGGTCGAGGATCTTGTACAGGATCAGGATCTGGTGCCAGTCCGTCCGTGCCGTGTCGGGGGCCTCCGCGTGCACCGCGGCGATGGCCGCCTGGAGCTGGTAGGCCCCCACGGTGGAGTGCGCCAGTGTCTCGCTGATCAGTGCCACACCCTCGTCGATGAGGGCGTGGTCCCACCGCGTTCGGTCCTGGTCGGCCAGCGGGATCATGGCGCCGGTTGCAGTGGTGCGAGCGTCGCGGCGGGAGTCGGTGAGCAGCATCAGTGCGAGCAACCCGGCGACCTCGCCGTCGTCGGGGCGGAGCGCGCGCACCAGGCGGGTGAGCCGGATCGCCTCGGTCGCAAGGGTTTCGCACTGCAGATCGCCGCCCGAGGTCGCGGTGTATCCCTCGTTGAAGATCAGGTAGAGCACGTGCAGGACCACCTCCAGGCGTCCCGATCTCTCGGGCTCGGGCGGCATCGAGAGTTCGGCGCCTGCCTTGGTGATCTGCTGCTTGGCCCGGCTGATCCGTTGTGCCATGGTCGCTTCGGGGACGAGGAACGCGCGGGCGATCTGCGCGGTCGTGAGTCCGCCGACCGCGCGCAGCGTCAGCGCGATCTGCGACGGTGACGACAGGCGCGGGTGGCAACACAGGAAGAAGAGCGAGAGCGTGTTGTCCGATTGCCCCGGTGTGCCCTCGCTCGCGTCGGGAGCCGTCCGTTGGTGGTCCGGCGTCTGCGCGGCGGCGAGTTCCTCGCGCGCCCGTCGCGCGTGCTCGCTTCGCCACGAGTCGATCAGCCGACGTCGTGCGACGGTGTGGAGCCAGCCGGTCGGATCGAGCGGAACACCCTCGTGTGGCCACTGAGCGGCGGCCGCGAGGAGCGCGTCCTGCACGGCCTCCTCGCACGCATCGAACTGGCCGTGCCTGCGGACGAGCCGCGCGAGGACCTGCGGCGCACTACGGCGCAGCAGGTCCTCGAACGCGGTGATGTCGGTCGTCACATGTCCGGTCCGCCCGAGAACATGACAGGGCGAACCTCGATGGCGAGGCCGTCGATCTTCGTGTCGGGGATCTGCATGGCGAGTTCGATCGCGCGCTCCTTGTTCTCCACGTCCACCATGTAATACCCGCCCATGTACTCCTTGGCCTCGAGATACGGGCCGTCGGTCACGGCAGGAACGCCGTCGCGGGTGCGGACGACGGTGCTGTTCGCGGGGTCCGCGAGGGCCTGGGTGATGACCATCTCGCCGGACTGCTGGATCGTCTTGATGAACTCGCCGTGTCCGGTCATGATCGCGTTCCGATCGTCCTCGGACAGCGCCGCCATCACCTCGGGGTCGATCTGCATGATCAGCAGGTACTTCACGGAGCCTTCTCCTTCGTTCGGGTGCCCGGTGGGCACGTCTCGCAGACAGGTCGTCGCGGGTTGCCGTTTCTCTACATCGGCCCGACACCTCGTTTTTCGAGAGCCGATGTAGAGATCCGACCGCCGGTCACGACCTACCTGCGAAGGACACCGGGCCTTGCGAGCCCGGCATCGACAGGGATCAGTAGCGGAGGACCAGATGGGTGCAGCAATACCGACAGTAGTGACGGAGCGCGCGGGACGGAGGCAATGGCTGGGGTTGGCGTTGTTGGCACTGCCGACTCTGGTTGTCGCCCTGGACATCAACGCGTTGTTCCTGGCGTTGCCACAGCTGACAGCAGACCTGGGCGCGAGCGGCGTCCAGCAACTGTGGATCGCCGACATCTACGGCTTCATGGTGGCCGGCCTGGTGATCACGATGGGCACGCTCGGTGACCGGATCGGCAGGCGCAGGCTGCTTTTCATCGGAAGTGTCGGCTTCGCGATCGCCTCGACGCTGGCGGCCTACTCGACCGATCCTGAGATGCTCATCGCGTCGAGGGTGCTGTTGGGGATCGCGGGCGCGACCCTGATGCCGTCCACCCTCGCGCTGATCACGAACATGTTCGGCGACGGCAGGCAACGCGGGACGGCAATCGCCATCTGGTCCACCTGCACGTTCACCGGCGCCGCCCTCGGGCCGGTCGTCGGCGGATTGCTCCTCGCGCACTTCTGGTGGGGCGCGGTGTTCCTGATGGCGGTGCCTGCCGTCGCGGTCCTCGTGATCGCGGGGCCGTTCGTGCTGCCCGAGTTCAGGAACCCGGACGCCGCACGCCTGGATCTGCCGAGTGTCGCGTTGTCGATGCTGGCGATCCTGCCGCTCGTGTACGGCGTGAAGAGGCTGACCGCCGACACGACGCCGTCGACCGTTGCGGTGTCGGCGCTGGTTCTCGGCGGCGTGTTCGCGGCCGCGTTCGTGGTGCGTCAGCTGCGGCTGGACGACCCCCTGCTGGATCTGCGGTTGCTTGGCGGCGGGTCCTTCCGGCTGATTCTGCTGGCGTTGACCCTCGCCGGGGTGGTGATGGCGGGAACGGGCCTGCTGGTGACCCAGTACCTCCAGTCGGTGCTCGGCCATTCGCCCGTCTCGGCCGCACTCTGGTTCGCGCCCATGGGATTGGCGGTGGCCCTCGGCACCACGCTCTCACCCGCGATCGCGCGGCGCGTCGAGCCGGTGACGGCGATCGCCGCGGGGCTGGCACTGTCGGCGATCGGTGCGGTGTTGCTGGCGCTCGTCGGGCCCGAATCCGGTCTCGGCACGGTGATCGCGGGCATCGCGATCCTTGCGTTGGGGACCGGTCCGCTGTTCGCGCTCGGCACGGGAATCGTCATGGGCTCGGTGCCGCCCGAGCGGGCGGGCTCCGCGGCCTCGATGGCGGAAACGAGCAACTATCTCGGCGGGACCCTAGGCATCGCCATCCTCGGCAGCGTCGCCGCAGGCATCTACCAACACCGGATCGCGGGGTCGATTCCGTCGGGTGTTCCCGACGCGGCCGCGACGGCGGCGGGGCAGACCGTTGCCGGGGCCGCCGCGGTCGCCGCAGACCTCCCACCGGCAGCGGGCGCGGAGCTCCTCGCCTCGGCACAGGCCGCGTTCACGAGCGGTCTGCACGTCGTCGGACTGATCGGCGCGGTCGTGCTCGGCGTCCAGGCCTGGCTGCTGCGGCGGGCCCGGCTCGGGTAGCGGAGGGAGCGGATTGCTCACCCTTGGGTGTGTTTCGGGAGGCGGCGCGGCGGGCGAGTCTTGAATTCCAACCCCGATACCGAACCGAACGGAGCGACATCCCATGCGCCAGACCACCATGACCCGCACAGTCCTCGCCTCAGCCGCGGCGGTGGCCGCCATCGCCCTCGCCGGGGTTGGTGCCGTGTCGATCGCATCGCACACCGACTCGGGAACGGCCACGAGCGTGGACTCCCCGGTCGGGCCAGGGGGCGCGGTCGTGCCTGGCGCGGACAAGAGCCGCGCCGCGGGTGGCGGTGTGGAGCCGGGGGCCGTCGTGGCACCGGTCGAGGCGGCGACGGTCCCGGGTCCGGTCGGTCCCGCGGCCCCGAACCAGGGAGGCCCGTCCGGCCCCGCTGCCCCTGCTGCCCCGAAGCCCGGCGTGCCGGTGGCCGATCCGGTGGTCCCGCCGCAGCCGGGACCGGTGGATCCCGGACCCGCGGACCCGGGTCCGAAGCCGGGCGGGCCCGTGGTGGATCCGGTGGATCCGCCGCCTGCCGCGCCGGTGTCCGATCCCGTCGTTCGGGATCACCGTGGAGACGGGGTCGACCCGAACCCGCCCGGTGGCGTGATCGTCGGGCCCTCCGATGGATCCGGACCGATCGTCCGCGACCATCGCGACCAGTCCGGACCGATCGTCCGGGATCATCGCTAGCCGCGATGCACGTCGGGACCGCACCCGGTCCGTGATGTGGGTCAACAAAAGGGGTCGGTCCCCGCGCGTCGCGCGGGGACCGACCCCTTTGTGCGCCATACTGGGCGGCCCGCTCACATCTCGAACAGGAGTTCCCCCTTGCGTTTTCGTTCGGCCACCCGTCCGCGTCTGATCCTGATCGCCACCGCGGTGGCTGCGCTCGCCCTCACCGGCTGCTCTGCTCCTGCGGCGGAGGCGATGCCGACCGGGAGCGCGGGCGACTCCGGTAGCACCCAGGCCGAAGGGGTGGCCGCCACCCTCGCCACGCTGGAGACGATCCCGGTCAAGGGCCGGGCGCCCAAGACGGGGTACTCGCGCGATCTGTTCGGACAGTCCTGGACCGACGACGTCACCGTCGCGGGCGGCAGGAACGGATGCGACACCCGCAACGACATCCTCGCCCGCGACCTCGTCGACACCACGGTCAAGCCGGGGACCAGGAACTGCATCGTGCTCACCGGCACCCTGCACGATCCGTACACCGGCAAGTCGATCGCCTTCACCCGCGGTACGGGCACCTCGAGCGCGGTCCAGATCGACCACGTGGTCGCGCTCAGCGACGCCTGGCAGAAGGGGGCTCAGCAACTCGACGAGCCGACCCGCAGGGACTTCGCCAACGATCCGCGGAATCTGCTCGCCGTCGACGGCCCGACGAACGCACAGAAGTCGGACGGCGACGCGGCGACGTGGCTCCCGCCTGCGAAGCCGTACCGGTGCACCTACGTCTCGAAGCAGGTCGAGGTCAAGGCCGCCTACCGGCTGTGGGTCACCCAGGCGGAGAAGGACGCGATCACGCGAGTGCTTTTGTCCTGCTAGGGGACTCGGGATCGGTGGGTGATGACCGCGACCGCGACGCCCGCGGCGACTCCGACGAGGGTGGCGATCACCCGGGCTTCGAGGAGCGCCACCGGCTCGGCCGGGTCGGCCAGTTCGGTCATCAGCATGATCAACGGCGTGAAGAACCCGATGGCCAGGCCGTAGTTGCGCGTCATGAACAGCTCGGTCGGGAACATCAGGGCGATCACCAGGAGGGCGAGCGCGGTCGGCGGCAGGTCCTGTAGGAGCAGTGCGGCGGCGACGCCGAGCCCGGCGACCGTGCCCAGCACGCGGTGGATGCCGCGATAGACGCGGCTGCGCGCGTCGGTGGCGGCCAGCGGAACGGCGGCGCCCGCCAGCGCCCAGTTGAGGTGACCGATCCCCAGGAGTAGTCCCACCGCACCGGCGAGGGAGAGGGCCAGCGCGTAGCGTGCGGCCTGGACCAACGCGTCCGAGGCACGCGGGTCCTCGTCTGGGCTCATCCGTCGAACGGACGTGTCCCATCGGGGCGCCCGGGCGTGAATCGAACCGGATTGGCCGACGGCGATGCAGAGCAGTGCCGTCGCGGCGCAGATCGACAGCGCCGCAGCAGGAGCGACGTGGCCTGCGGGTACGGCCGCGACGGCGCCGAGCGCGAAGATCCCGAAGAACGGGCCGGCGGGCCGGAGGCCGAATCGGTCCGTCACCAGCGATCCCCCCGCGGCGAAGCCGACTTCGGTGACCACGAGAACCCACGGACGGGCGTGGAGGCCGGACAACAGGATCCCGATGCCGATACCGGTCAGCAGCACCGCGCTCGCCTGCACCTGATGTCGGAGTCGCTCGCGGTGGCATTCGGACCGTCCGTACATGCCGGTGAACGATCCGAAGACGGCGTAGATGATCAGGTCGGGGCGTCCGGCGGCCACCAGCACGAGTCCGGGAACGACCAGTCCGATCGCAACCCTGCCCGCGTGCAGGTGGTCGTTCTCGACGCGGACGACGCTGAGCAGTCGACGTGCCGGTGCCGCGCGCAAGGTTGTACTCCGATCCGAGACCGGCCGCGTGGCAGCTGTACTCGTCGCTGTTCGTCATGTCGGAAAGCGATCCCAGTCTCGCGGGGCGGCGCCGGGGGTGTCCAAGACGCGTTTCCGAACGCTCGATAGGCGCGGCCGATCGAGCGGCGGGGTCAGTCGGTGGCAGGCCCGGGCGGTACGCGGAGCGAGGCGTCGACATCGGCGGCATGCGCGGTCCGTATCAGGGCACGGGTCAGTACCGAGCCGGGCTCGGCCGCGTCGGTCACCAGCGCGACCCGAGCCGTGATCGCCGGGCCATCCAGCGCCAGCACGCGAGTGCCCGCGGGCAGGACCAGGCTGCGAAGCCAGGTCTGAGGGACGATGCTCGCCCAGCGGCCGGTGCCGACATGGGCGAGAAGCGTGACGGCGGAATCGGTTTCGAGCTGCGGTGAGGCCGCGAGGCCGCGCGTGGCCAGCGCATCGTCGATGAGCTGGCGGCCACGCATGCCCGTGTTCAGCAGGCACATCGGCAGTTCCAGCGCGTCCTGCCAGCCGATGGTGCCCGATCGGCCGGTGAGCAGTTCGCTGCCCGCGACGAGGACGTGCCGCTCCTCGTACAACGGCGTGACGAGAAGGTCGGCGGTGTCCTCACCGTCCGGGTAGACGAGTCCGGCGTCGAGCTCGAATCGTCTGATTCTGTCGAGGATCTCGGCCGACCGCAGGCCCGACTCGAGCTGTACGCGGACGAGCGGGTGCTCCGCGCAGAACGGATCGGTGAGCAGCGCGACGGTCGTCGACGCGGCCGGGATCACCCCGAGCCGGAGTTCGCCGGAGAGCCCGGTCTGCAGCGCCGCGACCTCCTGCTTGAGCAGGTCGTGGTCGGCCAGGATGCGCCGCGCCCACGGCACCAGCAGTTCGCCCTCGGGGGTGAGGCCTTCGAAGGTACGCCCGCGGCGGACCAGCGGGACCTTCAGTTCGTGCTCGAGCTTGCGGATCGCTTCCGACAGCGCCGGTTGGGACACGTAGCAGGCGCTCGCGGCGCGAGCGAAGTGTCGCTCCCGGGCGAGCGCCACGAAGTACTCGAGCTGGCGGAACTGCATGGCCTATTCGACCACGCCCCGGTGTGCGGCCGGGCGCTGAATTGGGCCGCCGACGCGTGTCACCGCGGCCCGGATCGCCAGCCGCCCATCCCGATCATGATCAGCCGCAGCTGACGTTCGGCGCGGGCGATCACCTCGCGCTCGTCGCGCTGGTCGACCTCGAGGACGCTCACGACGGTGGACATCATGGTGCCAACGATCAGGTCGGCGGCCATTTCGAGGTCCTCGACCTCCCAGCCGGACAGGCCCGGCACCCGGGACAGGTCGATGGTGAGTTCGCTTGCGAACAAACGTAGTTCGGAGGCGATGGCCCGCCGCACCTCGGCGACGCCGCCGTAGCGTTCGCGGCTGAGGAACCGGAACTGGCCCTCGTGTGCGTGCACCTGGCGCAGCAGGATCTCCAGCGACGCGCCCGCGTTCTTGGCGCTGGGGTCGCGACGGGCCTCGCGCAGCATCCGGCGCAGCATGCGCATGCTGTCCTCGACCAGGGCGACGCCGAGGTCGTCCATCGACGCGAAGTGCCGGTAGAACGCGGTCGGGACGATCCCGGCCGACCGCGCGACCTCGCGCAGGCTCAGGTTCGCGAAGCTGCGGTCCTCCAGTAGCTCGAGGGCTCCGCCGAGGAGCGCTGCCCTCGTGCGCTCCTTGCGTTCGGCCCTGGTCTCCGGTTCGGTCACGGCAATCAGTGTATGTGTGTTCACTTGTTCCGTGTACGGGTGGTCTGTAATCGGCGTCACAGCGCCCTTGGGGTTGACATCTACCTGGTACTTCCTGACACACTTGTTTGTGTACGAGTGTTCACTGAAACTCTCCGAAACTCCCACAGGAGGCCGTGGTGACCTTGCAGACCCGAACCAGGACCCGACGGCTGTCGCTGATGTCGCTGTTGGAGGCGATGGCGAGCCCACACCAGATCGACAGGTACCTCGAGCTCGTGAACCCGATGGCGACCGTGCGCGACCTGCGGGCCGAGGTCACCGAGGTGCGCCGCACGACCGCGGACACCGTCACCCTCACGCTGCGCCCCACGCGGCAGTGGCGGGGCTTCGAGGCCGGTCAGTTCGTCCAGATCGGGGTGGTGATCGACGGTGTCCGGCACACCCGGTGCTATTCACCCGCCTGTTCACAGCATCGTTCGGACGGACACATCGAGCTCACCGTCAAGGCGCACCCGCAGGGCCTGGTGTCGCAGTACCTGCACGCCAACGCCGAGCCGGGGCTCGTGGTGAGCCTGTCGCAGGCCGACGGTGTGTTCCGGATGCCTGCCCGCAGGCCCGAGAAGATCCTGCTCATCAGCGGTGGCAGCGGGATCACGCCGGTGCTGTCGATGCTGCGCACCCTGCTCGACGAGGCGCACGACGGCGAGATCACCTTCCTGCACTACGCCGACACCGAGAGTGGCGTGGCCCATCGCGTCGAGCTGGACGAGCTGGCGGCGGACCACGACAACCTGCGGGTGGTGCTGGCCTACACCGGCCAGTCGGGCGGCGGCGATCTGCACGGATTCTTCGGGCAGGAACACCTCGAGGCCGCGGCGCCCTGGCACGGTGAGGCCCAGACCTACCTGTGCGGCCCGCCCGGGCTGATGCGGGGGGTTCGTGAGCACTACGACCGGATCGGGCTCGCCGAGCGGCTGCACACCGAGGAGTTCACCGCGCCGGTGACCGCCGCCGACTCCGGCGCCACCGGCCTGCTCACGTTCACCGCGTCCGGGGTGACGGCGCAGAACTCGGGGGCGAGCCTGCTCGACCAGGCGGAGGCCGCCGGTCTGACTCCCGAGTTCGGGTGCCGGATGGGGATCTGCTTCTCCTGCACCGCGGTCAAGACCTCCGGCTGCACCAGGAACCTGCGTACCGGCGAGACCGACTCCGACCCGGATCAGCCGATCCAGCTGTGCATCTCGGCTGCCGTCGGCGACGTCTCCGTCGACATCTGATCACCTTCGACCAAGGAGAACTCCCATGCTCGGTTTGTCCCTCCCGACGCTGCCGTTCCTCGGCGGCGCGAAGAACGAAGAGACCACCGCCCCGATCGTGCTCAGCTACGAGCAGGTCGAGGAGATCGGACGCGAACTCGACGAGCTGCGCGCCCGGATCGTCGCCGACCTCGGCGAACAGGACCGCGAGTACATCTACAGGATCATCAAGGCTCAGCGTGGATTCGAGGTGGCAGGCCGCGGCCTGATGTACCTCGGGTTCCTGCCGCCCTTCTGGCTCGCCGCCGTCGGCGCCCTCGGCATCTCGAAGATCCTCGACAACATGGAGATCGGCCACAACGTCATGCACGGCCAGTACGACTGGATGCGTGAACCCGGCCTGAACTCGCGGGTCTTCGAATGGGACACCGTGTGCCCCGCGGACCAATGGCGCCACTCGCACAACTACATGCACCACACCTATACCAATATCGTCGGCCGCGACCGCGACATCGGTTACGGAATCCTGCGGATGGACGAGGCCCAGAAGTGGAATCCGTACTACCTGGGCAACCCCGTCTACGCATTCGCGCTCATGCTCTTCTTCGAGTGGGGCGTGATGCTGCACGACCTCGAGACCGAGAACATCGTCAAGGGCAAGCGCAAGTGGCACGACGTCAAGCCGCTGCTGCAGGGCATGTGGCGCAAGGCCGGTCGTCAGGTCCTCAAGGACTACCTCGTGTTCCCGGCCCTGACCGGTCCGCTGTTCGTGACCACCCTGCTCGGCAACGCGAGCGCCAACCTGGTCCGCAACCTGTGGACGTACTCGATCATCTTCTGCGGGCACTTCCCGACGGGAGTGCAGACCTTCAGCGAGGAGGAGACCGCGGAGGAGACCCAGGGGCAGTGGTATGTGCGCCAGATGCTCGGCAGCGCGAACATCGAGGGCAGCCCGCTGTTCCACATCATGTCCGGAAACCTCTCGCACCAGATCGAGCACCACCTGTTCCCCGACATCCCGGCGCACCGCTATCCAGAGATGGCGCCGCACGTGCGGGCGCTGTGCGAGAAGCACGGTCTGCCGTACAACACCGGCGGCTTCTTCAAGCAGATCGGATCGGTGTGGGGCAAGATCTTCAAGCTCGCGTTGCCGCCGTTCCTCACCCGCTCCGAGTCGACTCCCGGTGTTATCGTCGAACGTCAGAAGGCCGCAGCGTGAGAGGTGACGCGTCCATGGTGAGCAAGTTCGAGCGACGCAAGGACACCGTGCAGGAGCTGACCGAGTCCGGGGCCACGCACGTCGGCAAGATCGCGATGATCATCGCGGGGGCGGTGCGGGACGTGACCCGCGAGATCGGCGACTGGATCACCGACGGCATCGAGATGCGCGAGGCGTCGAAGCGGGCGCAGGCGGACGCCGCCGACGAGGAACCGGACGTCCAGGCGGGCGAGGCGGACGTCGACGACGGCCCCGCAGGCAAGTAGTTGCCGCCCGTCTGCGGCACCCGGCACCGGGCGCGTGATAATTGATCTAGCTGATGATGATCGGCGGGGCGATGACACGCGCCTGCCTGGAGTAGTGGATGCGGAGAACGGCGATGAGTGAGGCAGTTCAGGTCGGCGACCTGGTGCATATTTCGGATACCGCCGGCACCTGGGCGGTGGAGGAGATCCGGTCCGGAATCGCCCTGCTTCGGGGCAGCGACGACAAGCGGATCTCCTCGCGCCTGCACAAGCTGACGGTGGTGCGTAAGGCCGCGTCGAAGTAGGGGCGCGCCCGTTTGGTCCGAACCGCCTCCTTCGCGTATTTCGGTGTGGCATCTTCGGGTTTGATGGTCCGGGTGCAGTCACCGACGGGAGTTCGGATCGATGCCGCTCATAGCTCGTGGGATCGCCTGGATCGGCCTCTATCTGGCGGTCGCGTTGGTGCCCCTGGTCTTTGCCGTCCTCGGCGAGGCGCCGCCCGGGCGCGGCTTTCTCACCGACTTCTCGGTCGCGCTCGGATTCGTCGGGCTCTCGATGATGGGCATGCAGTTCGCGCTCGTTGCCCGGTTCCAGGCGGCGGCGGCGCCGTTCGGAGAGGACGCGCTGGTCCAGTTCCACTGGCAGGTGTCCTACGTGGCGCTGGCGTTCGTCCTTGCGCATCCGATCCTGTTACAGGTGGCGGGCATCGACATCGTCGGCCTGCTCAACCTCGCGCAGGCACCGTGGCGGGCGCGATTCGCGGTCACCTCCACGGTCTTACTGCTCGTGATCATCGCGACGTCGATCTGGCGGCGGCGACTGCGGATCCGCTATGAGTTGTGGCAGGTCATCCACGGTGTCGCAGCTGTGGTGGTCGTCGCGTTCGCGCTCACGCACGTGCTGCTGGTCGGGTACTACGTCGACAACGCCTGGAAGAAGTGGCTGTGGGCGGTGATGACCGTGGCCCTGATGTCGCTGCTGTTGTGGGTCCGGGTGATCAGGCCCCTCATGCGCCTCCGGCGCCCGTGGGAGATCGCGCGGGTCACCCCCGAACGGGGTGACGCATGCACCGTGACGCTCCAACCGGTCGGGCACAACGGTTTCCGGTTCGAGCCCGGCCAGTTCGGGTGGCTCATGGTCGACCGCTCGCCCTTCGCTGTCACCGCGCACCCGTTCTCCTTCTCGTCGAGTGCGGAAGAACGCGAATCGGTGCAGATGACCATCAAATCGCTCGGCGACTTCACCGCCTCCGTCGGGACGCTGACCCCGGGGGCCCGCGCCTATCTGGACGGGCCGCACGGCGTGTTCACCCCCGACCGCAACGAGGGGCCGGGCTTCGTCCTGATCGCCGGAGGTGTCGGCATCACGCCCATGATCAGTATCTTGCGCACGATGGCCGACCGCGGCGACCGTCGGCCGCAGGTTCTGTACTACGCCAGCCGATCCGAGGACGACATCACCTTCGACGAGGAACTCGAGGAGCTGCGTCGACGCCTGGACCTGACGATCGTGCACATCATCGAGCGCCCGTCCGCGGGGTGGGAGGGCGAGCGGGGGTTCCTCGACCGGGACATCCTGGCTCGTCACCTACCCGCCCGGCACCAGAGCATGCAGTACTTCATCTGTGGACCGGCACCCATGCTCGCCGCGGTGGAGGACGCCCTGACGGCGCTCGGCGTGCCGGCCGAGCGACTCCACACCGAACGATTCAACTTTGTCTGATCGGAGGTCCCATGCGGCACGTCTACACCACGCGCGCGGTCATTCTGATCGCCCTGGTCCTCGTCGGTGCCTCGGCATGGTTCGCCGTGGCGACCAACTGACCGGGAGAGCGGGTCCGCACCGACCGACGTCGGCGCGGACCACGCCATCGTCAGAGCGGAGCGTGCGGGTAGTCGGGTGAGCGCTCCTGGAAGGACAGGATGCTGGGATTCTGGACGATCCCGTCACGGATCTCGATGGCACGCCGGATTGTCGTGTCGGCATCCCAGGCCGCGGGCCCGCCGAGCACCGTCGCAATATGGGGGAGCAGCGCCTCACTGATCTCCCAGGTGGCGGAGTTCCACAGGTAGGACGGGCTGTGGTCCACGCCGTAGTAGACGACGTTGTTGCCGACCTCGAAGGTGGGCTGCTCGAACGATGTCGGCCTCGCCCAGCTGAATCCCATGCCCTCGTCGCAGGAGACGTCGACGATCAGGGTGCCCGGCGTGAGTGAATCGAGGTCCTCGTCGGCGAGGAAGGTCAGCGGCGCGTCGGTGTCCTGCAGGACGCAGTTGACGATGATGTCGTGCTCGGCGAGGAACCCGGCCACCGGGACGCGACCGCGTTCGGTGTGGGCGTGGCTGCGGCGCGGGTCGGCGTCGTCGTGATCGAACTGCACCATCCGGGCGGAGTGGATGGGCGCGGCGACCGCGCTGACCCCGCGGACGGTGAGCACCTCGACGTCGTGGACGCCGTGCGCGCTCAGCGCCGTGACCGCGCCCCTGGCGGTCGCGCCGAAGCCGATCACCGCGGCCCGCAGCCTGCGGCCGTAGTCGCCGGTCGACCCGGCGATCTGCATGGCGTGGAGCACCGAGCAGTAGCCGGCCAGCTCATTGTTCTTGTGGAAGACGTGCAGGCTGAGCGAACCGTCGGCCGTCCAGTGGTTCATCGCCTCGAAGGCGATCAGCGTCAGCCGCCGGTCGATCGACAGCTGGGTGACGGCTGCGTCCTGGACGCAGTGCGGCCAGCCCCACAGCACCTGGCCCTCCCGCAATTCCGCGAGATCCTCCGCGAGCGGCTTGGCGATCAGCATGACGTCGCAGGTCGCGATGAGCTGCTCACGCGAGAGCAGGCCCGCGACGAGGGGAGCAAGTTGTTCGTCGGGGATCCCGAAGTGTTTGCCGTACCCGCGCTCGAGGTAGATGTGCTCGCGGAGCCCCGCATCGATTCGCTCGAGGTGCAGGGGATGGATCGGGAGCCGGTGCTCGTTCTCTTTGCGTGACTCCGACGTGATTCCGAGACTGAGCTTGTTCAAGTGCGCCCTCAACTGATGATGCCTGCCCATTGCAGGCCGTGGGTCACGGGCGGCGTGACTTCGAACGATTGTGCGATGGCGTCCGATCGAAGTCTAGGGCACGTCGCGCGTCCTCCGATGCAGATGGGCGAGACAGCGGTACCGGATCGGCACCGTGGTCTCGCCCCGCGCCGTCAGCTCAGGGCGTCGCCATGAACTTGTCGAAGGCGGGCAGCACGTTCGGGTTGGAGTCCTTGATCCCGTTCATGGCGCCGACGCCTGCGCCGATCACACCGCCCACGATGCACCCTGCGATGAAGTTGGGAAAGATCGACAGGCAGCCGATGCCCGCGCCGACGCCGAGCCCGATCAGCGCGCCCTGCCCGCCGCCGTTGTTCCAGCCGACGGCGACCTCGGTGGCGAAGGCGTCGAAGGCGGATTGCTTGGTGGGATTGTCGGGCCAGATCGCGTCCGAGACGGCCTCGGCGCCAGGTGGCGGCGGCACCGCGGGTTCGGCGTAGGCGGTTCCGGCGCCGGCGCCGAGGGCGACGACCACGAGCGCGGACGCGGCAAGAGATTTGGTCGGATTCATTGCAGGACTCCAATACTGGTTTGGATGGCCATGATCCAATTCAGTCGCCGTAGAGTCGGCTGGTCTTGTCGGCGGCTGGGGGCGACGGACTTCGTGCAGGAATGAGAGCTCGGATCGCGCCGTACGGTGCGGCCACATCCATAGCGCACCTCCACGGAGTCGCCAAGAGTCAGGTAAAAACACTAGCGCGGTGGCCGACAGCCCACGACTGGAACGGCGGAGATCACGTCCCGCCGCCCGCGGCCGCCTGCCACCTGTGACGAGAAAAGGCCCCCGGCCCGTGGGCCGAGAGCCTTTCCTGCGGGAGGGTCGATCACGACCCGAGGCTCCCCCCGCCGAGGCTGCCGAGGGGGCCTGCGCCGCCTCCGCCGCCCTGCATGCCGCCCATCATGTCCATCACCTTGCTCATGAGATCGATCAGCTTCTCGAGCATTTCGAGGTCCATCTTCTTGCCGCCTTCATGGGTAATTCGTGGTGTGAGCGGTGTGGTCGCAACTGAACGCGAGGCGCACCAGTCGAGCAATTCCCGCCCACCGCTCGAGAGGACGGCAACGCCGTTCTGACTTCCGTCGATCGCGTTGGGCGATCCGGAATCCTTGGGCGCGATCAGAGAACGCGCGGTCGCAGCGGCGGTGGCGAGCGGCAGGTGGCCACCGCGAAATGCCCGCGGTCTGGTCCACTGCCCGCTCCGGCGCGCCGTGCGGCGTCTTTGTCCGTCATGGGGACTCACCTCAACCCTGTATATCGCCGGGTCTCGGTTCAATGTTGCAGGAATCCGCCTCCGATTTTGGGTGATTGCGGCCGGAGGAGTGGCCGGGCCTGGGTGGTCACCCGTTTTGGGGGATGCCGTCCGCGCCGTCGGGGCCGAGGCTGGAAGCCGGACGACAACCCAACGGAGGAAACCCATGGCCATGGACACATTCGCTCTGCTCGCGGCGGTCTACGACACGGAGGACGCGGCGATCGCCGACTACGACACCGTGCACGACCTCTACGTAGAGGCCCACCTGGTCGACACCTATGACGCGGCGGTCATCACGCGGACCGACAAGGGCAAGGTCAAGATCGTCAAGAAGCACGAGCAGCCGACCCGTCAGGGCGCCTGGGGCGGGCTCGGCATCGGCCTGGTCGGGGGTGCGCTGGTCGCCCTCTTCCCGGCCGTCGGGCTCGGTGCCGGGTTGTTGCTGGGCGGCGCGGGCGGCGCGGGCCTCGGGGCTCTCGGCGGGCACGTCGCGGCGGGGATGAGCCGCTCCGACCTCAAGGAGGTGGGTGAACTGCTCGACGAGGGTGAGAGCGGGCTGATCGTCGTCGCGGCGACGGATCTCGAGGCACGCGTCGAGAGGGCGCTCAAACGCGCAGCCAAGGTGACCAAGAAGCAGCTCGAGGCGGATGTCGACCAGGTCAGCAAGGAGATCGACGAGGCCTCCAAGTCCTGATCCGTTGCGCCGGCGTCATGGTCCCGGCGAAACCACGAGTCCAGTGCGGGACCGATCCCTTCTCGGGGTCGGTCCCGCGTTCGCGTTCAGAATGCCGAGCGGTGACCGCACAGGTCTCGACACTCACAGACATCGAGGCTTGACCCTGACACAGTGACAAGGATTCGAATGGTCGACGAAGGAGGTGGTTGTCGTGAACACAACCAACCACGGTGGGCCGAATGCTCACTTCGTCGATGCTCTGGCCGCGGCCGACCCGTCGGTTCGGCTGCAGGCTGCGCTCACCGCGGGCACGAGCCCCGATCCCCGACTCGTGGCGACTCTCGTGGCTCGGTGCGCCGTCGAACCGGACTTCTTCGTCCGGGACATGCTGACCTGGGCGTTGTGCCGCCTGCCCGCGGAGATCACGGTGCCCATGCTGATCGACGAGCTCCGATCCGACACCCCACAGGCCCGCAGTCAGGCGCTGCACACCCTGTCCAAGATCGGAGATCGGTTCGCCTGGCCTGCGGTGTCGGCGCTGCTGCACGACGAGCACGAGGAGGTCGCGCGGAGCGCGTGGCGGGCGGCCGCGGTTCTCGTCCCACCCGGCGACCAGGCAGGGTTGGCCGACGATCTGGCGACCGAGCTCGGACGGGGGGACCATCACATGCAGCTCAGCCTGAGCCGTGCGCTGGTGGCGCTCGGGGAGGCCGTCGGCCCGGTCCTCGACGCAGCCGGGGCGAGTCCCGATCCGCGGATTCGTGCGCATGCGAGCGCGACGCAGCAGTTGATCCGCGACCCCGACAGTGGCTTCACCCTCGCTGTCGAGATGGCGAAGCGTGTCGCGGTCGCCGGCCCGGACACGTAGTGAGGAGGAGACGGGGATGTTGATCGGTGAGGTCTCGCGGCGTTGTGGAGTCAGCACTCGGATGCTGCGCCACTACGACACGTTGGGGCTGGTGACGCCGACGGGCCGCACGTCAGGCGGCTACCGCGAGTACTCCGCCGACGACATCCGCCGGCTCTTCCACGTCGAGAGCCTGAGGACTCTCGGTCTCTCGTTGAACGAGGCCAAGCGCGCACTGGACGAGCCGGACTTCGCGCCCGCCGACCTGGTGGGGGACCTCATACGGCACACGCGCCAGCGGATCGCTGCCGAGGAGGAACTGCTCACGAAGCTCGAACACGTCGACGCCGCCGCACCGGCGGAATGGGACGACGCCCTGCACATCGTCACTCTGCTGCGCGCGCTCGAATCGGAGTCCGCGGCCCGCCGTCAACAGGCGATCCTGTCTCATGGCGGGAAGGCGGCGCTGCCCGTCGAAGCGCTGGTCGAGGCCTTGCTGTCGGAGGACGACCCCAATGTGGCCGGGGCGCTGCGGTGGTCGTTGGCGCGGGCCGCCGGTCCGGGGCTCACAGCTCTTGCCGTGGGTCTCGGCTCAGAGACGGTCGACGTCCGGCGTCGCGCCGCCGCCGCGATAGCGGCAGTGCACACCGAGGAGGCGGCGGCACTTCTGAGACGAGCCCTCGATGATTCGGACGCCACGGTCCGCGGATACGCGGCCCTGGCCCTCGGCTCTCGCGGGAACGCCGACTCCGTGCCCGCCCTCCTCGAGATGGTTGTCGAGGGGCGGCGCGACGTCGAGGCCGCCGAGGTGTTGGGCCTGCTGGCCGAGCTGTCGCCCACGGCCGACGACCTCGTCGAGGTCATGCAGGAGGAGCTCGACAAGACAGACCACGCTCCCACGCGGTTGCGGATCACGCAGGCCCTTGCCGAGATTCCCGGTGCGGCGGCACGGAGGGCACTCGCCCGACTGACCGAGGATCGCGACCGGACGATCGCGTCCACGGCGGCGGCGATCGTGGACACGCAGGACCGCGGTCGAAGACGGCGATCATCCAAAGTTGCTGAAAAGTAGCAATTCGCATCGCCACGAATCGGTGTTGGTGCTGCTTGCCGTGGACGCTCTCGCGACTTCGGCAGACACTGTTCAACCGGAGGTGTCCGCGCATGAAGGCAGGTGGTTGGATTTGGTATCTGCCGTTGCCTTGGGAATGGTGAGCAACACTGTCGTCGATCATCCCGTGCGACTTGGGTGGTCACTGCCCCTAGCCGGGCAACCCTCCGGTGAGGTGATCGAAATGGATTCCTGGGTCTTCTACTTCCCCATGCCTGACGAATGGCGAGTGCCGTTGATCAGGTTGCTGCCGTGCGGATGGGGAGGCTTCTGTGATCCATCGCCACCGAGCTAGTTGTCGGCGACCATCGAAAGGTGATTGTGATGTTGGATCTGGAGTTGTTTGTAGGGCCACAGCTTGGAGCCGCGATCCGCGTAGGGTCCAACTTCTGCGCTGTTGCGAGGCTGTGATCGGCAAGGGGTACCTGACCCCTGACATAGGTGGCCCTGTGCGTCGCCTGGGCCAATGAACACGCTGTCGCTCGTCTTGGTCATCGTTGGTGGGATGGACGTCCCTGCGACCTGGCGCAAATGCGCAGGCAAGATGGTGCCCCCGGCAGGAATCGAACCTGCGACCTAGAGATTAGAAGGCTCTTGCTCTATCCAACTGAGCTACGGAGGCGTGATCCGTGACCGGATCGGCTCCGGAGTCTACCGGTAGGTCTGCGCAATATTCGATAGGTTCGCTTACGGGTCGGCGAACCTGGACGAACCCGGCAGGCGCGCGCCTCCTACCCTTGTTGGCATGGCATCACCCGAGCTCGCCCCCTCCGCCCCGTCGCCGATCCGAAGGGCGGGGGAGAACTCGGTACCTATCTTCGTGACGCTCGGGATCATCGCGGGGTTGGTCGCGGCGATCATCGTCGGGCTGTCCGCCTCGGACGCGCTGGTGCTGCTCGGCATCCCCGACCCGGGTCCCCTCACCACATACGGACTGCCCGCCGTGAAGGCTGCCGGTGAGGTCGCCGCCGTCCTGGCGATCGGGTCGTTGCTGCTCGCCGCCTTCCTGGTGCCGCCGCAGCGCAGCGGGGTGCTCGATGTCGACGGCTACCGGGCGGTGCGAACCGCGTCGAACGCCGCCATCGTCTGGGCGGCTTGCGCGCTGGCCCTGGTGCCGCTGACCGTCTCGGACACCTCCGGTCAGCCGCTGAGCGCGGCCATCCAGCCCGCCAACCTCTGGAAGGCGATCCCGCAGATCGAGCTCGCGGGGGCGTGGCGATCGACCGCGATCCTGGCGGTGCTGCTCGCGGTGGCCACTCGACTGGTCCTGCGCTGGTCCTGGACCCCGGTGCTGCTGCTGCTCGGCATCGCCACCCTGATCCCGCTTGCGCTGACCGGGCACTCCTCCTCCGGCGGATCGCACGATCTGGCCACCAACAGCCTGCTCTGGCACCTGATCGCCGCGGCGTTGTGGGCGGGCGGGCTATTTGCGCTGCTCGCGCACGCGCGCAGGCGGGGCGCGTACACCGACGTCGCGACGCGCCGGTTCTCGAACGTCGCCACGGCGGCATTCGTGGTGATGGCGATCTCCGGTGTCCTCAACGGACTGGTGCGGCTCCCGCTGCGCGAGCTGTTCACCAGCACCTACGGCTGGCTGCTCGTGGCCAAGACCGTCGCGCTGGTGGTCCTGGGTGTGTTCGGTTACCTGCAGCGGCGCAGCGCGCTGCCCGCCCTTGCCGCCGACCCGACGGCCCGCGGTCCGCTGATCCGCTTCGCCGGCGGTGAGGCGCTCATCTTCGCCGCGACCATCGGTATCGCCGTCGGCCTCGGCCGGACCCCGCCCCCCGCCGAGAACATCAACCCGACCCCGACCGAGGTGCAGCTGGGCTACAACCTGGACGGCCCGCCGACCTTCGAACGGCTCGCGTTCGACTGGCGGTTCGACCTGGTCTTCGGCACCGCGGCCATCATCATGGCGGTGGTCTACCTGCTCGGCGTGCGACGGCTCCGCAAGCGCGGGGACACGTGGCCCGTCGGCCGCACCATCGCCTGGGTGCTGGGCTGCGCGACGCTCCTGGTCGCGACCTCCTCGGGCCTCGGCAGGTACTCGCCTGCGGTGTTCAGCGTCCACATGGGCGCGCACATGGCGCTGTCGATGCTGGCGCCGGTGCTGCTGGTGCTCGGCGGCCCGATGACCCTGGCGCTGCGCGCGTTGTCCCCGGCCGGGCCCAAGGGGGTGCCCGGTCCGCGCGAGTGGCTGCTGGCCGCGCTGCACAGCCCGGTTTCCCGATTCCTGACCCACCCGCTGGTGGCCTCGGTGCTCTTCGTCGGCGGCTTCTACGCCCTGTACCTCGGCGGCATCTTCGGCGCGACGCTCGACTCGCACGGCGCGCACCTGCTGATGAACGTGCACTTCATCCTGAGCGGCTATCTCTTCTACTGGGTGGTGATCGGCATCGACCCGGCGCCGCGCAACCTGCAGCCGATCACCAAGCTCGCGATGGTGTTCGGGTCGTTGCCGTTCCACGCCTTCTTCGGCATCGCGCTGATGAGCATGGGCGAGGTGATGGGCGGTTGGTACTACCGGGCGCTGGGCCTGGACTGGAACTCGGACCTCATCGGTGATCAGCGGCTCGGCGGCGGCATCGCCTGGGCCACCGGCGAGATCCCCCTCGTGCTGGTGATGCTGGCGCTGCTGGTGCAGTGGTCGCGCAGTGACCAGAAGACGGCCAAGCGGGTCGACCGTGCGGCGGACCGCGATGACGACGCCGAGCTCGCGGCGCACAACGCCATGTTCGCGGAGCTGGCGCGGCGCGACCACGAAGCCGGGCGGTGACCACACGCGAGGACGTGCTCGCCGCGCGGCGGCGGGTCGGTGCCCTGGTCCGGCGCACCCCGGTGCTCCGGGTGGTCCTGCCGACGCCGGGCGGGGACGTCCCGGTCGCGCTCAAGCTCGAGCAACTGCAGCTCGGCGGGTCGTTCAAGATCCGCGGCAGCCTCAACGCCATGCTGAACCGGGATGGCGTGCACCGTGATTCGCCTGTGGTGATCGCGTCCGGTGGGAATGCCGGGATCGCGGCCGCGACCGCGGCCGGGATGCTGGGAATCGCGTGCACGGTGGTCGTCCCGGCCTCGGCGCCCACGGTGAAGGTGGATCGGCTGCGCGCGCTCGGCGCCGATGTCGTGCTCGACGGCGAGCGCTACGCGGACGCCTACGTCCGGGCGTCGGCCATCGCCGCGCAGCAGGGCGCCCAGCAGTTGCACGCCTACGACCTGCCCGATGTGGTCGCGGGCGCGGGGACGATCGGGCTCGAGCTGGCCGAGGAGGTTCCCGAGGCCACCACGGTGCTGGTCGCGGTGGGTGGCGGCGGCCTCGTCGCGGGGATAGCCGCGGCGCTGGCGGGGGAGAAGTCGGTCGTCGGGGTGGAGCCGAGCGGCGCCCCGACCCTGCATGCGGCGCTCGCCGCCGGTGTCCCGGTGGACGTGGCGGTGGACAGCATCGCGGCCGACGCGCTCGGCGCGACCCGCCTCGGTGACATCGCCATGGATGTCGCCCGCCGGACCGGGATCGGCTCGGTGCTGGTCGAGGACGAGGCGATCGCCCTGGCGCGGAGCCTGCTGTGGCGCGACTTCCGGCTGGCGGTGGAGCATGCGGCCGCGGCGCCGATCGCCGCCCTGCTCAGCGGCGCCTACGCGCCTGCCGAGGGGGAGCGGATCGCCGCCGTGATCTGTGGCGCCAACACGGACCCGACGACGCTGCCCACGGACTAGCTTTACGCGGGTCGCCCGGCCCGAGCGCCGTGGAGCTCACGCGCCGCCGACGGGGTGACGGTCTCCGCACGTACCGGCGGCGCCCCGTTGAAGTGCTGTTCGAGGACCGAATGGGTCATCGGGAGCAGGCGCTTGACGACGGCCAGCTCGGTTCTCGGGCTGCTCGTGGCGCGGACGGCGGCCCGGGCGAGCGGCGTGACGACCCGGTCGACCACCGCGGGCTGATCGACGTCGCCGAGTTCGCGCATCCACCTCGGCAGGGTGGCGATCGTCGCGGGCGCCATCAGCCGACTCATCGCCCACAGCGCGAGCCGGCCCTTCCCGAACCGGGTGCGCAGCAGGTAGTGCATGCCCTCGACGGCCCGCTCGGAGGTGCACAATCGCGGCCGCACCGCAGTGAAGTACTCGTGTACCTCGGCGCGCGAGCGCGGGATGTCCGCCGGCTTGCAGGTCTGCAACTCGGCGGCGACGGCGCACTCGGCCCAGTACCGGGCTTCCTCGTCCGGGCTCAGGGGGCCGGGGCCGAACATCTCGTAGCACTTGAGGACCGAGTGCCAGCCGGTGACGTGGATCCACAGCTGGCTGTCCGGGTTGTTGGCGCTGTATCGCTGCCCGCTGATCGGCTCGATCCCGGTGGCCTTCGCGTGCACCCGCATCAGCAGTTCGGACGTCTCGATCGCCGACCGGGAGTCGCCGACCGCCACGATCAGGAAGTAGGAGAGGGTGCCGTCGAGACGCCCCCTCGGGTCCAGGTAGATCCCCTGGGCGTCGGCGACCGCGGCGGTCAGGAAGGGGTCGAAGTGCTCGAGGGTGACCGACCGCTGGAACCCGAGCAGCGCGGTCGGGTTGGTCCAGACCTTCCACGTCGGCGATCCCGGCCCGAAGAATCCGTTGTCCTCTCGCCGCCGCGCGGGATCGAACGGCCAGCCTCGGTCGGCCAGCATGCGGGGTTCGCTCATCGTGTTCTCCTGCGGATGCTCGGGACGGGTGAGTCGGTGATATCTGAATACAACGCGACCGTAGCAATTGCCATCGGCGAATACAACGGTTGCGTAGCATTGTCCCGGTGGGACATGAGCGCGAGTGGCGATCCCTAAGGTGGACGCGGAGGTGGGTCGATGACGAGAGCGCAGACGGCGGATGAGCGCCCGCGACGCAAGTACGCGCCGCGGCTGCCGCCGGCCGAGCGCCGTGACCAGGTGCTCGACGCCGCGGTCGAGGTGACCAGGCGGTCGGGCCTGCACGAGCTGAACATGGAGGCCGTCGCGGCGGAGGCCGGCGTCGGTAAACCCGTGCTCTACAACGTGTTCCGTACCCGTGCGGAGCTCGTCGCGGCGCTGCTCGATCGCGAGCACCGGCGCGCGATCGAGCAGGTGATGGCGGCGATGCCGACCGACCTCACCGCGCTGGGGCCTGCCGCGGCCTACGCGGGAACGGTGTCCTCGTTCGTGCGCGTCGTGGTGGACAACCCCACCCGGTGGCGGCTGATCCTGACCGCGCCCGACCAGGCGCCAGCCGAGTATCAGGAGCACCTGCGTGCCTCCAGGGCGGCGGTGCTGACGAGGGCCGAGGAGTTGGCCAGGACGGGGATAGCGCTCGAGCCGGGACTGGCCGGTCTGGACCCGGTGCTGCTGGCCCACACGATGCTCTCCTTCGCCGAGATGCTCGGCAGGCTCGCGGTCAGTGACCCCGTCACCTATTCGGGTGAGCGACTGGTCACCTACGCGGCGGCGCTGGCCGCCGCGATCACCTCGGGCCGCCCTCCCGCGTAGCACGCCACCCAGACGAACAACGTTTCCACGTAGCCGTTTTCGCGGATCTGTGGACACCCGGTTCGTTCATCCACAGATTCGCCAGCGGCCACATTTCGGCGACCCGACGGGGGACGCTGGCATCGAGGGGCCGCGCGGCCCACGGATGCCAAGGGGGAGCGACATGTACGAGACACACACGGCGGTGGTCGGCACCGTGATCACCAATCCGGTCAAGCGGCCCACGAACTCGGGCGAGGAGGTGCTCAGCTTTCGGATGGCGAGCAACGTCAGGCGGCAGGACCGCTCGACCGGGGAGTGGACGGACGGCGGCACCCTCTACCTGACGGTGACCTGCTGGCGGCGGCTGGTGTCCGGTGTCGGCGCCTCGCTGATGAAGGGGGATCCGGTGATCGCCTGTGGGCAGCTGCGAACCAACGAGTACACGACCAAGGACGGGGTGGACCGCGCCGACCTGGAGATGCGTGCCAGCGCGGTCGGACCCGACCTGGCTCGCTGCCGAGCCAGGCTCGACCGGGCACCCAAGGCGGCGCAGTCCGCCGAACCGGACGCCGACCGGGAACCGGGGGAGTCGGAGCGCGATCCAGGGGACCTGGTGGATGCCGGCCTCGATCCCGCTCTCCGGGCGAGCTGACCGAAACCGGGCATTTCGGTCACCGTGGCGGCATAGGCTGTGGGTCTTCCCGTGTGGTGAGGGGGTGTCCCGCATGGCACGCCTGAGGTTGTTCTTCGTGGTCCTGATCGTCGCCGCGATGGCCGCTGCGTCGGTCGCCGTCGGCACGGCGGTGGCGGCGCAGGCACCGCCAGGATCGGTGATCGCGGTGCAGGACATGCCGAGGGAACTCTGGATCCCGGGGACCGGGCGGGCCTACCGGCTCACCTACGCGACCACCGACCATTCGGGTGCCCCCGCGACCAGCACCGGGGCGGTGTACCTCCCTCCGGGGCCTGCCCCCGAGGGAGGCTGGCCGGTGGTCTCCTATGCGCACGGAACGATCGGGGTGTCCGATCAATGCGCACCCTCGATGACCGGATTGCAGCGCATCGAGTCCGTCTATCTCGAGGACTGGCTGGCGCGCGGGTACGCGGTGGTCGCGACGGACTATCTGGGTCTCGGCACGCCCGGCGTGCTGCCGTATCTCGACGGGAAGGCCGCGGCGCACAGCGTGATCGACGCGGTGCGGGCGGCCAGGACGATCGACGCGGGGGTCTCACCGAGGTGGGTGGTGATCGGGCTCTCGGAGGGTGGGCACGCCGCACTGGCCACCGCTCACGAGGCGACGAGGTACGCACCCGACCTGGACTACCGCGGCGCGGTCGCAATCGGTGCGCCGTCGAGCCTCGAACAGCTGTTTCCGCTCGGAGGTCCGGGCTTTCCGAACCTCGGCCTGCGGGGGCTGACGACGTTCTCCCTGTTCACCATCGTCGGGCTGCGGTCGGCTCGCCCCGACCTCGACCTCGACAGTTACCTGTCGCCGCGCGGGCGCGAACTGGCGGGGCTCGCGGAGCGGCTGTGCTCACCCGAGCTGGCCGGTCAGGTCGCGGGGGCGCAGGTGGGCGAGCTGTTCTCCCGGCCGATCGGCGACGACGAGGTCCGATCGGCGCTCGCTGACTATCTGGGGGTGCCGACCACTGGGTACGACCGGCCGCTGCTCATCGGGCACGGCACCGCCGACACCGTGGTGCCGATCGTGCTGACGCTGAAGCTGGTCGCGGACCTCCAACGCGCCGGTTCGGACGTGCGGTTCGCCGCCTACCCGGGTGCGGGGCACGGCGAGTCCCTCGCCGCCTCCTCGGCCGACTCCATGGCCTTCGTCGAGCCGCTGATCCGGTGACCGGCCGCGCGTGAGAGGGCGACCTCGCCAACAGACTGGACGAGTGTCCTGTTTTTCCGAGTCGCGGCCGGGCCGGGGTATTACGCTGCACCGGGTCCAGGGCTTCTTGATGGCAGGCGCGGCCTCCGTGGCCGGCGGTGCGCGTGCGACCAGCCGGGACCACATACACAACAACCAAGGGTGGGGAACACGATGAAGTTCGAATTCGGTCTCGCACGGGGTCATCGCCTCGGCCTGCGCGCAGGCGCGGCAGTGCTGGCGCTGCTGGTCCTGGCCGTCCCGGCGGCCGGGCAGGCCGCGGCGGATCCGGTCCGCGAACCCGGAACGGTCGTGGCAGACAAGGCGCTGCCTGCGGTGGCGGAGGTCGGCGGGGCGGCGAGTGGATCGCGCCAACTCACGTATTGGACCGAGGGTCCGACCGGGGCGCCCGCGCTCAGCACCGGAGCCGTGTACCTGCCGAAGGGGACCGCGCCCGCGGGCGGCTGGCCCGTGGTGTCCTGGGCGCACGGCACAACCGGTGTCGGCGACGGCTGCGCGCCCGCAATGGGTTTCGACGTGACCGCGCTCACCCGCGACTACGTCTCGGCATGGCTGGCGCAGGGCTACGCGGTGGTGGCCACCGACTACGTGGGCCTCGGCACCGAGGGAGTCCACGCCTATCTGCACGGGCGCAGCGAGGGTCGCTCGGTGATCGACATGGTCCGGGCGGCCCGAAAGGTGACGCCGGAGCTGTCCCCCTCCTGGGTGGTCGTTGGGCACTCTCAGGGCGGTCACGCCGCCATGTTCGCCGCGCACGAGGCGACTCGGTACGCCCCGGAGCTGGACTACCGCGGCGCGGTCGCCACCGGTACCCCGGCGAACCTGGAGCTGCTCTTCCCGCTCGGCGGTCCCGGCTTCCCGAACCTCGGCCTGAACGGGCTGACCGCTTTCGCCGCGTACGTGGTCGACGGGATGAAGGTGGCCCGACCGGACCTGCCGATCGAGGACTACCTCAGCCCGGCCGGGCGCGAGCTGGTCAAGACCTCCGAGACCATGTGCTTCGTTCCCCTTCAGAAGCACACAGGAACCTTCGGTGTGGGTGAGATGCTCAGCCGCCCCCTCGACAACGAGATGTTCCGTTCGGCCATGCGCGATTACCTTTCGGTCCCCACCACCGGCTACGACCGGCCGGTGTTCATCGGGCACGGTGCGAGCGATCAGACGGTTCCGTATCCGCTCGGCGCGAAGCTCGCGCTCGACCTGCAACTGGCCGGCCAGCCCGTCACCTTCCGGTCCTACCCGGGCGCTCACGGAGCGTCGGTGATGCAGGCGCTGCCGGACACGACCGCGTTCGTGCGGTCGTTGTTCGGGACCGCCTGAACCCCCGAGCTGACCTGCGGCGGGCCGCGACTCGGTCGTGGTCCGCCGCAGATCGGGCCGTAGGCCCGTGTGGATTGGGGCGTCGCCTGGTGTCCCGATACTCTGGTCGCCATGGCGGAGTTCATTTACACGATGAAGAAGGTGCGCAAGGCGCACGGCGACAAGGTCATCCTCGATGACGTCACGATGAGCTTCTACCCGGGCGCGAAGATCGGTGTCGTCGGCCCGAACGGCGCGGGTAAGTCCTCCATCCTCAAGATCATGGCCGGACTCGACCAGCCGGGCAACGGCGAGGCGTTCCTGGCGCCGGGCGCCACCGTCGGCATCCTGATGCAGGAGCCGCACCTCGACGAGACCAAGACGGTGCGCGAGAACGTCGAGGAGGGCCTCGGCGAGACGATGGTGCAGCTCAAGCGCTACAACGAGATCGCAGAGCTGATGGCCACCGACTACTCCGACGAGCTCATGGAGGAGATGGGCGAGCTCCAGGAGAAGCTCGACCACGCCGACGCCTGGGAGATCGACTCCCAGCTCGAGCAGGCGATGGACGCGCTGCGCTGCCCGCCGGCGGACGAGCCCGTCACCCACCTCTCCGGTGGCGAGAAGCGCCGCGTCGCGCTGTGCAAGCTGCTGCTGAGCAAGCCCGACCTGCTGCTGCTCGACGAGCCCACCAACCACCTCGACGCCGAGTCCGTGCTGTGGCTCGAGCAGCACCTGGCCGCCTACCCGGGCGCCATCCTCGCCGTCACCCACGACCGTTACTTCCTCGATCACGTCGCGCAGTGGATCTGTGAGGTCGACCGCGGCCGGCTCTACCCGTACGAGGGCAACTACTCCACCTACCTGGAGCAGAAGGCAGCGCGACTCGAGGTCCAGGGCAAGAAGGACCAGAAGCTGCAGAAGCGCCTCAAGGAGGAACTCGCCTGGGTCCGCTCCGGCGCGAAGGCCCGCCAGGCCAAGAGCAAGGCCCGCCTCGACCGCTACGACGAGATGGTCGCGGAGGCCGAGAAGCACCGCAAGCTCGACTTCGAGGAGATCCAGATCCCGACGCCGCCGCGCCTCGGCAACGTCGTGGTCGAGGTGGAGAACCTCGACAAGGGCTTCGACGGCCGGCTGCTGATCAAGGACCTGTCCTTCACGCTGCCCCGTAACGGCATCGTCGGCGTGATCGGTCCCAACGGCGTCGGTAAGACCACCCTGTTCAAGACCATCGTCGGGCTCGAGGAGCCGGACTCGGGCACGGTCAAGGTCGGCGAGACGGTCAAGCTCAGCTACGTCGACCAGACGCGGGCGAACATCGACCCGACCAAGACGGTATGGGAGACGGTCTCCGACGGACTCGACTTCATCGAGGTCGGCCAGAACGAGATGCCCTCGCGTGCGTACGTGAGCGCCTTCGGGTTCAAGGGCCCGGATCAGCAGAAGCCCGCGGGCGTGCTCTCCGGTGGTGAGCGCAACCGGCTGAACCTGGCGCTGACCCTCAAAGAGGGCGGCAACCTGATCCTGCTCGATGAGCCGACCAACGACCTCGACGTCGAGACCCTCAGCTCGCTCGAGAACGCGCTGCAGGAATTCCCCGGCTGCGCCGTGGTGATCTCGCACGACCGCTGGTTCCTTGACCGGACCTGCACGCACATCCTGGCCTGGGAAGGCGCCTTCGGCGACAACGAGGCGGCCTGGTACTGGTTCGAGGGCAACTTCGAGGCGTACGAGGAGAACAAGGTCGCGCGGCTCGGTGCCGACGCGGCCCGCCCGCACCGGGTCACCCACCGCAAGCTCACCCGGGGCTAGCACGTGCCGAACAAGGTCTACACCTGCGAGGTCGAGGTGCGCTGGGGCGATTCCGATCGCCTCGGCCACGTCAACAACACCCTCTTCCTCGAGTACGCACAGGAAGCGCGGGTGAAGTTCTTCCGCGACCGGGTCTTCCCCGCGGGCGTGCGCCCCACGGCGATGGTGGTGCGCAAGATGGAGATCGAGTTCCTCAAGCCCATCACCGACGAGTCGGGCCCGGTCACCGTCGAGGTGTCCGTCCTCGCGGTGGGGACCTCCTCGTTCGGAATCCGGCACGTGATCCGCGACGTCCACGGGGTCACCTGTGGCGTCGCGGACGCGGTCCTCGTGCGGTTCGACGTGAAGACCGAGACCTCGGTTCCGCTCCCGGAACTGGAGCGATCGGTGTTGTCGGAGTACGCGATCACGGAACCGGTGCGCTAGAAGGCGCCGTCAGTTCACCTCTCGTCCCGCTCCCCGCGGTTAGGCTCGGACGTGCACACCCGTCACGTCAGTTCGACCAGGGGAGTGGGCCGCGAGATGACCAGATCTGCCGATCGCTTCGACCACGGGGCCACAATGGGCCTGCCCGCGGACCTCGCCTCCCATCTCGACGGGATCCGCGAGGTCTACTTCCGCAACATCGACTGGGCCGGGTCGCCTGGTCGCCCGAGCGCCGACGCCGAGACAGTGTTCGGCAGCCACCTCGAACTGGCCGCACGCCGCCCCTCCGGGCACGCGGTGTCGCGGGTGCTCGAGCCGCTGCCCGGCCAGCCGGCCGTCCAGATCGTCACCGACGACATGCCGCTGCTGGTCGAGTCGGTCATGGCGCTGATCGCCCGCCTCGGTATCACGGTCACCGAGCTGATCCATCCGGTCTTCCAGGTCCGCCGCGATGCGGACGGCGGCCTCCTCGATGTGCTCGCCAACGGCACGGCGGCGGGAGAGGGGGTGCGCACCGAGTCCTGGATGCTCGTCCTGCTGCATCCGACCACCGAGCAGGAGGTGCTCGCCCAGGTCGGGGACGCGGTCAGGGACGTGCTGGCCGACGTGCGTCAGGTGATCGCCGACGCGGACGCGATGCGCTACGGCCAGCTGGTGCTCGCCGAGCAGCTCGACGAGCTCGCGGACCGCGAACCGCAGGGGTACCGGGCGGTCGACATCAGGGACACCGCGGCGCTGCTGCGCTGGATGTCGGAGGGGCATTTCATGACCCTCGGCTACCGGCGCTACGAGTTCTGGGATCCCGGCGAACACGGGCGCCCGCTCGCCCACATCGTGCCCGAGAGCGGGCTCGGGGTGCTCGGTGCGGCGTCGGTGGCCGACCACCGAATCGACCTGCCCGCACCCGAATTCAGTGTCGACCGGCCCATCCTGCTGCTCGCGCAGGGTGCGGCGCCCGCCACCGTGCACCGATCGGTGTACCCGTTCTTCGTCTCCGTCACCGGGCTCGACGCTGACGGCGCGATCACCGGCGAGCACCGCTTCGTCGGTGTGTTCACGGTGACCGCGCTGCACGAGAACGTGCTCGACATCCCGGTGATCGAGCGGCGAGCGCGCACCGTGATCGAACGGGCCGGATTCGACATCGGTTCCTTCTCCGGTCAGCGGATGCTCGAAGTCATCCAGTCCTTCCCGCGTACCGAGCTCTTCTCCAGCGACACCGAGACCCTGTACGAGACCATCACCTCCGTGCTGGCCATCGGCATGCGCAGGCAGGTGCGGCTCTTCCTCCGGGACGACCAGTTCGGCGGATTCACCTCCGCGCTGGTCTACCTGCCCCGGGACCGCTACACCACCCGGGTCCGCCTGGCGATGCAGGCGATCCTGCTGCGGGAACTGGGCGGGGGCACGCTGGAGTACAGCGCGCGTGTGACCGAGTCGGACCTCGCCATGGTGCACTTCACCATCCGCAAGGAGCCGGACGCGGCCCCGTCGTCGGCGCAGATCTCGGCCGGTGGCCGCGACCGGATCGAGGCGATGCTGGCGGCGGCGACCAGGGCGTGGGAGGACGACCTCCTCGACGCCGTCGCGGCCGAGCCCTCGGTGACCTCGGTGACCGCGCTGCGCTTCGCCGCCGCGTTCCCCGAGGCCTACAAGCAGGACTTCGACGCCGCGCGGGCGGTCAGGGACATCGCGCGTCTGGAGGCCCTCGCAGGCGAGGCGATCGATCTGAAGCTGTACCGGCACAAGGACGCCCGACCGGGGCAGTGGCGTTTCACGCTGTACATCAGCGGTGCGGGGGTCTCGCTCAGCCAGGTGCTGCCCGTGCTGCAGAGCCTGGGCGTCGAGGTGCTCGACGAGCGGCCGTACCGGGTGGTTCGTCCCGACGGGCTGCCGTGCTGGATCTACGATTTCGGGCTGTCCGCTGCTCCCGAACTGGTCGACGCGACGGTCGGGGAGAACCTGGACTCGGAGCTGGACGAGGTGGACCGGAGCATCGAGTCGACGAAGGCGATCGCCCTCCAGCACCGGTTCACCGATGCCTTCACCGCCGTCTGGTACGACCGGTCCGAACCAGACCGGTTCAACGAGCTGGTGCTGCGGGCCGGGCTCGAGTGGCGACAGGCAACCGTGCTGCGCGCGTACTCGAAGTACTTGCGCCAGGCGGGATTTCCGTACAGTCAGTTCCACATCGAGGGTGTGCTGATCGAGCACGGTCAGACGACCGGGCTGCTGGTCGAGTTGTTCCAGTCGATCTTCGACCCCGATCTGGCCTCGGCGCCGCGGGCGGAGGAACTCGCGGCCGAGCTGCGCGCGCGGATCAACGAGGTGGTCAGCCTCGACGCCGATCGGATCCTGCGCGGGATGCTCGGACTCGTCCTGGCCACGCTGCGGACGAACTACTACGTCACCGACGAGGACGGCAATCCCCGCGACATCCTGGTGTTCAAACTCAACTCCCAGCAGATCGTCGAACTGCCGAGGCCGCGACCTCGTTTCGAGGTGTTCGCCTACTCGCCGCGGGTCGAGGGCGTGCACCTGCGATTCGGTCCGGTGGCCAGGGGCGGGTTGCGCTGGTCGGACCGTCGGGAGGACTTCCGGACGGAGATCCTCGGCCTGGTCAAGGCGCAGGCGGTGAAGAACGCCGTGATCGTGCCGGTCGGCGCGAAGGGCGGATTCGTGGTCAAGCGGGCGCCGGTGCCGACAGGGGACCCGGCGGCGGACCGACAGTCGCTCCTCGCGGAGGGACAGTCCTGCTACCGGCTGTTCGTCTCCGGTCTACTCGACATCACCGACAACGTCGAACCCGCGACCGGGGTCGTGCTGCCACCGGACCGGGTGGTCCGCCGGGACAGCGACGACACCTACCTCGTCGTGGCCGCGGACAAGGGCACCGCCCAGTTCTCCGACCTCGCCAACGACGTGGCGGCCCGGTACGGGTTCTGGCTCGGCGACGCCTTCGCGTCCGGCGGCTCGGTCGGCTACGACCACAAGGCCATGGGGATCACGGCGAAGGGCGCCTGGGTGAGCGTGCGCAGGCACTTCCGGGAGATGGGGATCGACACCCAGACGGAGGACTTCACCGTCGCAGGCATCGGCGACATGAGCGGCGACGTGTTCGGGAACGGGATGCTCCTGAGCCCGCACATCCGGCTGGTCGCGGCGTTCGACCACCGGCACATCTTCCTCGACCCCGATCCGGCCGCCTCGAGGTCCTTCCTCGAACGGCAACGGCTCTTCGCGCTGCCACGCTCCTCGTGGGCGGACTACGACCCGGCACTCATCAGTGCGGGTGGCGGGGTGTGGGACCGCTCGCGCAAGTCGGTGCCGCTGACCGCGCAGGCGCGCGCGGCGCTCGGCCTCGACGAGGACGTCACCGAGCTGTCGCCGCCGGAGCTGGTGCGTGCGATCCTGCGCGCGCCGGTCGACCTGCTCTGGAACGGCGGGATCGGCACGTACATCAAGGCCACCACGGAGAGCCATGCGGATGTCGGCGACAAGTCGAACGATCCGGTGCGGGTAAACGGGAACGAGGTGCGCGCCAAGGTGATCGGCGAGGGCGGCAACCTCGGGGTGACGCAGCGGGGCAGGATCGAGTACGACCTCGCGGGTGGCCGGATCAACACCGATGCCCTGGACAACTCGGCGGGCGTCGACTGTTCCGACCACGAGGTCAACATCAAGATCCTGCTGGACACCGCCGTCAGTGGTGGCGCTCTGCCGAAGGCCGAGCGCAACGATCTGCTCGCGTCGATGACCGACGAGGTGTCGCGGCTGGTGCTGCGGGACAACATCGACCAGAACGACCTGATGGGCACCTCGCGCGCCGACGCCGTGGCGATGTTGGGGGTGCACGCGCGCCAGCTCGCCGACCTCGAGGCCCGTCGCGGGCTGGACCGGGAGATCGAGGCCCTGCCAGGACCCGTGGAGATCGAGGAGCGACTGCAGGAGGGCGTCGGCCTCACCTCTCCGGAACTGGCCACCCTGCTCGCCCACGTCAAGCTCGCGGTCAAGGACGACCTGCTGGCCAGCGAGTTGCCCGACAGCGACACCTACGCGGTGCGGCTGCCCAGGTACTTCCCGCGGCCGCTGCGCGAGCGGTTCGCCGGGGAGATCAAGTCGCATCGCCTGCGCCGCCAGATCGTGGCCACGATCCTGGCCAACGAGGCCATCGACTTCGGCGGGATCAGCTTCGCGTACCGGCTCGCCGAGGAGGCGGGCGCGAGCAGCACCGACTCGATCAGGGCCTTCACCGCGGCGACCGAGATCTTCGACCTGCGCTCGGTGTGGAGCGACATCCGCGAGGCGCCGGTCGCTTCGTCGGTGGCCGACGAGCTGATGCTGGAATCGCGCCGAATGCTCGACCGCGCGGCGCGGTGGTTGCTGTCGAACCGTCCGCAGCCGGTCGCGGTGGGCGCGGAGATCAACAGGTACGCCGCGCGGGTCAGGGCGATGACCCCCAAACTCCCGAACTGGCTGCGCGGACATCATGTCACCGACCTCGTCACCCGGATGTCGCACGTGGTCGAGCACGGCTGCCCCGAGCCGCTCGCCCGGCGGGTGTACAGCTTGCTCGACGGGTTCCCGTCGCTCGACATCATCGACATCTCGGACATCAGCGATCGCGAGGTCGAGGAGGTCGGTGAGCTGTACTACGCGCTCGACGAGCGCCTCGGGATCGACGGATTCCTCACCGCCATCTCGGGTCTCGAGCGCGGCGATCGGTGGCATTCGCTGGCCAGGCTCGCGCTGCGCGACGACCTGTACAGCTCGTTGCGCTCGCTCACCCTCGATGTGCTCGCGGGCGGTGAACCGGACGAGACGGCCGAGGAGAAGATCCTGGACTGGGAGTCGTCGAACTCGTCACGGCTGAGTAGGGCAAGGGCAGCGCTCGGTGAGATCGCGGAGTCTGGGACGCTTGACCTCGCGACGCTCTCGGTGGCGGCGCGTCAGGTTCGCAGCATGGTGCGCGGAGCGGGCATCTGATCGGAAGGGATCGAAGTTGAGCGTCGAAACGTCAGGGTCGGTGACCGCGGCCGCGGTCGGCTTCCACACGAAGGTGGGTGTGCGCTGGTCGGATATGGACGTCTTCCAGCACATCAACCACGCGAGGATGGTGACCCTGCTGGAGGAGGCGCGCATCCCGTGGCTGTTCGAGGACGGCAGGCCGACGGTCACCCTCAGGGACGGCGCGGTGATCGCCGACCTGCACGTGCGCTACCGCGGCCAGCTGCGGCACGACGACGGCCCCCTCGACGTGCTCATGTGGATCGAGTCGGTCCGTGCCGTGGACTTCACCATCGGGTACGAGGTGCGCGCAGGCGGCGCGGCGCCGGACTCGGCTCCGTCGATCGTGGCGTCGACGCAGATCGCCGCGTTCGACATCGACACCCAGCGACTGCGCAGGCTGACCGCGCCCGAGCGCGAGTATCTGGAGCAGTGGAAGCGTGCATGAGCGGGTCCTGACCATCCCGGACGCGGGCGAACGGGAGAACCTCGCGACGTTCCTCGCCAAGGCGGTCCGGCTGGACGAGGCGGTGATCGTTCGGATGCGGCAGCGGGACGAGGGGCAGCTGGTCGCCTTCGTGCCGACGGGATTCGACGCGCTGGCGGCGCGGGTCGTCTCCGGGCGGATCAGCCCGGACGACACCTCCGCCGCGGGTGACGGATTGCTGCACGGCCTGACGGCCGCCGCAGGCGCCGACATCGACCCCGGCTTCTCGATGGACTCGGCGTGGCGGGGTGCCCTGCCGCCGGAGACCGGGTTCGCGCACATCGACGACGTTCCGGCGCGGGTGCTGATCGACCTGGCTCAGCAGGGCGCGGCGCTGGCCAAGGAGCACGGCAGCAGCCACGGTCCGCCCGCCTCGCTGCTGGCGCAGGAGGTGCTGAGCGTCGAGGGCGCGGGCGAGGTCGTCGGGGTGTCGATGCGCACGGTGTTCGCCCTCGCCGCAATGGGATTCATCCCGCATGTCGGGTCGGATCCGATGACCGCGGCCGTCGATCTCGAGCGCATCGACGCGTCCGAGATGGTGCGGGTGCGCGCGACCAGGACCTGGCTGCGCCTGGACGCGCGTTTCGGCACCGTGTTCAGCAGGCGCGGCGGCGAGATCGGGCTGACCGTGCGCCGTTGACCCCCGTCGGCGGCGGTCAGACCAGCCAGGCCGCCGCGTTCGGGGGCAGCTCCCCGTTCACCAACGGGGCGCTGGCCAGCAGCAGTTCCCCCGGCGGCAGCGGGATGGGCGCATCCGTGGCGTTGAGCGCACACACCAGCCCGCCGCGCCGCCGGAACGCCAGGCAACCGGACGGGCTTCCGTACCAATCGATCTCGTCGCCGGAGAACTCCGGCCGCAGGGCCCGCAGCTCCAGCGCCGACCGGTAAAGCGACAGCGTGGACGTCACGTCCTCGATCTGCGCCTCCACGGTGCGATCGGCCCATTCCGGCGGCATCGGCAGCCACGACGTCTCCGCCGAGCTGAAGCCGAACGGCGGGGCAGTGCCCTCCCACGGCACCGGGACCCGGCAGCCGTCGCGGCCGCGTTCGGTGTGGCCCGACCGCTCCCACACCGGATCCTGCAGCGCCTCGTCCGGGAGTTCGACGTTCGGCAGCCCGAGCTCGGCGCCGTTGTAGATGAAGACCGCCCCCGGCAGCGCGAACTCGACGATGGCCATGGCGCGGGCCCTGGCCAGGCCGATCTCGCCGCCGCCGTAGCGGGTGACCTCGCGCGCGACGTCGTGGTTCGACAGCGTCCAGGTGGGGGTGCCGCCGACCGCGGCCACCGCACCGAGCGAGTTCTCGATGGCCTCACGCAGGCTGTCGGCGCCGAACTCGGCCTCGGCGAGCCGGAAGTTGAAGCCCAGGTGCAGTTCGTCGGGCCGGATGTACTCGCCGAAGCGTTCGTTGTCGCGCACCCAGATCTCACCGACGGCCACCGTGTCGGGGTATTCGTTCATCACCTTGCGCAGGCCGCGATGGATCTCGTGCACGGCCGGGTTGTTGAACCTCGGGTCGTTGTCATCGTTGCTCAGGAGCCGATTGGATTCCCAGTCGTAGTCCGGCAGGCCCTCCGGCTTGGCCATCCCGTGCGCGACATCGATACGGAAACCGTCGACGCCGCGATCCAGCCAGAACCGCAGCGTGGTCGCGAGGTCCTCGGCGACCTCGGGGTTGTCCCAGTTCAGGTCCGGCTGCTCGGGGGCGAAGATGTGCAGGTACCACTGGCCGGGGGAGCCGTCCGGCTCGGTGACCCGGGTCCAGGCCGGCCCGCCGAAGATGCTCGGCCAGTTGTTCGGCGGCTCGGCGCCGTCCGGGCCGAGACCGTCGCGGAAGTGGTAGCGAGCCCGCTCGGGGCTGCCCGGCTCGGCCGCGAGCGCGGCCGCGAACCACGGGTGCTCCGCGCTGGTGTGGTTCGGGACCAGGTCCATGGTGACCTTGATCCGCCGCGCGTGCGCCTGCGCGATCAGCGCGTCCATCACGTCGAGGTCGCCGAACAGCGGATCGATGTCGCGCGGATCCGAGACGTCGTAGCCGTGGTCGGCCATCGGTGAGCGCATCACCGGGCTCAGCCAGATGGCGTCGACGCCGAGCAGCTCGAGGTACCCGAGCCGGTCGCGGACGCCGCCAAGGTCGCCGACGCCGTCGCCGTTGGAGTCGGAGAACGAACGCGGATAGATCTGATAGAAGACCGCGTTTGTCCACCAGGGAACTGTGGTCTCCGGCCCGGCCTCGTCAGTGGTCACAGGGACACATAGTGCCAAACCCGTGCGGACAGCACGACTTCGAAGGGGATGTGTCCGGTTTGCGCCGATCAGACGGGCGAGTTCACCATCGAGGCGGCGGCCATGTCCATGTAGTCGATGAGGGCGCGGCGGTGCGGCTCGTCGAGGGTGGCCTCGTCGATCGACGCGATCGCGATGTGCATGCAGCGCAGCCACGCGTCGCGCTCGAGCGGACCGATACGGAACGGCTGGTGGCGCAGCCGCAGCCGGGGGTGTCCGCGTTCGTCGGAGTAGGTACGCGGGCCGCCCCAGTACTGCTCGAGGAACATCCGCATGCGGCGTTCGGCCGGCCCGAGGTCCTCCTCCGGATAGAGGGGCCGGACGATCTCGTCCTTGGCCACTTCCTCGTAGAACCGCGCGGTCAGTTTGCGGAACGTCTCGGCTCCGCCCACTGCGTCGTAGAAGCTCACTTCGGCATCAGTCATGTCGGCGTCCATTGTGCCCGTACTCGCGCCGTGACGTCGACGCGCTCGTGTTGTCATCGGTTGTTCACCGAAAGTCCTGCATCTTTGTACCAAATGGACGTGCGCGAGCAGGCCATCCGTGGTCAACTTGGGAGCAATCTTCCCGGAGGTCGCATGAAGAACTCGCACACCGCCCGAGCGCACCGACAACTCCAGCCCACTGATGCCCGCCTGCCGCGGGGATCGGGGGCTTCTTCGCTGCAAGTGATCGACGAGGGTCTGAGACCCTCGACCCCAGGTGAGGACGACGCGGTTCCCTCCTGGGTCAAGCGCCGGGTGCTGCTTCTGAACGCCACCTACGAGCCGCTGACCGCGCTTCCCGTCCGCCGTGCCGTCGTCCTGCTGGTGTGCGAGAAGGCCAGCGCCGTCCACGAGGACCCGGACGGGCAGGTCATCCATTCCGCCGACTGGTCCGTGCAGGTCCCCTCGGTGATCCGGCTGCGCAACTACGTGCGGGTGCCCTACCGGGCCCGGATCCCGATGACCAGGGCCGCGCTGATGCACAGGGACCGCTTCCGGTGTGCGTACTGCGGCGACAAGGCCGAGACCGTGGACCACGTCATCCCGCGCAGCCGGGGAGGCGGGCATTCCTGGGAGAACTGCGTGGCCTGCTGCGCGCCCTGCAACCACCGCAAGGCCGACAAGCTACTCAGCGAGCTGGGCTGGACGTTGCGGGCCGCCCTGGTGCCGCCCAAGGGGCAGCACTGGCGGCTGCTGGCCAGCACCAAGGAGCTCGACCCGGTGTGGTTGCGCTACCTCGGCGAGGGCGCTGCGTAAACGTCCGATCTCGAGGTGGCCCCGACGGCACAAATTTCGGCGCACTGGGCTACGGTTTGGGGCGTGAGCATTCTTGAGACATCGCTGATCTTCGTAGGGATCCCTGCGCTCATCACGGCGATCATCGCGGGGCTGTGCTACATGGCCAAGCCGGTGGCAGGAACCACCCCCGCGCACTACTCGCTGGACGAGGAATGGACCCACAAGCCGGTGCTGTGGTCCGCGGTCGACGAGGTGACGGTCGGTCACCACGGCGGGCACGCGGCCATCGAGTCCGGATCCGCAGATCTGATCGGAGGTTCGGCAAGTGGCAAGTGGTAACCGTTTCCCGGCGGTGATCGAGTCCGAGCTCCCGGTGGGCTCGGTGGTGACCGCGAGCGGCCGCGTCTCGAGCGTGCACCGTGTCGGCGATCCCTACGACGATCTGCCGTTCAGTGTCGACGAGCTGGTGGCCCTCGACGACGCGTTGACCGACGCGACGCGGTCGACCAAGGTGCGCTTCAACGCGTACATCGGTGACCTCGGAGAGGACACCGCGGCCGGCGTCGAGGCGCTGTTCCCGAAGACCCCCGAGGCCGAGCGGTCGGTGCTGATCGCGGTCTCCCCGAACCAGCGCGCCATCGAGATCCGTTCCGGACGCAAGGTGGCCGATCGGGTCACCGACCGGGTCGCACAGCTCGGTGTGACCGCAGCGGTGTCGTCCTTCGGTGAGGCCGACCTGATCGACGGCCTGGTCAGCGCGGTCCGCGTGATGAGTGCGGCCATCGCGGTGCGTTAGTCCGACTTCGCTTCAACCGGAGGTGCCCCTCCCGCGGTCCGTCGCGGGAGGGGCACCTCCGGTCGTCTGTGGGGCAGGTCAGCCGGCGTCGAAGGCCCGCGCCTTCAGCGCCCGCACGATCCCGGCCTTGCCCTCGACCACCAGCCTGCGCAGCGCGGGTGGATGGTCACCGGCCAGGAAGTCGTCGGCGGCCGCGACCGAGGACTCGGTGATCGACCATGCGGGGTACAGCCCGACGACCACGGTCTGCGCCACCTCGCTCGAGCGGCGCGCCCAGACGTCGGGGATCTCGGCGAAGTACCGGGCCACGTACGGCTGGAGCAGCTCGCCCTGACCCGGCGCCGCGAAGCCGCCGATGATCGCGCGGGCGGTGATGTTCGGGACGGAGTCGTCGCCGACGACCGTCGCCCAGGCCGCCTCCTTGACCGCCGCCTGCGGTCGGGCCGCCCGCGCGGCCGCCGCCTGCCGGACGCCTGCCGCGGTCGGATCCCGCTGCGCCTCCGCGTCGATGAACGGCGACTCGGGGCCGTCCGCGTCCACCTCGCCCGCCACCGCCAACGCCTGCACCAACCGCCAGCGCAGGTCGGTGTCGACCACCAGCCCCGGCAACCCGACGGTCGCCGGATCGGCGTCGAGCAGCTCCTGCAGCACCTCGGTGTGCCAGGGCTGCAGGCGCGCCGCGGTCAGCGAGTTCAGGAAGGCCAGCTGGTGATCGGACCCCGGCTCGGCCTCCCTGGCCAGCTCGAGCAGCCGGTTCGCGAAGCCGGGCCACCCGGTGTCGTTCGCCCAGCCGGGCTCGGCGTAGCTGCCGAGCGCGGCGTGCGCCTGCATCAGCAGCCGCGACGCGACCCCGACCTCGGTCTCCGCGCCGACGCCGCGCTGCACCAGTTCGACGAAGTCCCTGGCCTTGAGCTCGGCCTGCCGCGTCATCTCCCATGCTGCCGACCACGCCAGCGTCCTCGGCAGCGGTTCGGCGATGTCGCCGATGCGCTCGATCAGCACCGCGAGCGAGTCCGGGTCGAGCCGCACCGAGCAGTAGGTGAGGTCGTCATCGTTGACGAGCACGAACTTGCCGCGGGCAACCCCGACCAGCTCGGGCACCTCGGTCCGTGGTCCGTCGACGTCGAGCTCGATGCGCTCGGTGCGCACCAGCTTGCCGTCCACGTCGTCGTAGATGCCGACCGCGAGGCGGTGCACGCGGTACTCGCCCGCGCCGGGCTCTGCGCGGCCCTGCAGCACGGCGAAGGACGAGAAGGTGCCGTCCTCGGCGACCGTGAACTCCGGCCGCAGGATGTTCAGCCCGGTGGTCTTGAGCCACTGGGCACCCCAGTCGGACAGGTCCCGGCCGGACGAGTGCTCCAGCGCCGCGAGCAGATCGTCGAAGGTGGCGTTGCCGAACGCGTGCTCCTTGAAGTAGGCACGAAGGCCGGCCAGGAACGGATCGAGCCCGACATACGCGACGAGCTGCTTGAGCACGCTCGCGCCCTTGGCGTAGGTGATCCCGTCGAAGTTGACCTCGACCGCGGCGAGGTCGGGGATGTCGGCGGCGATGGGATGGGTGGAGGGCAGCTGATCCTGCCGGTACGCCCACGACTTCTCGGCGTTCGCGAACGTGGTCCAGGCGTTGACGTACTCGGTGGCCTCGGACTGGCACAGCACCGACGCGAAGGTCGCGAAGGACTCGTTGAGCCACAGGTCGTCCCACCACGTCATGGTGACGAGGTCGCCGAACCACATGTGCGCCATCTCGTGCAGCACCGTCTCGGCGCGGCGTTCGTAGGACGCCCGGGTCACCTTGGAACGGAACACGTAGTCCTCGAGGAAGGTCACCGCGCCCGCGTTCTCCATTGCGCCCGCGTTGAACTCGGGGACGAACAGCTGGTCGTACTTGCCGAAGGCGTAGGGCACCTCGAAGTTGCGGTGATAGAAACCGAAGCCCTGCTTGGTCTCGGTGAACAACCGCTCGGCGTCCATGTGCTCGGCGAGTGAGGCGCGGCAGTAGATGCCGAGCGGGATGTGGCCCTGCTCGTCGGTGTAGCTGTCGGTCCACCGCGCGTACGGCCCGGCGATCAGGGCGACGAGGTAGGTGCTCATCTTCGGGGTGGTGCGGAACTGGTGCAGTCCCGGTGTGGCGGCGAGGGTTTCGACCACGGCCGAGTTCGAGATGACCTGCCAGTCGGTTGGCGCGGTCACGGTGACATCGAAGGTGGCCTTGAGGTCGGGCTGGTCGAAGCAGGCGAACATCCGCTTGGCGTCTGCGGTTTCGAACTGCGAGTACAGGTAGACCGACCCGTCGGCGGGATCGACGAAGCGGTGCAGGCCCTCGCCGGTGTGCGAGTACTCGCAGTCCGCCTCGATGATCAGCTCGTTGCGCTCGGCCAGGCCGGTCAGTGCGATGCCGGTGGACTCGTCGTACCCGGAGACGTCGAGGGCCGCGCCGTTGAGGGTGGCGCTGCGGATGGCGGTCGCGATCAGGTCGATGAAGGTGTCGCCGCCCGCTGTCGCGCCGAAGGTGACCGTGGTGCGGGAGGAGAAGGTGTGCTCGCCGGGCTTGCCGTCGCCGTCGGTCAGGTCCAGCTCGATGCGGTAGTTGTCGACGCTCAACAGCGCGGACCGCTGTGCTGCCTGTTCGCGGGTCAGGTTCGGTGGGGCCACGTCGGACGCTCCTCGTGATCGGGGACAGATGCTCGGGCTCTATCCCATCACGAGAGGTGCCTCGATCGCCTCCGTCCTGCCCCACACATCGACGGCCGTGCTCACGCACCGCGCTGATGGCTCAACGCATTGCATCGACGAAACGGGTGAGCAAACCGGCGAATTCGGCACGCTCGCGCGGTGTCCATCGGGACATGGCCTCGGCGAATGCCCGCTGTCGGCGCTGATGGGCGTCGGTGACCAACGCCTGGCCTCGTTCGGTCAGCACCAGCACCGAACGTCTGCCGTCCGCCTGATCGGCAACCCGCCGTACCAGGCCAGCCGACACCGCGCCCGACACCAGTTTGCTCGCCCTCGGTTGATCGACGGCGAGTGCGGTCGCGACCGCCGACACGGTCGGGCCCTCCGATGCCTCGATCACGTCCAGGACGTCGAAGGCTTGTCCGGCGGGCTCGTCCTCCGCGAGCGTGCGCTTGGTCTGCCTCCGACGGATCGCGATCATTGCGCGTTCGACTCGTTCGACCTCGTCCACGGCGCTATGGTACAACTGCACAAGTACTTGCAATGTAACATGTAGTTGTCCAGAGTGATAGACTCGACCACAAGGAACTCGCGATGAGAATGATCGGATTCCAGCTCAAGCGACTCGATCAGCTGATCGAAACCACCCTCGATCGGAGTCTGGACGAGACGGGCCTGTCGCGCCGCGAATGGCAGACGCTCAACACGATCAGTCGCGGGCCTGCGGACGACGCCCATCTCGTCGAGGCGCTCCGACCGTTCTGGGAAGTGAACGGGGAGAACGTCGCCGAGGTGGTGACGGACCTGACCGAGCGCGGCTGGGTCGGCCGCGGGCCCGACAACCGGATCGCGTTGACCGGCTCGGGGAGCGCTGCACACGCTGCGGCGGCCGAGAAGGTGGGCAGCGTCCGGGACCTGTCCGTGGCCGGCATCCGGCCGGAGGACTACGCGACCATGATGGATGTCCTGCAGCGGATGATCGCCAACCTGGAGTAGGACGAGAACCGAGTCGTCACTGTGATGTCAGTGTGCTCGGCCGTGGTCCCGGAGCCGGGCTGCGCGCAGGGTCAGATAGTCCCGCTCGGCCGTACTGGGTGTGGTGTTCGCGGCGGTGGTGTAGTCGGCGACGGCACTGGTCGTGTCGCCGGCCATCTCGTGCAGATGGGCGCGAACGGCGGCCAGTCGATGGGTGCCGGACAGCTGGTCCTCGTGGGCGGCGATCAGGTCCAGGCCCGCCGCCGGACCGTGCGCCATGGCTGTGGCGACCCCGAGGTTCAGGGTGACCAGTGGATTCGGCGCGACGCGTGCGAGCAGGCGATAGAGCGCCAGGATGCCGTCCCAATCGGTGTCCTCGGTGCTCGCCGCCTGGGCGTGCAGCACGGCGATCGCGGCCTGGATTCGATAGGGGCCCGTCAGTCCGTGCCCGATCGCCACCGTGGTCAGCCGGACCCCCTCGGTGATCGCCTCGCGATCCCACAGCCTGCGATCCTGCTCGGCGAGGGGGACCAGTTCCCCGCGCGGGCCGGTGCGTGCGGCGCGGTGCGCATCGGTGAGCAGCATCAGCGCGAGCAGTCCGGTGACCTCGGGATCGTCGGGCAGCTGGCGGTGGATCGCCCGCGTCAGCCGGATCGCCTCCGTCGACAGGTCCGCACGACGCACCTCCGGACCGGATGTACTGGCGTGGCCCTCGGTGAAGATCAGGTACAGCACGTGCAGGACCGCGCCGAGGCGGTCGTGCCACTGCCCGGACCCCGGCACCGCGAACGGGCGATCCAGGGCGGCGACCCGCTTCTTGGCGCGGGTGATCCGCTGTGCCATGGTCGCTTCCGGCAGCAGGAAGGCCCGCGCTATCTCGGCGGTCGTCAGCCCGCCGACCGCGCGTAGCGTCAGCGCGATCGCACCCGCGGGCGGCAACGCCGGATGGCAGCAGAGGAAGAACAGGGTGAGCGTGTCGTCCCGGTCGGGCGTGGCGATGTCGGGCACCAGGGTCGGGTCCCGCCCGGCGGCGATGGCCTCACGGTTCCGGCGGGCGGCATCGGCGCGGATGGCATCGGTCATGCGGCGGTGGGCGACCTGGATGAGCCAGCCGCGTGGATTGTCGGGCACGCCGTCGGTCGGCCAGTGGGTGGCGGCCGCGACGAGCGCCTCCTGTAGTGCGTCCTCGGCGGCGGCGAAGTCGCCGAACCTGCGGACGAGGGCACCGAGGACCTGCGGACGGAGTTCGCGCAGCAGGTCCTCGGTGTCGTCGGAGGGCGGCAGGGTCACAGATCGGCGGGCGGGGCACTCATGATCGCGCGCACCTCGATGTACTCGCCGATCGGCTTGCCGCCGGGTCCCGGCGCCGCCGAGGCCTGAGCGGCGATCTCGATGGCGCGCTCGGCGCTGTCGACGTCGACGATCCAGTACCCGGCCAGGAATTCCTTGCTCTCCGGGAACGGTCCGTCGGTCACCACCGGCGCGGAGCGGCCGTCGGAGCTGACGATGCGCGCCTGGTCCGGGCCTGCCAGACCCTGCGCTTCGACCAGCTCACCGGACGCGGCCAGTTGCTCGCCGAGCACGCGCTGGAAGTCGATGTGCGCCGCGATGTCCTTCGGCTCCCACTCGGTGATCGGGGTGTCGCAGTACGCGGCCTCGCTGTAGGTCTTGACCAGCATGTACTTCATTGTCGGCTCCTTCGATCGGGTGCGCCCCCGTGGCGCTCTCATGGTTAGGACGGAGCCCGGCCGGCTCTCACTACACACTTCTCCGCATGCTTATGTGATTCAGGTCACAAAATCTGGTCGAGTGGCGTCGACGGGTCGGCCAGACGGGCCGGGTCGACGGGTTCCCCCGCGGTGATCAGATGCTTGACGGCGTCGGTCACGTCCCAGACGTTGACGTTCATGCCTGCCAGCACCCTGTTGTCCCCGCCGAGCCAGAACGCGACGAACTCGCGCCGGGTCACGTCGCCGCGCACGACGAGGCTGTCGTACCCGCCGGTCGGTGCGTACCCGACGTACTCCATGCCCAGGTCGTACTGATCGGTGAAGAAGTACGGCAGGTTGGTGTACTCGGCAGGCTTGCCGAGCATCGTCGCCGCGGCGACGGCGGGCTGGTTGAGGGCGTTCGCCCAGTGCTCGACGCGAATCCTGGTGCCCAACACCGGGTGCTGCTGTGCCGCGATGTCGCCGACCGCGACGATGTCGGGGTCACTCGTGGTCAGGGCGGCGTCCACCAGCACCCCGCCGTCCACCGCGAGCCCGGCCTGTTCGGCGAGTTCGACATTCGGTTGGGCCCCGACCGCGACCAGCACGGCGTCGGCGGGCAGCGCGGCGCCGGTGCCGAGGCGGACGCCGGTGACCCGCCCGGCGTCGGTGGTGATCTCCTCCACGGTGGCCTCGAAATGCAGGTCGACCCCGTGCTCGCGGTGCAGTTCCGCGAACACCGTGCCCATCTCGGGGCCGAGGGACCCGAGCAGCGGCAGCGCCGCGGCCTCGACGACGGTGACCACGACACCGCGCTCGCGGGCCTGGGCGGCGACCTCGAGTCCGATCCACCCGGCGCCGATCACGACCAGCCGAGAATTCGCCGCGAGCGCGTCGATCAGGCCGTCGGACTCCTCGATGGTGCGCAGATAGTGCACGCCTGCTGCGTCGGAACCGGGGATCGGCGGTCGACGTGAGCGCGAACCGGTGGCCAGCGCGAGCTTGTCGTAGCCGAGGGTCGAGCCGTCCGGCAGCCGCACCTCGTGGGCGCCGCGATCGAGGGCGGTGGCGGTGGTGCCGAGCCGCAGGTCGACGTGGTGGTCGCGGTACCAGTCGCCGTGGTGGACGGTGAAGTCGGCGAGCGCCTTCTTGCCGGCCACGTGCTCCTTGGACAGTGGTGGCCGCTCGTAGGGGAGATGGTCCTCCTCGCTGAGCAGGACGATAGCGCCGTCGAAATCCTTCTCGCGCAGGGCTTCCGCGGTCTTCGCTCCGGCGAGCCCGCCGCCGACGATCACGAACGTACGGTTCGGTGACATGTCATCAACACTCCGTTCGAGACACTGCATGGTGACGAAAACGGTCCTGGATGTCGCTGCTGTCGACCCTACTGCCGAGCACCGGCCGGTAGGGGCCTTCTCGGCCGGGAAGCATTCGGTCCGGTCGGTGGTTGGCTACGAATGGACCCGTCGGTTGCGGGTCCCCACCAGACGAGCGCGCCGACAGCCGCGACGAGAAGACAAGGGAGCAGCCCGTGAGCGAAACCAGGGATACCGCCGATTTTTGGTTCGACCCGCTCTGCCCGTGGTGCTGGATCACCTCGCGCTGGATCCTCGAGGTCGAGAAGGTCCGTGACATAGAGGCGAATTTCCACGTCATGAGCCTTGCGGTCCTGAACGAGGGCCGCGATCTGCCCGAGCAGTACCAGGCGATGATGGAGAAGGCGTGGGGGCCGGTCCGGGTCGCGATCGCCGCGGCCAAGGAACACGGCGACGAGGTCCTGCTGCCGCTGTACACCGCGATGGGCACCCGGATCCACGATCAGGACAACAAGGACTTCCCGGTTGTTATCGCGGAGGCGCTCGCCGAGGTGGGCCTGCCCGCCGACCTGGCCTCAGCGGCCGACACCGACGCGCACGACGAGGACCTGCGCCGCAGCCACAAGGCCGGGATGGATGCCGTCGGCCCCGATGTCGGCACCCCGACCATCCACGTCAACGGCGTGGCCTTCTTCGGCCCGGTGCTCTCGCGCATCCCGCGTGGCGAGGACGCGGGCCGGGTGTGGGACGGCACCGTCGCGCTGGCCTCCTACCCGCACTTCTTCGAGCTCAAGCGCACCAGGACCGAGGATCCCTCCTTCGAGTAGGCGCTACGCGCCCGTGAGTCCTTTTGGTCCCGTGGCGGGCCAGAAGGACTCACGGGCGGCGGAGCCGTTTAGGGCAGCACCAGGATCTTCACGTGCTCCTCGGGGTCGCGCAGTGCGGCGAAGGCCTCCGCAACGCCGTCGAGGCCGACCCGGCCGGTGATGATGGACTCGGCGTCGATCTCGCCGTCGGCCAACCGCTGGAGGGTGATGTCGTAGGCGTTCTCGTAGGGGCCGTGACCGAAGTTGATCGCGATCCGGCGGAACTGCCCGACCACGGGGATGATCACCTCGTCGCCGAACGGCGCCGCCAGCACCTGGATCCGTGAGTTGAACGGCATCGTGTGCATCAGGGTGCCGAGGATCCCGGCCCGGCCGCTGCACTCGTAGGCGATGAGGATGCCCGCGCCCGCCTGGCCCACCAGGGTGTTGCCCTCCGCGACCATCTGGTTCCACAACTCGATGGGGTCCTGCTCGTTCGGGTCGACGACGATGTCGGCGCCCATCTTCGCCGCGAGCTCGCGCCGTTTCGGCGACGGCTCGGACGCGATCACCAGCTGCGCCCCGCGGGCCTTCGCCGCGACGATGGCGCCGAGTCCGATGGTGCCGCAACCGATCACCAGTGCCGAGTCGGCGGGGGTGAGGCCGGACTGCTGCATGTGCATCTCGCCGACGTGCAACGGTTCGGCCAGGGTGGCGTGCTCGAGCGAGAGTCCATCGGGGACGTGCCGGACCCAGAACGCGTCCACGACGATCTGCTCGCCGAACGCGCCGTGGTACTCGTTCGAGTAGCCGATGATCTTCGGGATGCCGGTCGCGGTGTCGGTGGCCAGCCCGATGCCTGCCACCCGGTCGCCGACGGCGAAATCGGTGACGGCCGAGCCGATCTCGGACACGATGCCCGCGTACTCGTGACCGAGGACGACGGGCCGGTCGGTGTCGAAGGTGGCCAGCGGGTAGCCGGCGTTCTCGGCGACGTGCACGAACCGGCACGGGTCCTTCGACATGCTCAGGTCGCTGCCGCAGATGCCGCAGGCGGTGACGTCGATGCGGAGCTGAGCGGGCGCGAGCGCGGGTGCGTCCGGGACGTCGGCGACAGTGAACGCGCCGTTGCTGAACTGTGCTGCCTTCATGCCTGTGCTCCTGCGGTCTCGGCGGGCTGGCCGTAGTAGTCGGTGTGTGCCTTGGTGATCGCGCCGACCAGGCCGCCGATGAGGTAGTCGCGGTTGTCCTCGGCGAACTGGAGGCTGGCCTCGCGGCCGCGATTGCGGTTCTTGAAGTGCGGGATCACCTCGGAGGCGAAAAGGTCGTAGCTGCGCTTGGTGTCCTCCCAGTTCGCCATGTCGACGTGCAGGATCAGCATGGTGCCGAAGCCGCCGGTCTTCTCGATCAGGCGCTCGATCTGGGCGATCGCCTCGTCGGGCGTGCCGATGATCGCCTGGCCGAACTCACCGAGGGTGTCGCCCCGCCATTGATCGATGATGCCCTTGGGGGTCTGCGCCCAGTCCGGGTTCTGCCCGGTCTGCCGGTTGACGTAGGCCGCCATCGAGTCGATTCGCCGGCTCACCGCGCGCTCTGCGTCGGCCCGCGTCTCGGCGAGGAACATCGGGTTGACCAGCCGCCAGGTGGACCGGTCGGCGACATGGCCGTGCTCGGCACAGACCTTCTCGTAGACGCCCCAGTTGCGGTCGAGGACGTCGAAGCCGCTGGGGGAGCTGGCGGCGAGCGACAGCAGTGAGAGGCCGTGGGTGCCTGCCAGGACCGAGCCGTTGGGTGACATCGTCGACGCGGTCGCGATCTCGATGCCCGCCGGGTTGTAGGTGGGCAGCTGGGCGCGGGCGTCGCGCAGGGTGAACCAGTCCGTCTCCATGTTCACGACCTCGCCGCGCAGCAGCGGCAGGATCGCCTCGAGGGCCTCGCCCTGCATCCGGCGCTGGTCCGAGGGGTTGATCCCCATCATGTGCGCGTCGAGCGGGATCTTGCCGGGGCCGGTGCCGAAGATCAGCCGGCCGCGGGTCTGCAGGTCCAGCTGCGTGATTCGGTCCGCGGTGACCAGGGGATGGTGGTACGGCAGGGAGGTGACCCCGGTGCCGAACCGGATCCGCTCGGTCCGCTCGGCGGCCGCAGCGATGAACATGTCGGGGGCCGGCACGATCTCGGCGCCGGTGGAGTGGTGTTCACCCATCCACGCCTCGTCGAATCCGAGGTGATCGAGATGTTCCATGAGGTCGATGTCGCGGCGCAGTTGCAGCGCGGGATCGGCGTTCAGCGGGTGGTACGGCGCGAGGAAGGCGCCGAAGTTGATCGAATCGGTGGTCCACACGAGCGTCATCTCCTTGACAGGTGGGTGCCGGCCCTCGGGAGAGGCATCGAGGGTGATCGGCGTTCGAAAGTGAGCGGCATCACATCCGCCTGTCGACAGTTCTATCACCGAACTGGATCACATGATCCAAAAATCTCCCGCTGAGTGGACACTCTCGCGCAGGAGCGGATTTCGGTCCCTTGCCGTGGGTCAGGAACCGAGCAGTCGGTCGACGCCGCCGACGACGAAGAGGACGAGGTCCTCGTAGAAGGCCGTCAGGTCCTCGGGGGAGAGGCGGCCGGCGCCGTGGCTCCACTCGTCGGCCCGGCTCAGCGCCTGGAGGAACCCCATCACGGAGATCGCCCAGCGCAGCGCGAGGCGGTCCTGGTCCGATTCCGGATACACGCGGCGAACCTGGTCGAGCAGGCTCTCCGACAGATGCTGGCCCGCGGCCTCGAGGGCCGGATGGCCCTCCTGGGAGATCTGCGCGATGATCTTGACCCATCGCATGCCCCGGACCCGTTGGCGCAGTAGGAGTTCGAGGTAGGGCTCGGTGACGGCGCGGACAAGGGTGTCCGCTGTGGGCGAGACGGGAGATGCGGCGAGTCGGTCGACGTTGACCCGGATCTGGTCGCGGACCGCACCGCCGAGATCGAGGAGAACCGCCGCCAGCAGGTCGTCCTTGGTGCCGAAGTGATAGTGCACCGAGGCCGGCCCGAGTCCTGCGGCCGAGTTGACGGACCGGACCGAAACGGCGTCAACGCCCTGGGCGGCGAAGAGTTTCTCGGCCGCCTTCACCAGGCGCATTCGGGTGGCGTTGCCCTGACGGTTCTGGATCGGGGTGGACATGTCGGAAGTTTCGCACACCCACCCTTGACGGGGCCGGGGTCATGGCATCAAATAGATCGAACGATTCAATCAACTGATCCGATTGTGGGTCGGTCCCTGGAAGAGGCGGGTGCGAGATGCAGCTCGAGGTGGACCTTCGTGAGGCCGAGGCGACGGTGGAACTGACGGGTGTCGACGAGTTCACCAAGCTGGCGGTCACCATGCGGGGCGAACGCGACCGGGAACGGGCCGCCGCCGCGCTCGGCGGGTGGGGCACCGTCGACGGCGACCACGTCTGGCTCGACATCGGCGCGCTCGAGGGGGCGGTGCGCAGCCACCCCAAGCGCGGCGAGGACTGGCTGCCGCGCTTCGTGGCGATGATCGACTACGCGGAGTCCAAGGGCTGGGTGGATTCGGACCACCGCAGGGTTCGCGCGCACTGTGAGCAGGTCGCCGGCTAGAACACCCGGCCGTGGCGGGAGCGGTCCCGCAGGGCGGCGGCGCGCCAGGTCAGCACCGGGTGGCTGGAGAGGATGTTCACCAGCCAGGGGAAGAAGCCGCGCTCGGTGTGGGCCCGGTCCGCCAACTCGTCGAACCCGACCAGGCTCATCAGGTACTTGCCTGCGGCGAGCACTCCGATCGCGCCCGGCGCCCCGTGCGGACGGTTGCACAGCCCGTGGTTGTCGGCGGTGTACTCCTGCGCTCGCGAGAGCGAGGACCCGATCACCGGGATGTAATTGGAGGCGAACATGCCGAGCTGGCGCCAGTAGGAGGTGTGGCCGGCCGCGATGTGCCCGACCTCGTGTCCGATGATGAACGCCAGCGCGTCGGGATTGCGCGCCTGGCCGCCGATCTCGAACATGTCGCTGTAGATCACCACGTACCGCCGGAAGCCGTGACCGGAGGCGAACGCGTTGATCTGACCGTTGCCGAGGATGACATAGCCGTCGGGCACCTGCGGCATGCCGAACCGCCCGGCCGCCTCGACCAGCATCCGGTAGCCGTCGGGGAACTGGGTCGGTGTCATCTTCACGCCGTTGACGCGCTGCGCGGCGTACATCTGGCCGCGGGCGAAGAACAGCAGGATCGGTGCGAGCAGCACGAGGATCACCCACGGCTCCAGCGCGCCCGAGGCGATCAGCGCGATCGACACCAGGTAGGTCACCACGGTGGTCGCGATCGACAGGACCAGCAGCGGGATCTCGAAGTGGTGCCGGATCGGCATGCCCCACGGGGAGAGTCCACGCGGCGGGAGCATCTGCGGCGGCGCGAATCCGGGGGCCGGGTGGGCGGGCGAATGATGCGTGACCGTGGGTGGGAACTGCTCCATGTGGACAAACCCTATTCGTGGTCGGGTCCGGGGCCGCCGCGCCGACCTGTCAGAATCGACACATGCGCGTATACCTAGGTGCCGACCACGCAGGCTTCGAACTCAAGAACCAGATCAAGGACCATCTCACCGCGAACGGCCACGAGGTGGTGGACTGCGGCGCTCACGAGTACGACGCGCTCGACGACTACCCCGCCTTCTGCGTCGATGCCGCGCGCCGCGTGGTCGAGGACGAGGGCAGCCTGGGCATCGTGCTCGGCGGCAGCGGCAACGGCGAGCAGATCGCCGCGAACAAGGTGCCCGGCGCCCGCTGCGCACTGGCCTGGAGCGTGGAGACCGCCCGGCTCGCGCGCCAGCACAACAAGGCCCAGCTGATCGGAATCGGCGGCCGCATGCACTCGAAGGAGGAGGCGCTCGCCATCGTCGACGCGTTCCTCGAGACCCCGTGGTCGGGCGAGGAGCGGCACCAGCGGCGCATCGACATCCTGTCGGAGTACGAGCGCACCGGCGTGCCGCCGGCCCTGCCCGAGGCCTGAGTGCCCGAGGGCCACACTCTCCACCGCCTCGCACGGGAGCACCAGCGACACTTCGCCGGTGCTCCCGTTCGTGTGTCCAGCCCGCAGGGCAGGTTCGAGTCCGGCGCCGCGCGCGTCGACGGCAGGGTCCTGCTCCGGGCCGAGGCGTGGGGCAAGCACCTGCTGCACCACTACGAGTCGGGCCTGATCGTGCACGTGCACCTCGGGCTGTACGGCAAGTTCACCGATCTCCCGCTGCCCATGGGCGCGCCGGTGGGTCAGGTCCGCATGCGGATGGTCGGGGCCGAGATCGGCACCGACCTGCGCGGGCCGACCGCCTGCGAGATCTACGACGAGCCGCAGCTGAGGGCGCTCGAGGGTCGGCTCGGACCCGACCCGCTGCGTCCCGATGCGGATCCCACGCGGGCATGGCGCCGGATCTCCAAGTCGCAGACGGCGATCGGAGCACTGCTGATGGATCAGGCGGTGATCGCGGGGGTCGGCAACGTGTACCGCGCGGAGGTGCTGTTCCGGCACGGGATCAACCCGAACCGCCCCGGCGCGCGGCTGGGCGCGGCCGAATGGGATGCGATGTGGGCCGACCTCGTCTCGCTGATGAAGGTCGGTGTCCGGCGGGGGAAGATGCACGTGGTGCGCCCCGAACACGACAACGGCGAGCCGTCGTACGCCAAGGACCGCCCTCGGACCTACGTGTATCGGCGAACGGGATCGGCATGCCGCGTGTGCGGCACGCCGATTGCTCACTCGGTGATGAAGGCGCGCAACCTGTTCTGGTGCCCGACCTGTCAGCCGGTCTGAGGCGTGGTACGAGTTCGGCAGGATCTCGCCCGGAAAGCGGGTGAAATCCTGCCGAAATTTTCTCAACCGGGCCTAGAAGCCGCCGAAGTCGCCGCCGCCGAAGTCGCCACCGCCGAAATCGCCACCGCCCCAATCTCCACCGCCGGCGTCGCCACCCCAGTCGCCGCCGCCCGCGTCGCCACCGGCGTCGGCGCCAGCATCTCCGCCGGCGTCGCCGCCTGCATCGCCACCGCCGTCACCGCCGGCGTCGCTGCCGTCGCCCGCGCCGCTCTCGAAGGCCTGGGCGTCATACGGCACCCCGGCCATGCCGCCGAACATCGCGGAGAACAGGAACATCGAGCCGACGCCCCACGCGCCCGCGACGAGCGCCGGCTTCCACCAGGGCTCGGAGTACCAGCCGGCCGGGACGGGCCGACCCGCGACGCGACCGCCCGGGTAGTAGTTCGGCGTGCGCGGGGACGGGTTGGGGGAAGCGGAGACCTGACGGCCCTCGAACTCGATGTCGCGGTTCTCGGTCACCTCGCCCGCTGCGCGCTGGCCGTCGATGCTGGGAACCTCGGGTCCCGGATCCATTCCCATCGCCAATCGCGCGGCACGGATGTAGTAGAGGCCTTCCAGCGCAGTCTGTTTCGCGAGGCGGGCCTGCGCGGGGCTGTTTGCCTGGTCGATCTGCGAGCCTGCCGCGATGTGGCGCTCGGAGGCGTCGGCGAGGGCCTGCTTCGAGGCCGTGTCGGTGCCGGTCAGGTTGTAGACCTGGCCGCCGAGTCGCTCGATCGCCTGGCGCGCGTCCGCCTTGGCGTCCTCGAGTTGGGTGGCGGTGTGGCCGACGGAGCGTTTCTGGCTTTTCATCACCAGGAACACGACGACACCGATGACGGCGAGGATCAGGAGGAGTTCCACTGGGGGCCTTCCCATCGGGACAAATCGGACGAGTCCCAGCCTACCGGCGATCCGGAGGTGCCCGCCGTCCGCGGAACTGCCGCCTCGCCCCCGTCGGTCAGCCGCCGCGCACCCGGTCGCCCTCGAGAGTTCGGCGAATCGCGCTGGTACCGAGCTCCATCATGGCCGCGGTGCGGGCCGCCATCGCATCCGGCAGCAGGTCCGCGATCCAGACGAATCGGGTGCGCCCATCGCTCTCGGCGAACACCTGGGCCGACGCGTTGTGATGCTCGTAGGGCCCGCCGACGATCGACCACGACAGGCGGCGAGCCGCCTCGTCCAGCGCGACCAGCCGTTCGCGGACGACCGAACCGTCGCCGAAGGTGACGATCCGGTCGGCCCCGTCGAGGGTGGTCTCCGTGACGAACCCGACGGCCAGGCGCTCGTGCAGTGCACTCCAGTCGCGGAGCGCATCCCACGCGCGCTCGGGGGTGGTGTCGACGAGTGTTTCGGTGCGTATGTATGCCATGACCCGAGCGTGCCCCTCGCCTGCCCGCTGGTCTTGAACATTATTGCGGCCCCGTGTCGGTGGCCGCGCGTAGCGTTTTCCTCATGCAATCGGCGGCGCGGATCGCAGAACTGCCCCAGTTCAGTGCCTGGGCGGTCACCTGCGCAGGCGAGCACGCCGCATGGTCGGATCCGGAATTCCACGACGATCACCGGCTGGTGCTCGTGCGGTCGGGACGGTTCCTGCGGCGGGCCGACGGGATGGAATCGGTGCTGGACCAGACGACCGCCTACCTGGGCCGACCGGGCCAGGAGGAGAGGTTCGCGCACCCTGTCGGCGGCGACCTCTGCACCTCGATCGAGATCGGCCCCGAGCTGTGGCACTCGATAGTGGGCGACTCCGGGGTGCCGCTCGCCGCGGATCTCTACGTCGACGCCGCGGTGGAGCTGTGTCATCGGCGGTTGCTCCTGGCGGCCGGGAGTGCCGACGTCGGGTTCGCGGTCGCGGAAGAGGCGGTGGGGCTCGTCGGGGAGCTCGTGCCGCGTGTCGTTGGCGGCGCGAGGCCGGCGCGGATCCGGTCCGGCGCGCGCGGCCGGGTGCTGGCGTCCGCCGCAAGGGCCGCGATCCTCGACGGGGGTCCGGGCACCGACGGCCTGATCCCACTGTCCGAGGCGCTGGACGTGTCGCCGTTCCTGTTGAGCCGCACCTTCACCGCGGTGACCGGCGTCTCCCTCACCCGCTACCGCAATCGGGTCCGGGTGGGCCGGGCGCTGGCGCGGCTCGAGGGAGGGGAGCGGGACCTCGCGTTGCTCGCCGCGGACCTCGGGTTCGCCGACCAGGCCCACCTGACCAGGACGATGCGCGCACACCTTGGCCGGACGCCGGGTGCGGTGCGGGCGCTGCTTTCAACCTGACGCGCACCACACCGGCGGCGACTCGCCATGGCATGTCCAATGTCCGAATAATCACTTTCGTCGGGACTGGCTGTCGTGATGTAGTGCCGTATGCACATAGCGATTCGGCCGTTGGCGGCAGAAGATCTGGACCGCGCGGCGGCCGTGCTCGGGGAGGCTTTCACTGACTATCCGTGGACCAACTGGTGCGTCGAAGCAGACTCGCACCAGGAGCGGGTGACCGGGCTGCAGCGGTTGTACCTCGAGCACATGGCCGTGCCACATGGCCTCGTGTACACCGACGCCGATCGGAACGGCGTGGTCGCCTTCATTCCCCCCGATGCGCCTGCCCCCGCCGAATCCGTTTTCGCGACGATTGCCGAGCTACACGGGGACCGGTTCGCACGGATGGTGGAGACGGAAGCGCAGCTGTCGACGATGGGCACCTGGGATGACGCATGGCTTCTGGCGACGATCGGGGTGGCCCGCGGCGCGCAGGGGCGTGGGCTGGGCGGCGATCTGCTCGCCGCCGGGCTGGCCGAGATGGACCGCAGGGGTCACGCATGTTGGCTGGACACGGCGACCCGCCGAAACCTGCCGCTGTACGAGCGTCACGGGTTCTCGATCACCGGACACATCGCCATCGATGACGGACCCGAGGTGTGGCGCATGCATCGCGAGGCCGGGTCTGCGCGGTAGCGAGGTGAGCCGGTATCGGGTGCCGCGGGGCTTCCGGCTGTCGGTGTTCGATACGAACATATGTTCGTGTCCGATCGTCCAGCGTTTCCGACCCCGCCCTCCGAGCCGGCCAGGGCCGAGGCCACGATCCTGCATGCCGATCTCGATGCCTTCTATGCCTCGGTCGAGCAGCGGGACGACCCGTCACTGCGGGGTCGGCCGGTGATCGTCGGTGGGGGAGTCGTCCTCGCCGCGAGCTACGAGGCCAAGGCCTTCGGTGTCCGCACGGCGGGCAGTGGGGCGCAGGCGCTGCGGTCGTGTCCGCAGGCGGTGGTCGTCCGGCCGCGGATGTCCGCGTACGCGGAGGCGAGCCGCGCCGTGTTCGAGGTGTTCCGGCAGACCACCCCGCTCGTCGAGGGGGTGTCGATCGATGAGGCGTTCCTCGACGTCGGGGGATTGCGGCGGGTCTCGGGAACCCCTGTCGAGATCGCCACCCGGCTCCGGGCGGAGGTGCGCGAGCGGGTCGGGCTGCCGATCACGGTCGGCGTCGCGAGGACCAAGTTCCTCGCCAAGGTGGCCAGCGCGGTGGGCAAGCCGGACGGGTTGCTCGTGGTGCCGCCCGACCGTGAGCTGGCCTTCCTGCATCCGCTGCCGATCGAGAGGCTGTGGGGTGTCGGCGCCGTCACCTCACGCAAGTTGCGCGACTACGGGATCGGCACCGTCGGGCAGATCGCGGAGATCCCCGAACGCGAACTGATGTCGGTGGTCGGGCAGGCGGCGGGCAGGCACCTGCACGCGCTCGCCTGGGCCCGTGACCCTCGACGTGTCCAGGTCGGGCGTCGCAGGCGGTCGATCGGCGCGCAGCACGCGCTAGGGCGTCGGCCGAAGTCACCGGAGGACATCGAGGCGTCGCTCGTCGCGCTGGTCGATCGGGTGGCGAAGCGGCTGCGGGCGGCGGACCGGGTCTGCCGGACCGTGGTGCTGCGGCTGCGTTTCGACGATTTCACCCGGGTGACCCGCTCGCACACCCTCGGCCAGCCCACGTCGCAGACCGCGGTGCTCCAGGCCGAGGCTCGTGGTCTCCTGGCCGCGGCGATGCCGACCATCCGCGATCGTGGTCTGAGCCTGGTCGGGGTGGCGCTCGCCAATCTGGAGGAGGGCGGGGCGGAGCAACTCGCGCTGCCGTTCGGCCCGCTCTCGAGCAGTTCCCTCGACACCACCCTGGACAGCCTGCGGGACCGGTTCGGCTCGGCCGCCGTCACAAGGGCGGTCCTACTCGGCCGCGATCAGGGGGTCACGGTGCCGATCCTGCCCGACTAGGGGTGAGAGCAACCTTCTCGACCCACAGCCCTCAGGGCCACACCGGGATAATCCGGTGTGGCCCTGACAGCTGTGGGTCGATGGGCGCTCAGAGACGACGCTCGCGGCGGTAGAGCGAGCGCGCCCAGGCGTATCCGGCGACGCCGATCGCGACGGTCCAGCCGACGGCCTGCGCGACCACCGCGGCCTCGAGGCCCGCGCCGCCTGCGAGCAGCCCGCGCACGGTCTCGATGATCGGTGTGAACGGCTGGTACTCCGCGAACCAGCGGACCGCCGTCGGCATGGTCTCGACCGGCACGAACCCGCTACCGAGGAACGGCAGCAGCAGCAGGATCATCGGGGTGTTGCTGGCCGTCTCCACGCTCCGAGCGTTCAGCCCCATCGCGACGCACAGCCAGCTGAGGGCGAGACCAAGCAGCACGAACAGGCCCAGCAGCGCGAGCCAGTCGAGCGCCCCCGCGTCGGGACGGTAGCCCATCGCGAGTGCCGCGCCGAGCACCAGCACGATCGCCGCCAGCGACTGGAGCACCGTGCCGAGCACCTGCCCGGAGAGCACGGACCCGGGCGAGATCGCCATGGTCTTGAACCGCGCCATGATCCCGCTCGCGGCGTCCATGGCGGCGCTGATGGCCACGGATTGTCCCGCGCCGACGATGGTGAGAATGAACAGCGTTGGGGTGATGTAGTCCAGGTACGCCGCCCGCCCGTCGGCACCGGGGGCGACCCCGGGCATGACCCCGGCGCCGAGGGCGCCGCCGAAGATGTACACGAACAGCACGAGCATCACCAGCGGGCCTGCGACGAGGAACATGGTGAGCCCCGGGTAGCGCACCGCGCGCAGGAGGTTGCGGCGCAGCATCGTGAGGACATCCGTCGCCGGGCGCGAGCGCACGGTGGCGGGAGCGGTGGTGGCGATGGCGGTCATCGGACGTTCTCCTTGGTGGTGGCGGGGCCGTTCTCGTTCTCGGTCTCCGTTGGCGGCTCGGTGAGGGCGAGGAACACGTCGTCCAGTGAGCCGGTGTCGTGCGCGGCCTTGAGGTCGGCGGGGGTGCCCTCGGCGACGATGCGGCCTTCGTTCAGGACGGCGACCGAGTCGGCGAGCTGGTCGGCCTCCTCGAGGTACTGCGTGGTGAGCAGGATCGTGGTGCCCGCGGCGACGAGCGTGCGCACCTCGTCCCACAGGACGCGACGGCTGCGCGGGTCGAGGCCCGTCGTCGGCTCGTCGAGGAACACGACGGACGGTGCACCGACGAGCGTCATCGCGAGGTCGAGCTTCCGTTTCATGCCACCGGAGAAGGTCGCGACGGGCTTGCGCGCGGCGTCGGCGAGGCCGAAGCGCCCGAGCAGTTCGGTGATCCGGCGGCGTCCCTCGGCGCGCCCGAGGTGATTGAGGTCGGCCATGAGCCGCAGGTTCTCGGTGGCGTTGAGCAGCTCGTCGACGGCGGTGATCTGGCCCGTCACGCCGATCGACGCCCGCACCGCCTCGGGCTCGCGGGCCACGTCGTGGCCCGCGACGCGGACCGTGCCCGCGTCGGCGGCGAGCAGGGTGGACATGACGCCGACGGCGGTGGTCTTGCCTGCCCCGTTGGGGCCGAGCAGGGCGGTCACGGTGCCGGCGGGCACGACCAGGTCGACGCCGTCGAGCACGACTTGCTCGCCTGCCTTCGACCGGTACGACTTGCGCAGGCCGGCGACCTCGATCGCGGGACCGCGGACGGTGGTGGTCATGGGTTCTCCTTCGATGGTGGTGGGTCGGGCTCTTGGTCAGGCGTGCGGACGTCGGACGACGATGTCGCCGTAGCTGGAGCCGGCGCGAACCTCGGCGGTCCGGTCGCTCTCGTCGGGGCCCGCGGCGTCGTGCAGGAGATTGCGGACCTTGCCGTGCTGCGTGGTGGCGTCGAGCCAGGCCGCGGTGCCCTCGGGCACCCCGATCTCGATCGCCCCGGTCGAGCTCTCGAGCTGGACCCGGCCGCTGGTGGCCTGCTCGATGCGGATGTTCCCGTGCGCGGTGCGAGCGGTGGTGTCACCGAGCGACCGGTCGATCGAGATGGGCCCGTGGGCTCCGTTCACGCGCAGGGTGCCGGTCACCTCGCCGATCTCGGTCGGACCGTTCGGGTTCTTGATGCTGGCGTCCCCGGCCAGCTCGCGGATGCGCACGCCGCCTGCGGTGACGACGATCTCGGTGGAGCCGAGGGCGCGTCCGACGACGACGGAGCCCGCGCTCGCGCGGAGGTCGAGCCTGCCGCCGACCTCGTCGACCCGAACGTCACCGGCGCGGCTCGTGAACGAGCAGGTTCCGAGCCTGCCCTGGGCGAAGAGGGGGCCGAGCGCACCGCCCTGCACGGAGGAACCGGTCGGCAGCTCGATCGTGAGGTCGACGGAGGACTTGGTGAGGTACTTCCACCTGGTGCCCGTCTGCACGGTGAGGGTGCCGTCGTGGAAGTCGACGCGGGTCTCGTCGGCGGCCTTCACATCGCCGGACTTGTTCGGGTCGTTGGGGCGGACGGTGACCACGGTGTCGGAGCGATCGCTCGCGACGAGATTGACGGCGCCGACGGCGATGTCGACGGAGACGGTGATCGGCTCGGGGGTCGCGAAAGTAGGCATGGTGAGTCCTCGGTTCTGGTGTCTGCCCTGTTTGCGGGGCGCGGGTGTGTGGTTCGGGGAGGTGGATCAGCGCACCCAGCCGGAGAGCCGGCCGGAGGTGCTGGAGGTGCGCGCTGTCGCGCTGGACGGTGTGGCGGGCCGGACGGCGGCAGCGACCGCGCGCACGAGCCAGGTGTTGAGGGAGACGCCCTCGCGGGCCGCCGCCGCCTCGACCTGTGCCTTGAGCTGGTCGGGGAGGCGGAGCGTGGTGCGGGAGGTGCTGACGTCGTCGGGGTCGAGAGCCGCGGGCGGCGCGGGCTCTGCGGTCGCGGGCCCGGCGTCCTCGAACGCCGAGGACGGGGCGGGGGTGACGACGAACTCCGGGTCGCGGCCCTGGAGGCGCACATCGACGGAGCCGGGGGCGAGCTCGGCCGTGATCTCGTTCGCCGCGGCCGAGAGGGCCTCGAGCAGCATGAGTCGGACGGCGGCGTCGAGCGGGGCAGTCAGGCGCTCGGCCAGCTCACGTGCCTCGTTTCCGCCTGCGGCGGCTGCGGTGGCGAGCTGGTGCTGCAGCTCGTCGACGTATCTCGTAAGTTCCATGACACCACTATGACACCACGTGGGTGTCAGCGCAAGGGGAATGGCCACCTTTCTGGTGGCATGGTGGTGTCAATGCGGTGCTGGCTGGATGAATGTGCAGGTCAGGGTGATATCTGGTCCATGTGGCGAGCCTGAAGAAGTGCCGCCACGGATCGCTTTCGGAGAGTTCCGGGCCGTATCGACGTCGCCGGCGATCGCTATGACACCACTGAGTGTCGCGACGACACCACCGGTTGCGGGGCGGATCCCCGAGGGCTCTCGACCTGTCGTGGGGGCCAGGGGCGCACACCGCACCCGGGCACGAAAAAACCCACCCGGCGAAGGCCTGGGTGGGCTGGTGGATCGTGGAGGGGATGACGGGAATCGAACCCGCATCATCTGCTTGGAAGGCAGAGGCTTTACCACTAAGCTACATCCCCGTGCACACGACAACTTGGGATCGCCATCGATGTCGTCTGCGTTGAGAGACTGTACCCAACCCAGTTCTGGATTTGCCAATCGGGTGGCGGTCGATCCGCCAAAAAGGGTGGCCGGGAATTCCACGAACGGGTGACCCGTAGGATTCACCACGGCGGTAGCCACGCGGATCTTTCGCGCGGCCGCCGTGTCGCGGACCTAACGGGGTGTAGCGCAGCTTGGTAGCGCATCCGCTTTGGGAGCGGAGGGTCGCAGGTTCAAATCCTGTCACCCCGACCAGGGACAACGTCATAACAGCGCGGAACTGAAGACCAGGGCCGCGACGCAACGAGCAAGACCACACGAAGGAGCATGTCCGTGAAGAGCACCGTCGAGCAGCTGAGCCCGACGCGGGTCCGTATCAACGTTGAGGTGCCCTTCGAGGAGCTCAAGCCCGATTTCGACAAGGCGTACAAGGCCCTCGCGCAGCAGATCCGTCTCCCCGGCTTCCGTCCGGGCAAGGCCCCGGCCAAGCTCCTCGAGGCTCGCGTCGGCCGCGGCGCCGTGCTCGAGCAGGTCGTCAACGACACCCTTCCCGGGCGCTACTCGGAGGCCGTGACCACCGCGGGCGTCAAGGCGATCGGCCAGCCCGAGATCGACATCACCAAGATCGAAGACGGTGAGCTGCTCGCGTTCACCGCCGAGGTGGACGTCCGTCCCGAGATCGACCTGCCCGACTACAGCACCCTCGCGGTCACCGTCGACCCGGTCGAGATCACCGATGAGGCCGTCGAGGAGCAGCTGCTGTCGCTGCGTCAGCGTTTCGGCACCCTCACCGGTGTCGAGCGCGCGGTTCAGGACGGCGACTTCGTGTCGATCGACCTGTCGGCCGCCATCGACGGCGAGGCCGTCCCGGAGGCGACCGCGTCCGGCCTGTCCCACGAGGTTGGCTCCGGCCAGCTGATCGAGGGTCTCGACGAGGCGATCGTCGGACTCAAGGCCGGCGAGTCGAAGGACTTCACCACCAAGCTCGTCGCCGGTGAGCACGCCGACAAGGAGGCCGTCGTGACGGTCACCGTCGGCACCGTCAAGGAGCGCGAGCTGCCCGAGGCCGACGACGAGTTCGCCCAGCTGGCGAGCGAGTTCGACACCCTCGACGCGCTCAAGGACGACCTGCGCGAGCGGGTCGGCCGGGTGGCCAAGGTCGAGCAGGCCGGCCAGATCCGCGACAAGGTCCTCGAGACGCTGCTCGAGACCATCGAGGTCCCGCTGCCCGAGACCGTGGTCAAGGCCGAGGTCGACGCCCAGCTGCACGAGGCCGTGCACGGCCTCGACCACGACGAGGAGCAGCTCAACGCCCTCCTCGAGGCGCAGGGCACCAGCCGCGAGCAGTTCGACAAGGACGCCACCGAGGCCGCCGAGAAGTCGGTGAAGACCCAGCTGCTGCTCGACGCGATCGCGGACGAGGCGGGCACCGAGGTCGGCCAGCAGGAGCTGACCGAGCGGATCATCTTCCAGGCACAGCGGTACGGCATCTCGCCGGATCAGTTCATCCAGCAGGTCCAGCAGGCCGGTCAGCTCGGCGCCGTGTTCGCCGACGTCCGTCGCGGCAAGGCGCTCGCGACCGTCGTCGACCAGGTGACCGTCACGGACACCTCCGGTGCGGCAGTCGACACCGCGGAGCTGTTCGGCAGCCCGGAGTCGGACGAGGCCGAGGCCGCGGACGAGAGCTAGATTTCACGCCAATAGCGAACAGGGACGGCACCGGGACTCCGGGGCCGTCCCTGTTCGTTAGTGTCAGTGTCAAGAACCATCGAATTCAGTTATGGAGAAGGCAGGTACCGTGACTTCACAGAACCCGGGGGCTTCGTTGAGCCCCGCCATGACTTCAGCCACCTCTGGTCTGAATCTCAGCGACTCGGTGTTCGAGCGCCTGCTTCGGGAACGCATCATCTTCCTCGGTACCCAGGTCGACGACGACATCGCGAACAAGCTGTGCGCGCAGATCCTGCTGCTGTCGGCAGAGGACCCGACGCGGGACATCAACCTGTACATCAACTCGCCGGGTGGTTCGGTGACGGCGGGCATGGCGATCTTCGACACCATGCAGTTCGCGGAGTGCGACGTCGCGACGTTCGGCATGGGCCTCGCCGCGTCGATGGGGCAGTTCCTGCTCTCGGCGGGCACCAAGGGCAAGCGCTTCGCCCTGCCGCACGCGCGGATCATGATGCACCAGCCGTCCGCCGGTATCGGTGGAACCGCGTCGGACATCGCGATCATGGCCGAGCAGTTCGCGCACACCAAGCGTGAGATGGCCGAGCTCATCGCGGAGCACACCGGTCAGACCGTCGAGCAGATCACCGCCGACTCGGACCGTGACCGTTGGTTCACCGCCAAGGAAGCGCTCGACTACGGCTTCGTCGATCACGTCATCACCCGCGCACGGCAGGCCGGCGGCGCGGGCAACTGACCCGCCACCGCCTCCGACCTCTCGTCCACACCATCTTGGAGAACTGATGACCAACCTCTTCGATCCCCGTGCGCTCGGCGGCCAGGCACCGGCCGGCGCTCAGTCGCGCTACATCCTGCCCTCGTTCATCGAGCACTCCAGCTACGGCGTCAAGGAGTCGAACCCGTACAACAAGCTGTTCGAGGAGCGCATCATCTTCCTCGGTGTGCAGGTGGACGACGCTTCGGCCAACGACGTGATGGCGCAGCTGCTCGTGCTCGAGTCGCTCGATCCGGACCGCGACATCACGATGTACATCAACTCGCCCGGCGGCTCGTTCACGTCGCTGATGGCGATCTACGACACGATGCAGTACGTGCGCGCCGACATCACCACGGTGTGCCTCGGCCAGGCGGCCTCGGCCGCGGCCGTGCTGCTCGCCGCGGGCACTCCCGGTAAGCGCCTCGCGCTGCCGAACGCGCGTGTGCTGATCCATCAGCCGTCCACGGGCGGCATCCAGGGCCAGGTCTCGGATCTCGAGATCCAGGCCGCCGAGATCGAGCGGATGCGCAGGCTCATGGAGTCGACGCTGAGCAAGCACACCGGCAAGGACGCCGAGGTGATCCGCAAGGACACCGATCGCGACAAGATCCTCACGGCCGCGGAGGCCAAGGAGTACGGGATCATCGACGACGTGCTGGAGTACCGGAAGCTCTCCGCGCAGAAGTAACGGTCTGTCGGCTCATCGGGTCGACGGGAGACGGTCTGGCTCGCGACACGCCGCGTTCATAGGGATGCGGCGTGTCCGGGAGCCGACCGGTCAGGCTGGGACCCCCGGTCGGAATCGGGGGACACGGTCGTCGGAGCTTCGCCTCGGCTGCGCGCCGGGTCGAATCATCGGCAACTGGTCGACCTCGTTCCGGAACTACGGGTACGGTCACATCAGGGGCTTTGTCCGCCCAGGGGATGTGGGTCGTGACGACTCACACACGGGTGGGGGACGGTCACCACGCTGAGAAGGAAGTAGGGACCTGACGAGATGGCACGCATCGGTGACGGCGGCGACCTGCTGAAGTGCTCTTTCTGCGGCAAGAGTCAGAAGCAGGTGAAGAAGCTCATCGCGGGACCAGGGGTCTATATCTGCGATGAGTGCATCGACCTGTGCAACGAGATCATCGAGGAAGAGCTGGCCGAGTCGAGCGAGGTCAAGCTCGATGAGCTGCCCAAGCCGGCCGAGATCCGCGACTTCCTCGAGAACTATGTGATCGGTCAGGACGCGGCCAAGCGCACGCTCGCTGTCGCGGTTTACAACCACTACAAGCGCATCCAGGCCGGCGACAAGGGCCGCGACGCCCGCGGCGAGACCGTGGAACTGGCCAAGTCGAACATCCTCATGCTCGGCCCCACCGGCTGCGGCAAGACCTACCTCGCGCAGACGCTCGCGAAGATGCTGAACGTGCCGTTCGCCATCGCCGACGCGACGGCGCTCACGGAGGCGGGCTATGTCGGCGAGGATGTCGAGAACATCCTGCTCAAGCTGATCCAGGCCGCGGACTACGACGTCAAGCGCGCCGAGACCGGCATCATCTACATCGACGAGGTCGACAAGATCGCCCGCAAGAGCGAGAACCCGTCGATCACCAGGGACGTGTCCGGCGAGGGTGTGCAGCAGGCGCTGCTGAAGATCCTCGAGGGCACCCAGGCGAGCGTGCCCCCGCAGGGCGGCCGCAAGCACCCCCATCAGGAATTCATCCAGATCGACACGACCAACGTGCTGTTCATCGTGGCGGGTGCGTTCGCGGGGCTGGAGCGGATCGTCTCCGATCGGGTCGGCAAGCGCGGCATCGGTTTCGGGGCGGAGGTGCGTTCCAAGGCGGAGTTGGACACCCAGGACCACTTCGCCGAGGTGATGCCAGAGGATCTGATCAAGTTCGGCCTGATCCCGGAGTTCATCGGCCGTCTCCCGGTCGTGGCCTCGGTGACCAGCCTGGACAAGGACTCCCTCGTGCAGATCCTGTCGGAGCCGAAGAACGCGCTGGTCAAGCAGTACACGCGACTGTTCGACATGGACGGGGTGGAACTCGAGTTCTCGCCGGACGCGCTCGAGGCGGTCGCGGATCAGGCGATCCTGCGCGGCACCGGTGCCCGCGGCCTGCGCGCCATCATGGAAGAGGTCCTGCTGCCGGTGATGTACGACATCCCGAGCCGCGACGACGTCGCCAAGGTGGTCGTGACGGCCGAGACGGTCAACGACAACGTGCTGCCGACGATCGTCCCGCGCAAGCCCGAGCGGCCGGAACGACGCGACAAGTCGGCGTAGTCCGCACAACGACACAGGAGAACGGCCGGTGGGATTCCCACCGGCCGTTCTCCGTCTGTCGGGGTTGCCGCGAGCTAGCGTGTCCCGTATGGCGACCGCAGGCCCGATCCTCGTGCTCAACGGACCCAACCTGAACCTGCTCGGACAGCGGCAGCCCGAGGTGTACGGGCCCGCCACCCTCGACGATGTGGTGGCCCTGTGCCGCGAGGCGGCCGCCGGGTACGGCCGTGAGATCGACGCCCGCCAGTCCAATCACGAAGGCGTCCTGATCGATTGGATCCACGAGGCCCGCGAGGGGGCCTCGGGGGTGGTGATCAACCCGGGCGGCTACTCGCACACCTCGGTCGCGCTGCGCGACGCACTCGCCACGCTCGGGGTGCCGGTGGTGGAGGTGCACGTCAGCAACATCCACGGTCGCGAGGTGTTCCGGCACCGGTCGCTCGTGTCGCCGGTCGCCGACGGTGTGATCTGCGGTCTCGGGGCGGACGGCTACCGCGCCGCCGTCGACTGGATCTGTCGACGGCAGCAGCGGGGCTCAGGAAGCGTCGCCGAGTGAGGCGATCGCGGCCCGCAGGCGGGTGCCCGCCTCCTCGGCGACGGCCTCGAGCGCGGGTTCGCCCGTGACCTGCACCATCAGCTCGGGATTCATCGCCTCCACCGTGACGGTGCCGTCGGCGGCCGGATCGGAGCGAACGATCACGTTGCACGGAAGCAGCAACCCGATCTGCCGGTCGATGGTGACGGCGCGGTGCGCAAGCGGCGGATTGCAGGCCCCGAGAATCAGGTAGTCCTCCATGTCCACGTCGAGCTTGGCCTTGAGGGTCGCGCGCATGTCGATCTCGGTGAGGACGCCGAAGCCCTGTTCCCGAAGGGCCTCTCGGGTCTTCTCGACCGCATCGGCGAAGGAGGTCCGCAGTGTCGTCGACAGTGCCAGGTTCATGAGTTGTCTCCGTTCTGGATCGGGGTGTTCACATTCGGTCGTCGAGTCGCCGCACGCCCAGTCGCTGCATCAGCAGGCTGGCCGGGCACCATCCGACGGCCGCGTAGAGGAGCAGGTTCGCGGCGACGAACCCGGTGAGGATCAACCACCACGACGACAACGCGAGGGTGAGCGCGACGCTGAGCAGGACCATGGTGCCGCCCAGGAGCGGAACCAGTCGCTCGACCGTCCAGCCGTGGTGGCGGGGGAGTGTTGACATGTCGGATTTCCTTCCGTGAAATCGGGTCAGCCGTGGGAGAAGCTGATGTTCGGCAGCACCCTGCGCAGCCAGACGGGGGACCACCAGGCGGCGTGCCCGGTCAACCGCAGCAGCACCGGCAGCAGGACGAGCCGGATGAGGACCGCGTCGAGCAGGACGGCGACGCCGAGGATGATGCCCATCTCCTTCGGCGGGAGCGGGTCGGCGAGCGCGAAGGTGAAGAACACCGCCACCATCACCGCCGCTGCGGCGGCGATCACCCGGCCCGAGTGTGCGAGGCCGTCCACATGCGCGACCTTCGGATCGCCGGACCGCTCGTAGTGCTCCTTCGCGGTGGACAGCAGGAACACCGTGTAGTCCATCGCGATGGCGAAGATCATCGCGAAGAAGAACACCGGCCCCCAGCCGTCGAGGAACCCCTGCGGGGTGAAGCCGAGCAGGCCGGCCCCGTGCCCGTCCTGGAAGATCAGCTTGGCGACCCCGAACGCGGCGGCGGTCGAGAGCAGGCTCACCACCGTGCCGAGAACGGCGATCAGCGGGGCCTGCAGCGCGACCAGCAGCAGCAGGAAGCCGAGGACCAGGATGATGCCGACGATCAGGGGCAGGTAGTCGTTCAGCGCCTGCTGCAGGTCGAGGTTCTCGGCAGGCGCGCCGCCGACCAGGGCCTGAGCGGGTAGCTCGGACCGCAGCTGGGTGAGGATCGACCCCATCGCCTCGTCGGAGGGATCGACACCCGGGATCGCCTGCAGCATCACGTGATCGGAGCCGTCGATCGCAGGCTGCGGTGGGGTGACCATCGCGATCCCGTCGACGGCGGCCGCGGCACCCGCCGTGGCCTCGGCCTCGGACGCCGGGGCGATGATCTGCAGCATTCCTGGTGCGCCTTCGCCCAGCTGTGCCTGGACGAGTTCGTAGCCCTGGCGGACCGGCGCATCGGAGGGGACCACCTCGATCGACGGCATCGCGACCTTCAAGCCGAGCACCGGCAGTGACAGCGCGATCAGGATCAGGAGCGAGCCGATCGCGAACGGCCACGGGTGCCTGTGCAGGAGGTTGCCCCACGCGGCGAAGCGCGGGGAGCGGTGCTGCTGCCGCTTGGCGTAGGGGAGCGAGCCTGCGTTCACCTTGGTGCCGAGCTTGCCGAGCACCGCGGGCAGCAGGGTCAGGGTGGCCGCGAGGACGAAGGTGACGGCGAGCATGATGCCGACGGCCATCGTCCGGACCGCGGGCGCGGGGACCAGCAGCACTGCGGACAGGCTCACGAGCACGGTCAACCCCGACAGGACGACGGCCTTGCCCGCGGTGTCCATCGTCTCGGCGACCGCCGCGCGCGGGTCGCCGCTCTTGCTCAGCGCATCCCGGAATCGCGACACGATGAACAGCGCGTAGTCGATGCCGAGCGCGAGGGCGAACATCATCGCGAAGTTCATGGCCCACACCGAGATCGGCGTGACCGTGTTGAGCAGGACCAGCCCGCCCGCCGAGGCGATCAGGCCCGCCATGGTCAGCAGCAGCGGCAGTCCCGCGGCGACCAGTGACCCGAAGGCCAGCACCATGATCGCGAGCGTCACCGGCCAGGAGAGCATCTCCGCCTGGATCATCGCGTCGTGATTGGCCTTGTTGAAGTCGCTCCAGAGCGCCGACGCGCCGGTGGGGTAGACCTCGATCTCGTCCGTCGACAGCGCGCCCAGTTCTCCCTTGAGCTCGTCGACGGCCTTGACCATGTCGTCGGTGCTCGCGTTCGCGCCCGCGATCAGGATGCCGGTGTGCCCGTCCGGGCTGATGGACATGCCGGGCTGCGGGGCGATGACCTCGCCGAAACGCTGATCATCGGCGAACACCGCTGTCGCGTCGGCGAGGACCTGCTGCACCTGCGGATCGGCGACCGCGAGGGTGTCCGAGTGCACCACGACCTGCACCGCGGCGGAGGAATTCCCGCCGAAGTGCTCCTCGGCGAGCTCGCGGACCTGCACGGATTCCGAGCCGTTGGCCTGCCAGCCGGCACCAGCCAGCGACGTGAACACCGACGGCGCGGCGGCGCCGAGCGCCACCAGCGCGATCAGCCAGATGCCGAACACCCAGCGCGCGCGCCCGACCATCGTGGCGCCCAGTCGGCCGAGGATTCCCCCAGGCGACGCCGGCGGCGGGCCGTCGCCGACCGCCGCCGCTGACCGGGTTTTGTCCACCTCGGCTGTGTTGCTCGTCATGCGTAACTCCTCGATATGCCCCATGGGGTATCTGTCAGGTATGCAACGACTATACCCTAGGGGGTATATAAAAGGGTGCGAGAAGCGTCACAGGGTGGTGCCGTTGGCGGAGCGGGGCGTCAGGCCGGCGTGATCCGGGCCTCGCCGCTGTAGACGTTCATGGTCTCGCCGCGCAGGAAACCGACCAGGCTCAGCCCGGACTCGGTGGCGAGATCGACGGCGAGCGACGACGGTGCGGACACCGCGGCCAGCATCGGAACCCCCGCGACCACGGCCTTCTGTACGAGTTCGAAGGAGGCGCGCCCGCTGACCACGAGGATCGCCTCGCGCAGCGGTACCCGGCCGGCGGTCAACGCCCAGCCGAGCACCTTGTCGACGGCGTTGTGCCTGCCCACATCCTCGCGAATCGCGAGCATGGCGCCATCGGGGGTGAACAGCCCGGCGGCGTGCAGGCCGCCCGTCGAGTCGAAGACCCGTTGCCGCGCGCGCAGGGTCGTGGGCATCGACGCCAGGGTCGACGACGTCACCACCGGGCCGGGAGCCGTGAGGTCATAGCGCGAGCGGACCCGGACCGCCTCGAGCGAGGACTTGCCGCAGACGCCGCAGGCCGAGGTGGTCAGGAACTGGCGATCGGCGCCGGTCGGCGGTGGGACGCCGGGCGCGAGCGCGACGTCGAGGACGTTGTAGGTGTTGGCGCCGTCGCTGTCGACGCCGTCGCAGTACCGGATGACCGAGACGTCGGACGCCGAACCGATGATGCCCTCGCCCAGCAGGAACCCGTGCACCAGGTCGATGTCGTCCCCCGGGGTGCGCATGGTCACCGAGAGCGATCGGCCGCCGAGTCGGATCTCCAGCGGTTCCTCCACGGCCAGGCTGTCCGGCCTGCGCACGCTGGTGCTGCCGGTGGAATCCCCGCTCGGTCCGGTGATCCGCAGCACCGGGCGGCGCGCGGTGACCCGACCCATCAGTGCGCCCCCGCCGGTTCCAGCCGCACCAGCACCGCCTTGGAAACCGGTGTATTCGATTTCGCGGCAACGTGATCGAGCGGGATGAGGGGGTTGGTCTCCGGGTAGTAGGCGGCGGCGTTGCCCTTGGGCGTGCTGTACTCGACCGCCTTGAAGTCCCGCACCCGCCGCTCCTGCAGCACGCCGTCGGGGCCGGTCCACTCGGAGACGACGTCCACGGACGCGCCATCGGCGATGCCCAGTTCCGCGAGGTCGGCCGCGGACACGAAGATCACCCGGCGGCCACCCTTCACTCCGCGATAGCGATCGTCGAGCCCGTAGATGGTGGTGTTGTACTGGTCGTGACTGCGCAGGGTCTGCAGGATCAACCGGCCGGGGGGAGTGGGCAGCCACTGCAGCGGACTCGCGGTGAAGTTGGCCTTGCCGGTACGGGTGGGGAACTCGCGCCGGTCGCGGGGCGGGTGCGGCAGCTGAAACCCGTCGGGCCTGCGGACCCGCTCGTTGTAGTTCTCGCAGCCGGGCACCACCCGCGAGATCGAGTCGCGGATGCGGTCGTAGTCCCCCCTGAAATGCGCCCACGGCACCGAGTGGTCGGCGCCGAGCAGGTGCTCCGCGAGCTCGCAGACGATCGCGACCTCGCTGCGCAACTGATCGCTGATCGGTGTGAGGCTGCCCCGCGAGAGGTGCACCATCGACATCGAATCCTCCACGGACACCATCTGTTTCCCGCTCGCCTGGATGTCCTTGTCGGTGCGGCCGAGGGTGGGCAGGATGACCGCGGTGGCGCCGGTCACCACGTGGGAGCCGTTGAGCTTGGTCGAGACCTGGACTGTGAGTGCGCACGACCGCAGCGCGGCCTCGGTGGCCTCGGTGTCCGGGGTGGCCCGGATGAAGTTGCCGCCCATCGCCATGAACACGGCACCCTTGCCGTCGCGCATGCCGCGGATGGCGGCGACGGTGTCCCAGCCGTGCTTTCGCGGGCTGACAATGGAGAACTCGCGGTCCAGTGCGTCGAGGAACGAGTCCGGCATCTTCTCCCAGATGCCCATCGTGCGGTCACCCTGGACGTTGGAGTGCCCGCGCACCGGGCAGACGCCCGCGCCGGGCTTGCCGATCATGCCGCGCATCAGCAGCAGGTTGGTGATCTCCTGGATGGTCGCGACCCCGTGCGTCTGTTGGGTCAGGCCCATCGCCCAGCACGCGATCGTCCGTTCGGAACGGGCCAACGCGTTGGCGGTCTCGCGCAGCTGCGTCATCGTGAGGCCGGTGGCCTCGAGGACGACGTCGAGATCCACGGCGCGCACGTTCTTCTCGTACTCGGCGAAGCCCGCGCAGTGTTGCTCGACGAAGGCGCGGTCCACCACCGAGCCGGGGTCCGCGTCGTCGGCCTCGAGCAGCAGCCGCCCGAGCCCCTGGAACAGGGCCATGTCGCCGCCGAGGCGGATCTGCAGGAACTCGTCGGCGATGTCGACGCCGCGCCCGATCACACCGCCCACCTTCTGCGGGTCCTTGAACCGGCGCAGCCCGGCCTCGGGCAGCGGGTTCACCGCGATGATCTTGGCGCCGTTCGCCTTTGCCTTCTCCAGGGTGGAGAGCATGCGGGGGTGGTTGGTGCCGGGATTCTGGCCTGCGATGAGGATCAGGTCGGCGTACTCGAGGTCCGGCACCGTCACCGAGCCCTTGCCGATCCCGATCGATTCGGTCAGTGCGCTGCCGGATGATTCGTGGCACATGTTGGAGCAGTCGGGCAGGTTGTTGGTGCCGAAGCTACGGATCATCAGCTGGTAGAGGAAGGCGGCCTCGTTGCTGGTGCGACCGGAGGTGTAGAACACCGCCCGGTCGGGGCTGGGCAGCGCGCGCAGGTGGTCGGCGATCAGTCGGTAGGCCTCGTCCCATCCGATCGGGGTGTAGTGGGTCGCGCCCTCGCGGAGCACCATCGGGTGCGTCAGGCGTCCCTGCTGTCCGAGCCAGTAGTCGGTCTTCTCGGCCAGCTCCGCCACCGAGTGCTCGGCGAAGAACTCGGTACCGACGCGGCGCAGCGTCGCCTCCTCGGCCACGGCCTTGGCGCCGTTCTCGCAGAACTCCGCGGGCTTGCGGTGTCCCGGCGTCTCGGGCCAGGCGCAGCCGGGACAGTCGAAACCGTGCCGCTGATTGAGCCGGGCCAGGGTCCGGGCGGTGCGGACGGCCCCCATCTGTTCGAGACCGCGTTGCAGGGACACCAGCACCGCGGGCACACCCGCGGCGTGGTCCTTGCTGTGCGTGACGACCAGCTCGGATTCGTCGATGTCGCGGTCGGGTCCCTTGCGAGTCATGCCTACATAGTGGCCTTGCGGCGGGCCCGCCGACAGGAGGGTGACCCACTCTGCCTACTATTTCGGCTAGCCTTACCTAGCTTTGGTGACGATGGAGGAGAGTCGATGGCAGACGTCGGGAAGTTGACGCGGCGGGGATTTCTGATCGGAACGTCGGGCGCGCTGCTCGCGTTCGCCGCTGCCTGCAGCAGTGACGGTGACGGCGGATCGGCGTCGGCGGGCACCGGCGCGACCATCGGCAACAAGTACGGCGAGACCCAGGTGCCGCTCGACCCGCAGCGCGTTGTCAGCGTCGGATACAACGACCAGGACGCGCTCCTTGCGCTCGGCTCCACCCCGGTCGGCGTTTTCGACTGGTACGGCAACTACCCGAATGCCGTGTGGCCATGGGCGCAGGGACTGCTCGCCGGGGCGACCCCCGCGATCATCGGCAGCGCGAACACCGGGATCGACGTCGAGAAGGTGGCCGCCACCGGTCCGGATCTGATCGTCGGCACCTACTCGGGCCTGACCAAGGACCAGTACAACAAGCTCAGCGCGCTCGCGCCGACCGTCGCGCAGCCCAAGGAGTTCGCCGACTACGGCGTGCCGTGGCAGGACCAGACCCGGATCATCGGCGAGGCGCTCGGCAAGCAGGACAAGGCGAAGGAGCTGGTGGCCTCCGTCGAGAAGCAGTTCACCGATGTCGCGGCCGCCAACCCCGCCTTCGCGGGCAAGACGGTGATCGTTGGCGCGCTCAAGGGTCCGGGCCAGTTCGGGGTCTACGGCCCTGAGGACCCGAAGGTCCGCTTCTTCACCGAGCTCGGCTTCGTCAATCCGCCTGTCACGCAGCAGATCACGACGACGAACTTCGCCCCGATCAGCACGGAGCAGCTCTCGCTCGCGGACGCCGACCTGCTGGTCTGGTACGCGGGTGGCGGCTACGGCGACAAGCTGCGGGCCGAGCTCGACAAGACGCCGGTCTACCAGGAGCTGAACGTCGTCAAGGAGGGCCGCACGATCATCCTCGAGGACGAGGCCGCCGAGGCGATGACCTGGAGCACCGTCCTGTCGCTGCCGTACGCGCTGGAGAACATCCCGCCGCGGATCGCTCCGCTGCTCACCAAGTAGTCCTGACGAGGGTTCGCCCGACGCGCTAGGGGACCAGCACGACCTTTCCGACGTTGCGACGTTCGGTCAGGATTCGATGGGCCTCTGGCGCGTTGGCGAACGGGACCGCGTCGGACACCACCGGCGCCACGACGCCGTTCTCGATCAGCTCGCGCAACGGGGTGATCCAGGGCTCGAGGGTGCCGCGGTCGTCCCACAGCCGCAGCATGTTGAGTCCGATCACCGCCTTGGACTCGCTCATCTGGTCGATGAGGTTGAAGCCCCGCATCATGCGCAGGGCCTGCGGCGCGGCCCGCAGCAGGTTTCGCTTGTCGCCCGCGACAACCGAGCTGGCCCCGAAGGCGACGAGCCTGCCGCCGGGACGCAAGAGGCCGTAGCTTCGTCGCAGCGATTCGCCGCCGATCGCATCCATGATCACGTCCATCGGCGGGAGTCCGCTGTCCCATCCGGGCTTCCGGTAGTCCAGCGCCACGTCCACACCGAAGCCGCGGATGGCATCGTGCTTGCCCGGTGAGGCGGTGCCGTAGACCTCGGCGCCGCGGTGTTTGGCGATCTGCGTCGCCGCGATCCCGACGCCACCGGCCGCCGCCTGGATCAGGACACGCTCTCCCTCAAGGAGGTTCGAGTAGCCGACCAGGCCGGCCCACGCTGTCGCATAGTTGACGGGGATGGCGGCGCCCTGCTCGAAGGTCAGCGAATCCGGCAGCGCGATGACGTCTCGGGCATCGGCAACCACCTCCTCCGCGTAGCCGCCGAACCTCGTGCCCGCGACCACCCGGTCGCCGACGGCAAGGCCGACCACGTCCGAGGCGACCTCGCCGATCGTGCCCGCGACCTCGTAGCCGACGATGCTCGGCAGCGGCGGGGCGTCGGCGTACAGGCCGAGCCGGGCCATTACGTCGGCGAAATTGACGCCCGCGGCCCGGACGTCGATGCGGACCGCGCCGGGGCGGAGCGTCGGCGAGGGGCGTTCCTGGACCTGGAGGACGTCGGCGTCCCCATGCTTGGTGATCACGACTGCGCGCATAGGGGGAAGGTTAGTACCGATCGGCGTGTGGCTCTCGGGATGCGACAAGCTGTATGCGCGGGGTTCACTCGGTACGCTTTGTCGCATGGCATGGATGTGGTCACTACTCACGCGGAGGCTGAATCTTGTTCAGCTCACGTGGGTGGCCGTGCTGACGTTGGTAGTTGCCACGACAACAGCGATGGACGGGCCGACCGCGGTTGTCGGCGCCGCGATTGCGATCGTTCTTCTGCTCGCAGTGGCCGGACAAGGCTCGCTGTCCCAACTGCGCTCGCTGACCGAGCCGACCACGGGCCCATCACGGGACGAGCAGCGCCTGCGGGGCGCGTTCCGTCGTCAGAGCGCCCCGGACACCCCCGGCCGGCCCCGCCGACCTCGAGCACCCGGACAGGTCCTGGCCGCCGCGCTGCACTGACGCTGCGCGAGCGCCTCGGTCGACCGTCCTTCCACGCCTGAGTGATCCGCAGAGGATCAGGGCGTCAACTCCCACTCGCACGATGCCGTGTGACGCTGCGTCGTGCAGCAAAGAGGTACTCGAATGCTCGACTTCATCTACTACCCCGTATCCGCGATCTTGTGGTTCTGGCACAAGGCGTTCGGCTCGGTTCTTGGCCCCGACAATGGATTCGCTTGGGCGCTGGCCGTGGTGTTCCTGGTCTTCACCCTCCGTGTCTTGCTGATAAAGCCCGCGATCAAACAGGTCCGTACGACCCGCCAGATGCAGGAGTTGCAACCGCAGATCAAGGCCCTACAGAAGAAGTACGCCGGTGACCGGCAACGCCAGGCGACCGAGATGCAGAAGCTGCAGAAGGAGCACGGGTTCAATCCGCTGATGGGGTGCCTGCCTGCACTGGTTCAGGCACCGGTGTTCCTCGGGCTCTATCACGTGTTGCGTTCGTTCAATCGAACCGGGACCGGACTGGGCAACCTCGGCATGACTCCCGAGGCCAACGCCAACACTCCGAACTACTTCTTCAGCGCCGCTGATGTGCAGTCGTTTCTGAGTGCTCGCCTGTTCGGTGCACCGATCTCCGTGGCGGTCACCAGTCCGCAGAGCACGTTGGCGTCGTTTGCTCCGTACGGCGGAGTCCCGACCGTGGCCACGATTGCCGCGGTGGCGATCCCTCTGATGGTGCTCGCGAGCCTTGCCACGCACTTCAACGCGAGGGCATCGGTGAAACGGCAGAGTGCGGAAGCGGCAGCCAACCCGCAGTCGGCGATCATGAACAAGCTGATGCTGTGGGTCTTCCCTCTCGGCGTCCTGGTCGGCGGGCCATTCCTGATGATCGCGATCTTGCTGTACTGGGTGAGCAACAACATCTGGACCTATGGCCAGCAGCACCTCGTGTTCACTCGCATCGACAGGGAAGAAGCCGCGAAACAGCGAGAGGTTGCCGAACAGCGCGTGGTCACTGCGCCCAAACCAGGTGCTCGACCGGCCACCCGGCCGAAGCCTGCGCAACAGAGACGGAAGCGGCGAAGGTAGCGACCGATGCAGGCTCCGGTGCCGCCCTGAAGCCCGGCGGCAACGGGGTCACCGATCCGGCCACGGAAGGACCGTCAGCCGTGGCCACTCCGCTTGCCATCGGTCGGCCTTCGTTTCGTAAACCTCCCGGGGCGCCATCACCGGGTTGGGGCGCACCACCATGTTGAAGAGATCGTCGAAACCGTGAGGGGCGTAGACCTGGGGATCTGTGCCGGCCTTTCGTGTGATGCCGAAGCAGCACGTGGTGGACGCGAAGTGGTCGATAGCATCCGCGCTGTTCGTGAAGGGCGTGGCCGGAACGCCGAAATGCTCCTCGTACCAGAGGTGTACGCGTGCCTCGTTGCGGACCTCGACAACTTCGTCGATGTCGCGGAACAAGATCTCGGCCCTCTTGATGACACTGTCCTCGGCGGCGTAGCTCAGATCGGACCCGTCGAAATAGAACAGGTCGTAGTCCTTGATGCCGGCCCGCAGATCGCGGCCGTCGAGGTGATTCCAGACCGTCTGGAATACCCCGCCTGCAGTGAGGTACCAGTCCTCCACGCCGAGGTGGTCCGCCTGATCCACGATCCGGCGGCACACGGGATTCGCCAAGACGATCTCGAGCAGTCGCTGCTCGTCCGTGGCGCGTGAGGTCATCTTGCAATCATCGCGTAGCGGCAATTCAGCGTCCCGCCGAGTTCGGCTGATCGCCGCGCACACGGCGGCAAGGGGCGTCTCCCTCTGGTGTTGTCAATCCGTGGGGTTACCCGGAATTTCAGTTGTAGAACTGGACGATGCAGAACTCGTGATCCTCTGGATCGTGCATCACCATCACGGTTCCATCGTCGTAGTCGTGACGCACGCCGGCCCAGCGGCCGCCCAGGCTTTCGACACGGTGGCGGCCTGCGTCGATATCTTCGACCTGAATGTCGAGGTGAATGCGGACCTTACCGGTTTTGGGTTCCGGAACTCGTTGGAAGGTCAGGCGCGGCTGGCCGTCAAGGCGAGATCCCACGGTGGCCCATCCGCGGTCGTCGCCGTGATCGTCCGACTCCGCAATGTCGAGCATTGCGCTCCAGAACGATGCCAGCCGTGCGGGGTCCGCGCAGTCGATCGTGATTCCAACCAACCGATTCGTCATGCCTACAGCATCTACGAGCCAGTCGAAAGCTCAATGATGTTGACGTCATTTCTCCGCTGTTGGCGGCGCTGTTGGAGGTGTCAGTCCCAGCGACGGCGAACGCGCCGGTAGCGCTCGTAGATCACGCAAGCCGAACGTCCTGATCTCGAGCAGGTCGAGCGGCACGTTTTCGGCGACCGGCGGCAGGAACGGCGTGCCGCCGCCCGATGATGGCGGGATTGCCGTCATGGCTCCCGAGGGCGTCGTATCCAAGGTATCGCGGCGTCGGCGTCATCATTCGAATCCAATAGTCCGGAGTTCCGCAAATCCCGTGCGCGCGGGCCGTTCTCGAGTAGAATCGAACATATGTTCTCGCCCCTCTCGGGGGTGATGGACTTGGCTGGTTCGATGGTGACCGATCATGAGCGGTGCCTGCTCGACGCGATCGCCGAGACCTCACGCGCCGAGAATGCGGCGGCAGCCCGGCTGATCGCGCAGATCATGGACTACACCAACTCTCGTGGCACCTTCGACCATCGGGCTCCCGGTGCCGGATTCGATACCGAGCAGGCGGAGCGGTCCGCGATCGCGGAGGTCGCGCTGGCGTTGTCGAGCACCTTCAGATCGGTGTCGTCGCTGATGCGACTCGGGTTCACCCTCGAACGGATGCCCGAGATTCGGGAGGCCTTCGCCGCCGGGGAGGTGTCGCTGGCGAAGATCCGGGTGATCGACGAGCACACCCGTAAGGCCGCCACCGCTGCGGTGCTGCGCCTCGACGCCGACATCCTCTCCGCCGCACGACGACTCGCACCAACCCCGCTCGGAATCGAGATCGACCGGTTGCTGATCGAGGACGACGCCGCCTGGGCGGAACGTACCCGCGACGAGGCCGAGGCCAAGCGCAAGGTTCGCTCCCGCCGCCTACCTCACGGGATGGGTGTGCTGTCGGTGACGTTGACGGCGACCCAGTTGGCGGCGGCCACGGGCCTGATCGTGAAGGTTGCCAAGACGGTGTGCCGGGCCGATCCGCGCCCCCTCGATGTTCGGTGTGCGGACGCGTTCATGGTGCTGATGCGCGGCGGGAGTGTCCTGATCTGCGAATGCGGCGACCGGAATTGCGCGGCCACTCGCAACTGTGAACCCGAAGGCGCGCAGGTCAATCTGAGAATCTCGTGCGGGCTGGAGACGCTGCTCGGTCTCGCCGACAACCCCGCCTACCTCGAGGGCTACGGGTACCTCGATGCCGGGCAGGCCCGCGCCATCGCAGGGGACGCCACCTGGCAGGCCATCATCGACTGCGCCACACAGGCGCTCGACCGCCTGCAACACGAGTTCGGCGACGACGCCGATCGCACTGACAGCGCCGACTGCGTGACCGAATCCGCCGAGATGCCGGGAATGCCGCCCAAGTCGGTCAACGCGGAATCGGGCCACTCGTCAGCCGGCAACAGGGCGGCACCCGAAGCGTACGAACCGGACCCGCCAGATCCAACCGGCCCGCCGGATCCGCGCACTGCCGCGGATGCCGAGACCGAGCCGATTTCCGAAGCCGGCCTGTTGGTGCGCGCGAGCCGGCCCCTGCCCGCGGGCGCAATCGCCCTACCCGCCCGCAAACTTCCACAGCCGGGGATCGTCTCGTCGGCCGATGCCATCGACGGCCTGTGCCGCACCATTCAGAACGACCCCGCAGGGCTCGTCGCAGCGTTCCCGGACGGTCACGGCGGATTCACGCAGCCGCCACCGGGGGCCTTGACCTACCGACCCAGCGACCTACTCGCCGCCGCCATTCGGTTGCGCGATGGCACCTGCCGTCATCCCGACTGCCTGATCGCAGCCGCCGACTGCCAGATCGACCACGTCGTCCCGTTCAGGCGGGGTGACCCGATTCGCGGTGGCTGGACCATCCGCACCAACCTGCAGTGCCTGTGCGTCCTGCACCACCAGTTCAAGACCGCCGGACTCTGGCGTCACGAGATGCTCGCCGGGGCGATCATGCACATCCACAACGCGATCGGACAGCACGCCCTCACCCTCCCCGTCCGGCGGTAGGCGCCGGCTGCTTCATGTTCAGGATCACCACGCCCGCGATGATCAGCGCGAGCCCGAGGAACTTCGCCGCCGATGCCTGTTCGCCGAGGAACGCGATGCCGATCATCGCAACCGTTGCGGTCCCGATCCCGGACCAGAGCGCATACGCCAGGCTCACCGGCAGCGACCGCAGCGCCTGGGCCAGGCAGGCGAATGAGGTGGCGTAGCCGAGCAGAACGGCGATCGTCGGCAACGGCCGACTGAACTCCTCCGTGCTGCCGAGGAACACCGTGGCGAGGATCTCGCAGGTGATCGCCGCGGCGAGGAAGGCCCACGCCCGCCTGCGGTCGCTCATCCGACACCGTCCAGGTTGAGCGCGACCACGCCGGCCACCACCAGGGTGATGCCGAGTATTCGGCCTGCGGACCGGGGTTCGCGCAGGACCAGCATCCCGATCGCGGCGATCGCGGCGGTGCCGACACCTGCCCAGACGGCGTACGCCACACCGACGTCGAGGGTGCGCAGGGTCAGCGACAGGCAGTACAGCGCCACGCCGTACAGGCCGAGGACGACCGCGGTCGGGCCGGGCCGTCGGAAGCCCTCCGTCCGGGTCAGCAGACTCGTCGCGAGTACCTCCGCGCAGATGGCCACCGCCAGGAACATCCATGCCGCCGTCATGCCTACAACGTACGGACCGGCCGGACAGTCGCTCTCCGGGGCGGTAGCGTCACGGCATGGCCGCCGTCACGGTTCGACCCGCCGCCCGCTCCGACGTCGCCGCTGCCGGGGGCGTGCTGGCCGCGGCCTTCGAGGACGACCCGGTCATGGAATGGATGTGGCCGGATATCGGCTCGCGCCGGGCCGGGCTGCCGCGGCTCTTCGAGACGCTCATCCGACACCACCACTTCCCGCTCGGCGGCGTCGAGGTGGCGCTCGCGCCGGACGGGTCCGTGGCCGGGGCCACCATGTGGGACCCGCCGGGACGCTGGCGGCAGTCGGCGCTGAGCCAGTTACGCGCGCTACCCGGACTGATCCGCGCTTTCGGCAACCGGATCATGGTGGGGGCGGAGTTCGCCGGGACGGTCGAGAAGGCACACCCGGAGGAGCCGCACTGGTATCTCAGCACCATCGGTACCGACCCCTCGGCGCGTGGCGCTGGTCACGGCAAAGCGCTGATGAACTCCCGATTGGCCCGGTGCGACGCGGAGCACGCGCCCGCCTATCTGGAGTCGAGCAAGGCGTCGAACGTCCCCTATTACGAGCGATTCGGCTTCGAGGTGACGGGCGAGATCGTCATCCCGAACGGTGGCCCGACGCTGTGGGCGATGTGGCGGGCGCCGCGCTGACCGGACGGCGGTGTCGGGGGAGCCCGCGGGTTCTCTAGAATCACCGGGTGACCAGTGCCGTGCCGCAGGACCCCATGAACCCCGCCGACGCCCTCCCGAAGAGCTGGGACCCCAGCGCGGTAGAGCAGGAATTGTACGAGGGTTGGGTGGACGCCGGCTACTTCACGGCGGACCCGACCAGCGACAAGCCCGGCTACTCGATCGTGCTCCCGCCGCCGAACGTGACCGGCAGCTTGCACATGGGCCACGCCCTCGACCACACCCTGATGGACGTGCTCTCGCGTCGCAAGCGCATGCAGGGCTACGAGGTGCTCTGGCTGCCCGGCATGGACCATGCGGGCATCGCCACCCAGAACGTGGTGGAGAAGCAGCTCGCGGCGGACGGCAAGACGAAGGAAGACTTCGGACGCGAGCTGTTCATCGACAAGGTCTGGGACTGGAAGCGCGAGTCCGGCGGCACCATCGGCGGTCAGATGCGCCGACTCGGCGACGGCGTCGACTGGAGCCGCGACCGGTTCACCATGGACGAGGGCCTCTCGCGCGCCGTCCAGACCATCTTCAAGCGGATGTACGACGCGGGCCTGATCTACCGGGCCGAGCGCCTGGTCAACTGGTCGCCGGTGCTGCAGACCGCCATCTCCGACATCGAGGTCAAGTTCGAGGACGTCGAGGGCGAACTGGTGTCGCTCCGCTACGGCTCGCTCGACGACAACGAGCCGCACGTGATCGTGGCCACCACCCGCGTGGAGACGATGCTGGGCGACACCGCGGTCGCGGTGCACCCCGACGACGAGCGCTACCAGCACCTGCTGGGCACCACCCTCGAGCACCCCATCACCGGGCGGCAGATCCCGATCATCGCCGACGACTACGTCGACCCGGAGTTCGGCACCGGTGCGGTCAAGATCACCCCCGCGCACGACCCCAACGACTTCGAGATGGGCCTGCGGCACAACCTGCCGATGCCCACGATCATGGACAAGACCGGCAAGATCGCCGACACTGGAACGCAGTTCGACGGCATGGACCGGTTCGAGGCCCGCGTGAAGGTGCGTGAGGCACTGGCCGAGCAGGGTCGGGTCGTCGCCGAGAAGCGTCCCTACCTGCACAGCGTCGGACACTCCGAGCGCAGCGGTGAGTCCATCGAGCCTCGGCTCTCGCTGCAGTGGTGGGTCAAGGTCGAGGAGCTCGCCAAGGCGGCGGGCGACGCGGTCCGTAACGGCGACACCACGATTCACCCCGCCAGCCTGGAGCCGCGCTGGTTCGGCTGGGTCGACAACATGCACGACTGGTGCATCTCGCGTCAGCTGTGGTGGGGCCACCGCATCCCGATCTGGTACAGCCCCGAGGGGGAGGTCCGCTGTGTCGGACCCGACGAGACCGCGCCCGAGGGCTGGGAGCAGGACCCCGACGTCCTGGACACCTGGTTCTCGTCCGGGCTGTGGCCGTTCTCGACGATGGGTTGGCCGGAGAAGACCCCGGAACTCGAGAAGTTCTACCCCACAAGCGTTCTCGTCACCGGCTACGACATCCTGTTCTTCTGGGTGGCCCGGATGATGATGTTCGGCACCTTCGTCTCCGAGGACGACGCGATCACCTCGGGCGAGGGTAAGAGCGGTCCGCAGGTGCCGTTCAAGGACGTGTTCCTGCACGGCCTGGTCCGCGACGAGTTCGGCAGGAAGATGTCGAAGTCGAAGGGCAACGGCATCGACCCGCTGGACTGGGTGCGCGAGTTCGGCGCCGATGCGCTGCGCTTCACGCTGGCCCGCGGCGCCAACCCCGGCAGCGACCTCTCCGTCGGTGAGGATCACGCGAAGGCCTCGCGCAGCTTCGCCACGAAGCTGTTCAACGCCACCAAGTTCGCCCTGATGAACGGCGCTGCGCCCGCGCCGCTGCCCGCCGAGCTCAGCGATGCGGACCGCTGGATCCTGGACCGGCTCGAACAGGTCCGGGCGGAGGTCGACGCCGCGTTCGACCGCTACGACTTCGGCAAGGCCTGCGACGCGCTCTACCACTTCGCGTGGGATGAGGTGTGCGACTGGTACCTCGAGCTGGCCAAGGTGCAGTTCGCGGGCCCCGAGGCCGAGGGCACCAAGGCCGTGCTCGGCAACGTCCTCGACGCGCTGCTGCGCATGCTGCACCCGGTGATGCCGTTCGTCACCGAGACCCTCTGGAAGGTGCTGACCGGCGGGGAGTCGGTGGTGATCGCCCAGTGGCCGACCGCGACCGGTGCGAGCGCCGATGCCGTTGCCGCGCAGCGCATCGCGGACGTCCAGCGACTCGTCACCGAGATCCGCAGGTTCCGCAGCGATCAGGGTCTGAACCCCGGTCAGAAGGTGGCGGCGAGGCTCGGCGGGATCGCGGAGGCCGACCTGGACGGCAAGCAGACCGCGGTCGCCTCCCTGGTCAAGCTCACGGACCCGGCAGACGACTTCGCGGCCACCGCGTCGCTGGAGGTGCGGCTCAGCCGCGGCACCGTCACCGTCGAGCTGGACACCTCGGGCACCGTTGACCTGGTCGCCGAGCACAAGCGCCTCGAGAAGGACCTGGCGGCGGCCGAGAAGGAACTCGCGGGCACCGCGGCCAAGCTGTCCAACGAGGCGTTCCTCGGCAAGGCACCGGACAACGTGGTCGACAAGATCCGTGCCAGGCAGACCCTGGCAGCGGAAGAGGTCGAGCGGATCACCGCCCGACTCAAGGACATGGATCTGAAGGGTCAGGCGTGAACGCCGAGACACCCGAGAAGTGGGACGGGGGATCGCAGCCCTCGCCCGTCGATCTGGCCGAGCTCGCGCTCGTCGAGGCAGAACTCGACAAGCGCTGGCCCGAGACCAAGATCGAGCCCTCCACGGCCCGCATCGCGGCCCTGATGGACCTGCTCGGCTCGCCGCAGCACAGCTATCCCGCCATCCACGTCGCGGGCACCAACGGGAAGACCTCGGTCACCCGGATGATCGACGCGCTGATGACGCGCCTGCACCGTCGGGTCGGGCGGACCACCAGCCCGCATCTGCAGCTGGCCACCGAGCGGATCAGCATCGACGGCAGGCCGATCTCGCCGCGCCTGTACGTGGACACCTACCGCGAACTGGCGCCGTACGTCGAGATGATCGACGCGCAGTCCCAGGCGGCTGGTGGCCCCGCGATGAGCAAGTTCGAGGTGCTCACCGCGATGGCGTTCGCGGCCTTCGCTGAGGCGCCGGTGGATGTCGCGGTCGTGGAGACCGGGCTCGGCGGCCGTTGGGACGCAACGAATGTCATCGATGGCCAGGTGGCGGTGATCACGCCCATCGGGCTCGACCACGTCGAGTTCCTCGGCAGTGACATCGCCGGGATCGCCGCCGAGAAGGCCGGGATCATCAAGAAGGCGCCCGAGTCGCTGGTGCCGCGCGACACCGTCGCGATCCTCGCGGAGCAGACCCCGGAGGTGACCGAGGTCCTGCTGCGCCGGGCCGTCGAGGCCGACGCCGCGGTGGCCCGCGAGGGCTCCGAGTTCAAGGTGCTGGCCCGCCGGATCGCCATCGGCGGACAGCAACTGGAACTGCAGGGCCTGTCCGGGGTCTACAGCGACATCTTCCTGCCGCTGCACGGCGAGCATCAGGCCCGCAACGCCTCGCTCGCGCTCGCCGCGGTGGAAGCGTTCTTCGGGGCCGGCGCGGACCGCCAGCTCGACATCGACGCGATCCGTGAGGGCTTCGCCTCGGTGACCAACCCGGGACGCCTCGAGCGGGTGCGCAGCGCGCCGACGGTCTTCCTGGACGCCGCGCACAACCCGCACGGGGCGAAGGCGCTGGCCGCCGCGCTCGTCGCGGAGTTCGACTTCCGCAAGCTGGTCGGCGTCGTCGCGGTGATGGGGGACAAGGACGTGGCCGGGATCCTGACCGCGCTGGAACCGGTGTTCGACGAGATCGTCGTGACGCACAACGGATCGCCGCGCGGCATGGATGTCGAGGAACTCGCCAACCTGGCGGTGGCCCGGTTCGGCGACGAACGCGTGGTCGTGGCGCAGACGCTCCCGGACGCACTCGAGACCGCCATCGGACTGGCCGAGGAGGTCGCCGAGCCCGGTGAGGCAGTATCGGGGGCGGGCGTCGTGGTCACCGGATCGGTGGTCACCGCGGGCATGGCCCGCACCCTGTTCGGAAAGGACCCGGCGTGAGTACACCTGAGGGATCGAGCACACCCGAGGGCGACGCGGAAGGCGGCGCTCAGCGCTTCCGGCCCCCGGTGAGCGACCCGTGGAAGGGTTTCAGGGGAGTGTGCGCAGGCACCCTGATCCTGGAAGCGATCGTGGTGCTGCTGGCGCTGCCGGTGGTGGCGACGGTAGGTGGTGGCGTCACCTGGCTGTCTGGCGTCTACCTGGTCGGACTCGCGGTGTTGATGGTTCTCGGCGGCGGTGTCCAGGGCAAGCCGTGGGCGATGGGGTACAACTTCGCGTTGCAGGCCGCGCTGATCGCCGGCTTCGCGGTGCACCCCGCCATCGGTGCGGTGGGACTGCTGTTCGCTGCCGTGTGGGCCTACCTGCTGTATCTCAAGCGGGACCTCACCGAGCGGATCGAACAGGGTCTGCTTCCGGGCCAGCGAGACTGACCCCTTAAGCTGTCCGCCGTGACTGAGCGGACCCTGGTACTGATCAAGCCCGATGGCGTCGCGCGCCGATTCGTAGGAGAGATCCTCTCCCGTGTCGAGCGCAAAGGGCTGTCCATCACGGCCCTCGAGATGAAGTCCGCGGACGAGGCGCTGGCAGGCCAGCATTACGCCGAGCACCTGGGCAGGCCCTTCTACCCGGGGCTGATCGAGTTCATCACGTCCGGGCCCCTCGTCGCCGCGGTGCTCGAGGGCCCGCGCGCGATCGCGGCGTTCCGGCAGCTCGCGGGCGGCACCGACCCGGTCGAGAAGGCCGTCCCCGGTTCCATCCGCGCAGATCTGGCGTTGGACGGCCAGCAGAACCTGGTCCACGGCTCCGACTCCGTCGAGTCGGCCGAGCGGGAGATCGCGCTCTGGTTCCCCGAGCTCGCCCGCGGCTAGTCCGCATCACCCCCGACCACCCGTAAGAGGTCCGAACACGCCACGCTGGATCGGCGCCGGTGCGCCGTTGGCGTGGTCGGGCCCACCGGTGTGGGATACTGATGGCGGTCGACCCGCGATGTGTTCCATACGGGCCCGATCGGATGACACCACGGTTCGATGCCCGATCATCGCTGCCACGGCGCGCAGGAAATCCCTCGCGATCCCAGGCACGCTGGATGATCAGGCGCACGGACCAGGGAGTACGGCCATCCAGCCAGGCGCCGTGCGAGCTGGCAGTGATTTAACGGGTCACTGCGAGACGTGCGGGGCGAGACCAGACAATCTCATGCCCACCGGTATGAGTACACAATCAGCGCCCTCGCGTGGCCGCTTCACACCCAGGACGACCTGGGTGGACGCGCCCGGGGGTCCGAGGAGACTACGTGGCCGATCAAGCGCCGCCCGAAAATTCACAGACTTCAGCCGCAGCGAATGCGGTGCCGACCTTCCCGGACAAGATTCGGGTGCACGCGCTCGCCAAGCTGCTGGGACTGACCAGCAAGCAGGTGCTCGCCCAGGTCGCCGAGTTCGGTGCCGAGGTGCGCAGCGCGCAGTCCAGCGTTGACCGCGCCCTCGCCGAGCGGGTGCACGCGGCGTTCAACCCGCAGGCCGAGGCGCAACCGGAGGTCGCAGCGGCCGAACCGGCTCCCGCGTCCGAGACGGCGAGGCCGGAAGCCGCGTCCGCGCCCGGCGTGGAGACCGCGGGGCTGTTCACCAACATCGCCGAGCCCGAGGTGCACGTCGTTCCCGACGTCACCCCCGTGTTCCAGGCCCCGCTGTTCCTGCAGCCCGACGCGGCCGCCGCGGAGGCCGCACCCCGGCGTCGCCGCGCCCGCCGCGTGGCAGCGGCGCCGAGCGAGGACGCGCCCATCGAGGTGACCACCGTCGTCGAGCACGAGGAGCGTCACGAGGAGCGTGCGGTCGAGGAGGCCGACACCTCGGTGACCGAGGAGGCCACCGCGGCAGAGGTCGAGTCCGACGAGGACGGCGGCGAGTCGCAGAGCCGTCGCAGGCGTCGTGGTCGTCGCGGTCGTGGTCGCGGCCGGGGCGAGCAGGCCACCGACGAGGAGCAGAACGAGTCCGAGGGAGCGGCCGAGGCCACCGCCGAGGTCACCGAGCAGGCCGAGTCCACCGAGCCGGAGGCCGAGGCCGAGGCGGCCGAGTCCGAGGAGTCGGAGGAGGCAGGCGAGGCCGGAGACGGATCGAGCCGTCGCCGTCGTCGTCGCCGCCGCCGCAAGGGCAGTGGCGATGGTGCGGAGGCAGCCACCGAGGACGACGGCGTCACCACCGTGGTGCACGAGCGCGAGCCGCGCACGAAGGCCCGCGTCAAGGACGAGGTCCAGGGCATCTCGGGCTCGACCCGGCTCGAGGCCAAGCGTCAGCGCCGCCGCGACGGGCGCGACGCCGGCCGTCGCCGCCCGCCGATCCTCACCGAATCGGAGTTCCTGGCGCGCCGCGAGGCCGTCGACCGCGTGATGGTGGTCCGCGAGAAGACCGGCGCGCACGCGGAGGGCCTGACGCAGGTCGCGGTGCTCGAGGACGGCATCCTCGTCGAGCACTTCGTCACCAGCTCGGCGTCCGCGTCGATGGTCGGCAACGTCTACCTCGGTCGTGTCCAGAACGTGCTGCCCTCGATGGAGGCCGCGTTCATCGACATCGGCCGCGGCCGCAACGGCGTGCTGTACGCGGGTGAGGTCAACTGGGAGGCCGCAGGCCTCGGCGGCAACAGCCGCAAGATCGAGCAGGCCCTCAAGCCGGGTGACCAGGTCCTGGTCCAGGTCAGCAAGGATCCGGTCGGGCACAAGGGTGCCCGCCTGACCACGCAGATCTCCCTGGCCGGGCGATTCCTGGTGTACGTGCCCGGCGGCAGCTCGACCGGCATCAGCCGCAAGCTGCCCGACACCGAGCGCAAGCGCCTCAAGGAGATCCTGCGCGAGATCGTGCCGCCGGAGGCGGGTGTCATCATCCGCACCGCGTCGGAGGGCGTGAGCGAGGAAGAGCTGGCCCGCGACGTCAAGCGTCTGCAGACCCAGTGGGACGACATCGAGAAGCAGGCCGCGGCCGCGGACAAGGGCAAGTCGGGCAATCCGAAGGCCCTGTACGAGGAGCCGGACCTGCTGGTCAAGGTCGTCCGTGACCTCTTCAACGAGGACTTCGCCAAGATCGTCATCGAGGGCGAGAAGTCCTGGTCGACGGTCGAGAACTACATCAAGACCGTCGCGCCCGACCTGCTGCCGCGGGTCGAGAAGTACGAGGGCAACGGCGGCCCCGACGTGTTCGAGGCGAAGCGGATCGACGAGCAGCTGGCCAAGGCGCTCGACCGCAAGGTGTGGCTGCCCTCGGGCGGCACCCTGGTGATCGACCGCACCGAGGCGATGACCGTCGTCGACGTCAACACCGGCAAGTTCACCGGCGCGGGCGGCAACCTCGAGGAGACCGTCACCAGGAACAACCTGGAGGCGGCCGAGGAGATCGTGCGTCAGATGCGGCTGCGCGACATCGGCGGCATGATCGTGGTCGACTTCATCGACATGGTGCTCGAGTCGAACCGGGACCTGGTCCTGCGTCGACTGACCGAGGCGCTCGGCCGCGACCGGACCCGCCACCAGGTGTCCGAGGTGACCTCGCTCGGCCTGGTCCAGATGACCCGAAAGAAGCTGGGCACCGGACTGGTCGAGGCGTTCTCCACCAACTGTGAGCACTGCCACGGCCGCGGCATCATCGTGCATGCGGAGCCGGTCGAGGTGCGCACCTCCGAGGACGCCGGACGTTCGGGCGCGCCGAAGGGCGAGTCCGGCGGCCGCAAGAAGCGGGGACGCGACAAGTCCGGCGCCGCGGAGACCGCCGCACCCAAGAACGGACAGGCGCCCGCTGCCGAGGTCGACGCGACGGTCAAGCGCGCCCACCCGGTGGCGCTCGCGATGGCCGCGCATCACCACGACGACGAATCCGCCGAGCACCAGCCGGAGCCTGCCGAGGCCACTGCCGCCACGCCGGAGCCGACGGTGGCCGAGGTCGCCGTCGAACCGGTTGTCGAGGTTGCCGTCGATGTCGGGGCGGAACCGGAGGCGCAGGCCGCGCCGGAGCCCGCTGAGGCCCCAGCCGAGGCCCCCACGAAGGGCAGGCGTCGTTCGCGGCGTGCGTCCCGGGCCACAGCCGCCCCCGCGGCGGAGACCCAGGAGGCCGCTGAGGCCGCCGTGGTCGTGATCGAGGCAGCGCCCGAACCGGCCGAGCCCAAGGTCGTCGAGAAGGCGGTCGTCGAACCCGAGGTCGTCGAGACCAAGGTTGTCGAGCCAGTGGTGGTCGAGCCGGCGAAGGCCGAGGAGACCGCCGTGGCGACGGAACCCGTCAAGGGGGACGGCGCACCCGCCGCGCCCGCTCGTCGGCCTCGTCGTCGGGCCGCGGCCAGGCCCGCGGGACCGCCGGCGGACGTCGACGCCTGACCGACGGCCGGTCGAGGGGAGTCGGAGATCGCCAGTTTGACCCTGCGGTTCTCCATCCCGTAACCTTGACCGGTCGCTACCCGGCGATATGGCTCTGCTGCGCCCGCGAGGGCGGCGGCGGGCCTGCCCGAGGTAGCAAGCACACCAGACCAGTCGCGCGGCTCAAGCCGCGCGAGCACGTTCGAAGAAGCAAGGGGTAGCCCTCCGATGGCAACGTACGCGATCGTCAAGACCGGCGGAAAGCAGTACAAGGTCGCTGTCGGCGACCTCGTCAAGGTCGAGAAGATCGAGGGTGAGCCCGGCACTGCTGTCTCGCTGGCCCCGGTTCTCGTCGTCGACGGTTCCGAGCTGACCACCGACGCCGCCAAGCTGGCCAAGATCACGGTCACCGGCGAGGTCGTCGAGCACACCAAGGGTCCGAAGATCCGCATCCACAAGTTCAAGAACAAGACCGGCTACCACAAGCGTCAGGGCCACCGGCAGAAGCTGACGGTCCTCAAGGTCACCGGCATCAAGTAACTAGCGCTTCTTCAGCTGATTTCACCCGAGGAGGGTCAACAACATGGCACATAAGAAGGGTGCATCCAGCTCCCGTAACGGTCGCGATTCGAACGCCCAGCGACTCGGCGTGAAGCGCTTCGGCGGCCAGTCCGTCAGCGCAGGCGAGATCCTGGTGCGTCAGCGCGGAACCCACTTCCACCCCGGCGTGAACGTCGGCCGTGGCGGCGACGACACCCTGTTCGCGCTCGCCGCAGGTGCGGTCGAGTTCGGCACCAAGCGTGGACGCAAGACCGTCAACATCGTCCCGGCCGCGGCAGAGGCCTGATTCTGCCGCGACTTTCGCCCGATCGTTTCTCGGTCGAGGCGTGACGCGTTCTAAGCTCCCCAATAGGGGCGGGCCAGGGTCTCATACCCGGCCCGCCCCTATTGCTTTTTTCCAGACTGAGGAAGGATCCGGCAGTCATGTCCCGATTCATTGACCGCGTGGTGCTGCACGTCAGCGCCGGAAAAGGCGGCAATGGTTGCGCCTCCGTTCACCGCGAGAAGTTCAAGCCGCTCGGCGGACCGGACGGCGGCAACGGCGGGCGTGGCGGTGACGTGGTGCTCGTCGTCGACGAGAACGTGCACACCCTGCTGGACTTCCACTTCCACCCGCATGCCAAGGCGGGCAACGGCAAGCAGGGCGCAGGCGGCAACCGCGAGGGCGCGAACGGCTCGGATCTGGTCCTGCGCGTGCCGGACGGCACCGTGGTCCTCGACTCCGACGGCAACGTCCTCGCCGACCTGATCGGCACCGGGTCCCGCTTCGACGCGGCCCCCGGCGGCCGCGGCGGCCTCGGCAATGCGGCGCTGTCCTCGAAGGCCCGCAAGGCGCCCGGCTTCGCCCTGCTCGGGGAGGAGGGCGTCGAGCGCGACCTCGTCCTCGAGCTCAAGTCGGTCGCCGATGTCGGACTCGTCGGCTTCCCGTCCGCGGGCAAGTCGTCGCTGGTCTCGGTGCTCTCGGCCGCCAAGCCGAAGATCGCGGACTACCCGTTCACCACGCTGGTGCCGAACCTGGGCGTGGTCTCGAGCGGCGACACCACGTTCACCGTCGCCGACGTGCCGGGACTGATCCCGGGCGCCAGCGAGGGCCGAGGCCTCGGCCTGGACTTCCTGCGGCACATCGAGCGCACCGCCGTGCTCGCGCACGTCGTCGACTGCGCCACCCTCGAGCCGGGCCGTGACCCGGTCTCCGACGTCGACGCGCTCGAGGCCGAACTCGCCGCGTACAAGCCCGCGCTGTCGGGCGACGCGAGCCTCGGCGACCTCGCCGACCGTCCCCGGATCGTCATCCTGAACAAGGCCGACGTCCCCGACGCGGCGGAGCTCGCGGAGATGATCACCCCCGAGTTCGAGGAGCGTGGCTGGCCCGTGTTCACGATCTCGGCGGTCAGTCGGGAAGGGCTGCGCCCGTTGACCTTTGCTCTGGCAAAGATGGTCGAGGAGTACCGTCTCGCGCACCCGAAGGCCGAGCCGAAGCGTCAGATCATCCGCCCGGTTGCCAAGGACGAGACCGGCTTCAGCGTCATCGCCGACCCGGAGACCCCCGGTGGCTTCATCGTCCGCGGTACCCGGCCGGAGCGGTGGATCCGTCAGACCGCGTTCGACAATGACGAAGCCGTCGGCTACCTCGCGGACCGGCTCGCCCGGCTCGGTGTCGAGGACGCGTTGGTCAAGCAGGGCGCCGAGCCCGGTTGCTACGTCACCATCGGCGATGTCAGCTTCGAGTGGGAGCCGCAGACCCCGGCGGGCATCGACTTGACCCGCACCGGCCGCGGCACGGATCCGCGACTCGATCAGGTGGACCGCATCGGCGCAGCCGAACGTAAGCACGCGCACCGGATCCGGCGTGGCCTCGAAGGCCTGGATCCCGAAGAACAGTGATGGACGACGCGGTCCGTTCGCTCTCGGAGACCCGCGCCACCATCGCGACCGCGCGCAGCGTGGTCGTGAAGATCGGGTCCTCCGCGCTCACCAGCATGGAGTCCGGCATCGACCTGCGGGCGCTGAACGCCCTCGCCGACGCGATCGAGGCCAGGATGCGCGCCGGCTCCGACGTCGTGGTGGTGTCCTCCGGCGCGGTCGGGGCCGGCATCGCCCCGCTCGGGCTGACCAAGCGGCCACGGGATCTCGCCACCAAGCAGGCGGCGGCCAGTGTCGGGCAGCTGGCGCTCGCGCATGCCTGGGGCACCTCGTTCGCGCGGTACGGGCGGACCGTCGGGCAGGTGCTGCTCACCGCCGACGACATCGCCCGGCGCACCCAGCACCGCAACGCGCAGAGCACCCTCGACCGGCTCCGTGCCCTCGGTGCAGTCGCGATCGTCAACGAGAACGACACCGTCGCCACCACCGAACTGCGCTTCGGGGACAACGACCGGCTGGCCGCGATGGTCGCGCACCTCGTCGGGGCGGACGCGCTGGTCCTGCTCTCCGACGTCGACGGCCTGTACGACGGCGACCCCCGCAAGGGTGGCGCCACGCTGATCCCCGAGGTGACCAGCCCCGAGGATCTCGACGGCGTTGTCGCCGGCTCCGGGGGAGCGCTCGGCACCGGCGGGATGGCCTCCAAGCTGTCCGCGGCCCGGCTCGCGGCCGACTCCGGTGTGCCGGTGCTGCTCGCCGCGGCCACCGAGGCCGCCGATGCCCTGACCGGCGCAGGCGTCGGCACGGCCTTCGCGGCTCGGCCGACCCGGATGTCGGCGCGCAAGTTCTGGGTGCGGCATGCTGCCGACACCAGGGGCGGGCTGCATCTCGATGCGGGTGCGGTGCGGGCGGTGGTCGACCGGCGGCGGTCGTTGCTGCCCGCCGGGATCACCGGTGTCGACGGCCGGTTCTACGGCGGGGACGTGGTGTCGCTGTTCGGTCCCGACGGTTCGCCGGTCGCGCGCGGTGTGGTGGCGTACGACTCGACCGAGCTCGGCGAGATGCTGGGCCGGTCAACGGTCGAGCTGCCGTCCGAGCTTCAGCGGCCCGTTGTGCACGCCGACGATCTCGTGCGGCTGTAACGCCTGCCCCCTCGAAACGGACAAACAGACTGTCCGGTATTCAGATGGGGAGGCGAAATCGCATGAGGGGCTTGATGGTGGCGGCGGCGGGGATCGTGGCGATCGGGTTGGGGACGGTGCTTGCGCCGACGGCGGCAGCGGTGGGCGGTCCAGGGGAGTACTCGCGGTGCGAGTCGTTCCGGGCGCCGTGGGACCCGCAGGCCTGGATCCGTGACGGTGCGAGCGACAAGATCGTGCTCAGCCCGTTCGGTGCGGGCGAGGTGTACTGCACCTCCTGGCACGGGATGACCGGCGGGTATCAGGTCGACCCGTGGGGGAACAAGCATTGGCTGGACACCCCGTGGCTGGGGCCGCTGACGAACAAGATCTACGTCTGGAACCCCGAGACCTTCTGATCGTCGAGGGCGGTCAGGACCTCCGAGCAGCCGGCATCCAGTTTGAGTGTCGCGAACTCGTCGCCCCTGGTCGGACCCCGGTTGACGATGACAACCGGGGTGCCGTCCTTGGCGGCGCGGCGGACGAAGCGCAGGCCGGACATGACGGTCAGCGAGGACCCGAGCACCAGCAGTAGCTCGCACTCGGCGACCATCGCGAACGCCGCCTCGACCCGGGGTTTGGGCACGCTCTCGCCGAAGTAGACGATGTCCGGTTTCAGGATCCCGCCGCAGTGCTCGCAGTTGACCATCACGAAGTGTGCGGTCTCCTCGATCACCGCGTCGGCATCGGGCGCGATCTCGACTCCCGTTGCCGCGGAGACGGATTCGGCGAACCCAGGATTCGCGGCATCGAGCCGCTGCGCGAGGGTGAACCGCGAGATCAGGGCTTCGCACCCCATGCACCGCACCTGTGCGTAGCTGCCGTGCAGGTCGATGACCCTCCTGCTGCCCGCCTTGGTGTGCAGCAGGTCCACGTTCTGGGTCAGCACGCCGCAGACCACGCCCGCCCGTTCCAGTCCGGCGAGCGCGCGGTGGCCGGCATTGGGGCGCGAGGCGTCCATGTGTCGCCAGCCGAGGTGATTGCGGGCCCAGTAGTGCCTGCGGAACGCGGCGTCGCCCATGAACTGCTGGAAGGTCATCGGGGTGCGCGGAGGGGAGTCGGGACCCCGGTAGTCCGGGATGCCCGAGTCGGTGGACATCCCCGCGCCGGTCAGAGCGACCACCCGGCGGCCGCCCACCAGGTCGGCCAGGCGCGCACTGTCCTCGCCTGCCGGGGTCTCGAGTGGGGGAGCGGACATGGCTTCCAGGCTAACCGTGTCGTGAATGTTCAATCCCGCATCGGGTGCCTCGCTCGACACTGGTCGGCATGAGCACAGTGAACCCAATCCCCGCCGGATACCGGACCCTCACGCCCTATCTCGCCGTCAAGGACGGCCAGGCGGCGCTGGACTTCTACCGTCGCGGCCTCGGTGCCGAGGTCGTGGACGCGATGAACGCCCCCGACGGCGGCCTGATGCACGCCGAGCTGCGGATCGGCGACTCGATGCTGCAGCTGTCCGATGACATGCCCGATTACGGACTCAAGGCGCCCGAGCAGGGCTGGGTGCACAGCTCGGTGGTGGTGTACGTCGACGACACCGACGCGTTCGTGGACCGGGCGGTTCGCGCGGGCGCCACCCTCGTCAGCGCCGTCGCGGACACGTTCTCCGGCGACCGGCACGGGGTCTTCCTCGATCCGTTCGGGCATCGGTGGGCGGTCTGCACGAAGATCGAGGACGTGCCAGCCGAGGAGGTGGCCCGGCGCGCCCGTGAGCTGTTCTACCCGGCGGAATGACCATGGGGATCCGGGCGGACCCGGAGCGTCGCGAGTACGGTCGATCGCATGGGTGTTATCGGTGAGATGTTCCCGGGGAAGAAGCTGGAGAACGACGACAGTCAGGACGGCGGCGGGCAGACGTATCAGCCGCGCCTCGACCTCGACCTGGATGCGGGCGTGATCCGGGTGTCGCCCGCGAAGCCCGCCCTCACCCCGGACGAGGAGTCAGGGGCTCAGTAACCCGCGACCGGGTCGATCCGTGCCAGCAGCTCCTCGCCGGCCACGAAGCGTCGTACGTTCATCGCGACGTGGTCGGCGAAGGCGGGCGGCCGGACCGACGGCGGGTTCGAGCAGTGCGGGGTGATGATCGCGTTCGGCAGGGTCCACAGCGGATGCCCGTCCGGCAGTGGCTCGGGGTCGGTGACATCGAGCCCGGCGCCGCCGATCGCCTTGTCCCGGAGCGCCTTCACGAGGGCGTCGGTGTCGACGAGGGAGCCCCGTGCCACATTGATCACCCACGAGTGGGCGCCCAGCCGGGCCAGTTGCTCGGCGCCGACGAGGTGCCGTGTCCTGGCCGTCGCGGGCGCCGCGACCACGACGTGATCGGTGCGGTCCCAGACCTCGTCGGTGCGGTCGGCTGGCAGGGTCTCGGCGGCGCCGGGAACCGCCCGCCCCGAGCGGGTGACCGCGAGCACCCTCGCGCCGACCGAGCTGAGCATCGGGATCAGCGCGCGCCCGATGCCTCCCGCGCCGACGATCGCCACCGTGCTCCCGCGCAGCGTTCCGACCTTGCCGAAGAACTCCTGCTGCCGCCAGCTGGTGGCGGCGAGTTGCTCGGGCAGTGCCCGGACCCCGGCCAGCAGCAGCGCGAAGGCGTGCTCGGCGACGGTCGCGGAGAACGCGCCGGCGGCCGAGGTGAACACGACCCGTGGGTGGCGGGCGATGATCCCGGCCGCGAACCAGTCCTCGACCCCGGCGGAGTACAGCTGCACCCACCGGACCGACTCCGGCAGCTCGTCGGGGAACCGGTCGGGGTCCGCCGCCCAGACCAGTGCCTGCGCGTCGACCATCGGCGCCCATTCGCCTCCGCCCGAGGCGATGGCCTCCATCAGCAGGGGGTCGGCGTGGGGGCCGAGGGCGATGGGCACGGGCGTCATGTCGGTCTCCTCGGGGCCTGGTTTCGTCATGGTGTTCGCCAATAGTGGCATGTATTGGGCGGCAGGTGGTTTGGTCAGGTCGACCGCTGAGTTCCCGCTGGGCGGAACCTTCCCCGAGGCCCGCGAGGCACGAAACCGCAGCGTGACGTCCTCGGTCGGGTAGCCGTCGACGTCGATACCAACCAAATGCTTGCTTGTCCGTCTGTGGTGGGGTACCAACTACTCAGGCCACGTCGGGACGCGCATCAGCACAGTGGGGCGTCCCAGTGCATCGTTCGACAACTCCCCGAGGAGGGACTACGTGGAAGATTTCAGCCATCGTTCTGGAGCCGCGCTGGTGCTCGGTGCCAGTGGCGGACTGGGGAAGGCGACTGCTCGGATGTTCATCGAGCGCGGTAGCGACGTCGCGCTGACCTACTTCCGTTCGCACAGTGCGCTCGACGAGGTCCTCGCCGCCGCGCGTACGCACGGTCGGGGGGCGAAGACCTGGCAGCTCGACCTGTCCGACGCCGCCTCGGCTTCCGAGGTCGTGGCGCAGGCAGCGGCGGAGTTCGGTGGAATACACACTCTCGTCTACGCGGCGGGCCCGCACGTGCCGATGCGGCACCTGAGCAAGGTCGATCCGGTCGACTTCAAGCGCCAGGTGGTCGACGACGTCGCCGGTTTCTTCAACGCGACTCACGCCGCACTGCCGCATCTGCGGGAAACCAGGGGGAGTGTCGTCGCAATCACCAGCGCGGGGACCGCACGTTATCCGGTTCGGGACGGGATGTCGGTCGGACCCAAGGGCGCCGTCGAGGCACTCGTCCGGGGAATCGCGGCCGAGGAAGGACGATACGGCGTCCGAGCGAACTGCGTCGGGCCCGGAATGACCACTGACGGGATGGCCGCGAGGCTCATCGGGAACGGCGAGCTGGACGATCACGCTTTGGACGTCGCGAGGGGGCGCATACCCTTGGGGACATTCGGAGATGCCGACGACATCGCTGAGGCAGTCTGTTTCCTTGCGTCCGATCGCGCCGACTTCATCAGCGGGCAAAAACTCGATGTCGATGGGGGATACGGCGTGTGAGCCTGACACCCTGCCCACCGGAACCGAGTTTCTTCGAGCGAGGAGTGATCGATGGCAACTGAGTGCCCGTCCGAGGTGATCCGTTCGCTGGTTGCGCGGATTGCTCATCTGGCCGACGAGGGATCGATCGACGAGTACATCCAGCTTTTCACGGACGACGCGGTCTGGGAGATGAAGAGCGCAGGCCCGAGCGTCGCGATTGCACCCCAGATCGTCGAGGGCAGGCACGCGATCGCGGCGAGTGCCGGCGGTCGACGGGCCGACGGGATCGCCGGTCCCGGCACCGCGACACGGCACGTGACCAGCTGTGTGTCCATAGCGTTCGATTCCGAGGATTCCGCCCGCGTGCAGTCGGTCTGGCAGTTCTTCGTCGACACCACCACCGCGCCGAGACTCTCGAGCATGGGGACCTACCGCGATGTTTTCCGGAAGGTCAACGACTGCTGGCTCCTGGCCGAGCGCTCGATCACGCCCGGCTGAGCCGCCCGTGCGCGGTTGACGTGTCCCTGCACTCGTCAACCGCGCACGGGCGCGGAGCGCCTGCGGCTAGCCGGGGATCTCGATCAGCGGATAGACGCCGTTCTCGTCATGGACCTCGCGACCGGTGACCGGGGGGTTGAACACGCACAGCATGCGCATCTCGGTGACCGGCTCGACCCGGTGTCGCTCGTGGCCGTCGAGCAGGTACATCGAGCCGGGGCCGAGCTGGTGGACGACGCCGTTGTCCAGGTCAGTGAGGATGCCGTCGCCCTCGATCAGCCAGACCGCCTCGACGTGATTGGCGTAGTGGAACTCGTTGACGGATCCGGCCCGAATCGTGGTCTCGTGGAACGAGAATCCGACGCGATCCGCGCCGAGCACGATGCGTTTGCTGCGCCAGTTCCCATCGGCGCTGGTGATGTCGCGCTCGGTGCCGGTGATCTCTTCGGTGGTGCGGACGATCATCTTCGGTCCCTCCTCAGGCACAGACCTTGGCGGTGGCCTCGGCGAGAATGCTCAGGCCGTGGTCGAGTTCGGCATCGGTGATCGTCAGCGGCGGCAGGAGCTTGACCACCTCGTCGGAGGGGCCGGAGGTCTCGGCCAGCAGGCCCTCGTCGAACGCGAGCCCGCACACCTTGACCGCCCTGCCCGGATCGTCGAACACCAGGCCCTGGACCATGCCGCGGCCGCGGGTGCTCACCCCGTCGAACTGGTCCGACAGGTTGGCGAAGATCTGCGCGATGCGCTTGCCCTTGGCGGCGGTGGAGCGCTCCAGCGTGTCGTCGGTCCAGTACTGCTCGATCGCGGCCGTCGCCGTCACGAATGCGGGGTTGTTCCCGCGGAAGGTGCCGTTGTGCTCGCCGGGCGCCCATACGTCGAGTTCGGGCCGCATCAGGGTCAGGGCCATCGGCAGGCCGTAGCCGCCGATCGACTTCGACAGCGTGACGATGTCCGGCGTGATCCCCGCGATCTCGAAGGAGAAGAACGGCCCGGTTCGCCCGCAGCCCATCTGGACGTCGTCCACGATGAGCAGGATGTCCCGGCTCCGGCAGAGTTCGGCGAGCGCACGCAGCCACTCCGGTCGCGCGACGTTCACCCCGCCCTCACCCTGCACGGTCTCCACGATGACCGCGGCAGGACGGTTCAGTCCACTGCCGGAATCGTCCAGCACGCGCTCGAACCAGTGGAAATCCTCGGTGGCGCCGTCGAAGTAGTTGTCGAAGGGCATCGGCGTGGCGTGTACCAGCGGAACCCCCGCACCCGCGCGCTTCATCGAGTTGCCGGTGACCGACAGTGCGCCAAGGGTCATGCCGTGAAAGGCGTTGGTGAAGTTGATGATCGACTCTCGGCCGGTGACCTTCCTGGCCAGCTTGAGCGCCGCCTCGACGGTGTTCGCGCCGGTCGGCCCGGGGAACTGGACCTTGTAGTCGAGCCCGCGCGGTTCGAGGATGTGCCGCTGGAAGCTCTCGAGGAACTGCCGCTTCGCCACGGTGGACATGTCGAGGCTGTGGGTGATGCCGTCGCCGACGATGTAGTCGACGAGCGCCTGCTTGAGTACGGGGTTGTTGTGGCCGTAGTTCAGCGCGCCCGCACCCGCGAAGAAGTCCAGGTAGTCGCGGCCGTCCTCGGCGCGCATCCAGGAGCCGGACGCGGAGCTGAACACGGTCGGCCAGCTCCGGCTGTAGCTGCGGACCTCGGACTCGAGGGTGGCAAAGATGCTGTTGTCTTCCAGGGTGGTCATCGCTCTCCTCCGGTGGTGTCATCGCCGATGATGTAGAGCTCTTCGGATTCGTGCTGATCGGGAAAATGCTTGTTGGTGAACAGTTCTCGCTTGGTGAGGTCGGCGTATCGCATCCGAGCCACCGATGAGAACAGGGCTCGGGACGCCTCGTTGCCCGGACTGATCGTGGTCTCGAGTCTGGTCACGCCCTGGAGGGCGAGGTGATCGAGCAGGGCGTTCAGCATCGCCGCGGCCACTCCGCGGCCGCGCAGCGATTCGTCGACCGCCACCTGCCAGACGAAGACCGTCCGGGGATCTTCCGGTCGGACGAAACCGGTGACGAAACCGCCGACGCGGCCGTCCTGTTCCGCGACCACGGATGTGTCACGGAAATCCCTGCACCACAACAGGTATGCATAGCTTGAGTTCAGATCGAGCACCTGCGAATCGCGGGCAATCTCCCACATCCGCACGGCGTCATCGATATCGGGCTGCCTTGTCGTCACCGCTCCGGGAGCGGTGGTCGGGGTCGCACTCTCTGTAACGGGGCTCATCTGTCGAACGAACGTAACAATGGGCGCAACGGATTACAGCTACCCCGGGCGATTCCGCATGCGCTGACCCCGCTCCCGTACTGGTGAGCCCGACTGTGTGAGCCTGGTCACATGGGGGATGTCAGCTGACGCTCGCCAGGGCAAACGGCAGGACGGCCGGAGCGCCGGCCATGCGGAGTTCGCGGGCCGCCATCGTGAGCGTCCAGCCGGTGTCGGCGAGGTCGTCGAGCAGCAGGATCGGCCCGTCGGCGCCACCCAGATCCGGCGCCAGCCAGGCCCCCGTCAGCCCCGCAACGCGGTAGGCGGAATTGGCCGCGGACACCGGCGGGCGCTCGGGGTTCCTGGTGAGGGTGCCCAGGTTGCGGAGCCTGCCGACCTGCGCGAGCCGGTCGGCGAGCGAGCCGATCAACTGAGGGCGGGTCGCCGATTCGAGGGCCATCACCGCCGTCGGTCGCTGCTGCCAATCCCAGGCGGCCAACACCTTGACGCAGGCGTCGACGATCGCGTCCGGCACCGGGCCGTCGGGCTCGTCGAACAGCGCGCGCAGGCGCTGGCCCCAGCCGAGGTCGGACAGGCGGCCGAGCACCCGGCCCGTCTCGGGTCCGTCGGTGATCTTGCCGGACAACGGCACGCCCAGCTTGGCGAGGCCGGTCGGCCACTGCTTGCGCGGGGCCAGGTCGACGCCGGGCCGGTCCAGCCTCGCCCGCGCTCGCGCGATGGCCTCCTCATCCACCTCCGCGGAGTGGGCGGAGCCCGCGCAGTTGTCGCAGCGACCACACGGCTGGGGGTCGGCGGACAGGCCGGGGTCGTCCAGCTGTCGCCGCAGGAACTCCATGCGGCACATGGGGGTTCGCTGGTACTCGATCATCGCCTGCTGCTCGGACTCGCGGGCCTGCTCGAGCCTGCCGTATCGCTCCGCGTCGTACTCCCACGGCTGCCCGGTGCTGATCCAGCCGCCGCGGACCCGCTTGACGGCGCCGTCCACGTCCAGGACCTTGAGCACCATCTCGAGCCGGTTCCTGCTGAGCTCGACCAGCGGCTCGAGGGCCTGGGTGGACTGCGGTCGTTCGGCGTCGAGCACCTCGATGACCCTGCGCACCAGGTGCTCGCGCGGGAATGCGATGCTGGCGAAGTAGCTCCAGATCTGCCGGTCCTCGAACCCGGGCAGCAGGACCACCTCGGCTCGGTCGGTGGAGCGGCCGGCGCGGCCGACCTGCTGGTAGTAGGAGATGGGGGAGGACGGGGCGCCGAGGTGGACGACGAACCCGAGGTCGGGCTTGTCGAATCCCATGCCGAGCGCCGACGTCGCGACCAGGGCCTTGACCCGGTTCTCGAGCAGGTCGGCCTCGAGGCTCTCGCGTTCGGCCGGGTCGGTCTGGCCGGTGTAGGCGGCCACCTCGTGGCCCTGCTCGGAGAGCAGCCCGGCCAGGTCGCGGGCGGCGGACACGGTGAGGGTGTAGATGATGCCGGACCCGGGCAGCCGGTCCAGCTGCTGGCCGAGCCAGGCGGCGCGCTTGCTGGCCTCGTCGATGTGCACCACCGACAGCCGCAGCGACTCCCGCTCGAGGCCGCCGCGCAGCACAAGGGTCTCGGAGCCGCCGACCCCGAGTTGTGCTGACACGTCGGCCACCACCCGGTCGTTCGCGGTCGCGGTGGTGGCCAGCACGGGAATGCCCTCGCCCAGCTCGCCGATCAGCGTGCGGATCCGTCGGTAGTCGGGGCGGAAGTCGTGGCCCCAGTCGGAGACGCAGTGCGCCTCGTCGACCACGACAAGGCCCGCGTCCGCGGCGAGCGAGGGCAGCACCTGGTCGCGGAAGTCGGGATTGTTCAGCCGCTCCGGGCTGACCAGCAGCACATCCACGGTCCCGTCGGCGATGGCGGCGTGGATCTCGTCCCATTCGGTGACGTTGCCGGAATTGATCGTCGCGGCGCGGACCCCGGCACGCTCGGCGGAGGCCACCTGGTTGCGCATCAGCGCGAGCAGTGGGGAGACGATCACGGTTGGTCCGTGCCCGCGCGCCCGCAGCAGCTTCGCGGAGATGAAGTAGACGGCGGACTTGCCCCAGCCGGTCCGCTGCACCACCAGCGCGCGTTTGCGCTGCACCACCAGCGCCTCGATCGCCGTCCACTGGTCCTCGCGCAGCGTGGCGTCGGGTCCGGCGAGCTCGCGCAGCAGCCGTTCCGCGTCGGCACGGAGATCGAGGGTCGCGGGCTCGGTGGCTGTGGTCATGGCTCCCATGGTGCCCGACGGCTACGACATCGGGTCACCGCCGCCCCGCGCGGCGTCGACCTCGGCGCCGGTCGGTGCCGAGGCGGCCCCCGCCCTGGTGGTGGCGAGGGCCCCGGCGGCGCACGCCCGCGCGAGCGCGACCTCTCGCCCGAGGTGCCAGCACGCGGCGAGGGTCCCGGCGAAGGCATCGCCTGCGCCTGTTGTGTCCACCACCTCGACGGCGGGCGGCTCGCTGCGTGTCTCCATGCCGCCGGGACCGCGCAGGGTGGCGCCCCGCGCACCGAGGGTGGTGACCACGTCGGGCACCCGTGCCAGGGTCGATGCGCCCAGTTGCGCGGCCTCGGTCTCGTTCACGACGAGCACGTCCACGCACTCGAGCAGCTCGTCCGGGAGCGGCGCAGCCGGTGACGGGTTGAGGATCACCGTTGTCCCGTTGGCCCTGGCGTGGCGGGCGCCGGCGGTCACGGCGGCCAGCGGGAGCTCCAGCTGGCACAGCAGGAGGTCGGCGGCGGCGATCGCGCCGAGCTCGGCGGTGGTCGGTTCGCGCATGGCGGCGTTGGCTCCGCTCACCACGACGATGGAGTTCTCGCCGGAATCGTCGACCGAGATGACGGCGACCCCGCTCGGCCCCTCGGTCTCGCGCAGCAGGTCGGCGTCCACCCCCGCGCCGAGCAGCGCGGTCCGCAGTTCCGGCGCGAAGGCGTCGTCGCCGACCGCGCCGAGGAACCGCACCTCGGCGCCCGCGCGGGCCGCGGCGACGGCCTGGTTGGCGCCCTTGCCTCCCGGTCCGGTCGAGAAGCCGTGGCCGAGGATGGTCTCGCCGGGAGCAGGCAGCCGCGGGGTGGTGGTGACCAGGTCCATGTTGATGCTGCCGAGGACGGTGATCCGGGGAGCTGACATGTGCCGAGGCTAGCGGGATTCCCGGTCCGCGGCCGGTCCGATCCGGACGCAGCAGTGTCCAGCGGTTGGGGCCAGTCGGGCGCGGCGTGCCGAGCAGTCGGCCCCGGTGAGCAGCCCGCCGATCAGCGCGAGGTTCATCCCGCACACCATCTCGGTGTGCCGCTCGGCGAGGGCATGGAAGGGGCAGTTCACCAGGGCGATGTCCGTACCCTCCGCGCGCGGCTCGTAGCCGCACCGTTCGAGAACCGCGAGGACCTCGGCGTCGGTCGGGCCCGCGCCCGACCCGAGGGCGAGCCCCAGGTCGGTCGCCCGCCTGCCGAGGGCGGCACGTGGCGACTCGCCCGTGCGCTCGGCGTCGTCGGCGGCCTGGGCGAGCAACTGCCCGGCCAGCTCGTAGGAGCGCTCGGGTAGTTGCACCGCCACCTCGCGGTCCGAACGCCGGTACAGCTTGGCCGGCCGGCCCGCGCCGGGGCCGGAGCGGCCGCTGCGCCGCGCGAACTCGACCGTCAGGAGGTCCGCGTCGACCAGCTTGTCGAGGTGGAAGGCGGCGGTCTGCCTGGCGAGCCCGAGTGCCTCCGCGGCCTGGTCGCGACTGACCGGCTCCTGGTGTCTACGGACGAAGTCGTACAGCCGTCGCCGGGCCGGTTCGTCGAGCGAGGAGACGGCCGAGATGTCCGAGTGCGGGGTCGGATCCATGATCGACATTGTAAAACCAATCATCGTTGACGAAATTCCGCGAACGGTTCTATAGTCAATTTACATTGATTTTAGAAAGGAGGGCGTCATGACGACCGACTCGAAGGGGCAGGTCAGCGGGGTCTCGGCCCGGCTCTCCGACCCCGGCTATCAGGCGTTCTTGGCGTTGCGGACGGTCTTCACCGTGGCACCGATCCTGTTCGGTCTCGACAAGTTCACGAACCTGCTGACCGACTGGCCGCAGTACCTGGCGCCGTGGATCGACGACATCCTGCCCGGGACCGCGCAGCAGGGGATGTACGTCGTCGGTGTGATCGAGGTGGTGGCGGGCCTCGCCGTCGCCGTTGCACCCAGGTTCGGCGCGTGGCTGGTCGCGGCCTGGCTGGCGGGGATCATTGTCAACCTGCTGACCCTGTCCGGGTTCTACGACATCGCCCTGCGGGACTTCGGGCTGATGGTCGCGGCGATCGCGCTCGCCCGGCTCGCCGTCAAGTACACCGGCCCCGCGCGGGTGAGCTCCTGATCCGAGGGTGAGGAGCGGGGCCTTCAGTTGGTGTCGGCGGGCACGCGCGCCCGTAGCAGCGCGTATCCGCCGCACACCGCGGCCCCGAACACGACACCGACGATCAGCGCTGTGCGGCCGGTCGAGGTGAAGAAGAGCAGCACCACCACCATCGCCAGGAAGGCGAGGGCCAGCCAGTTGGTCACCGGCGCCCCTGGCAGGCGGTACTCCGCGGCAGGCAGCCTGCCGGCCCGGACCGCCGCCCGGAACCGGAGGTGGCAGACCAGGATGGTGCCCCAGACGAAGATGATGCCCACCGTGGACACCGAGGTGATGTAGAGGAACGCGCGATCGGGGGAGACGATGTTGACGATCACGCCGATCACCATCGCGCCCGCGGACAGCGTGATGCCCGCGAACGGGACCGATCGCTTGCTGAGCGCGCCGAGCGCGGCCGGGGCCTCGTGGCGCTGCGACAGGCTGCGCAGCATCCGGCCGGTGGAGTAGAGGCCCGAGTTGCACGAGGACAGCGCCGCCGTCAGCAGCACGAAATTCATGATGCCTGCCGCCGCCGGGATGCCGATCTGCTGCAGGACCTCCACGAACGGGCTCATGCCCGCGTGGAAGTCGCGCCAGCTCGCCACCGAGAGGATCACCACCAGCGAGCCGATGTAGAACAGGCCGATCCGGAACGGCAGGGTGTTGATCGCCTTGCGCAGGGTCGGCTTCGGGTCCCTCGCCTCGCCAGCGGTCACGCCGACCAGTTCGACTCCCACGTACGCGAACATCACGATCTGCAGGCTCATCAGCGCGGCCCCGAACCCGTTGGGGAACACCCCGCCGTCCGCCCACAGGTTGGTCACCGTCGGGTTGGTGGCGTGACCGAAGCCGAGGGTGAGCACGCCGATGCCGATCAGGATCATGCCCAGGATCGCGGTGATCTTGATGGCGGAGAACCAGAACTCGGCCTCGCCGAACAGCTTGACCGAGATCAGGTTGGCGCCGAACAGTACGACCAGCACCACCAGTGCCGTCAGCCAGGTGGGCACGGACGGCCACCAGAACTCGACGTACTTGCCTGCCACCGTGATCTCGGCCATGCAGGTGGCCACCCACACCGCCCAGTACGTCCAGCCGGTGACGAACCCGAAGAAACGGCCGAGGAACTCCTCCGCGTACTCGCCGAAGCTGCCCGAGACGGGGCGGTAGCTGAGCAGCTCACCGAGCGCCCGCATGATCACGAAGATCACCAGCCCCGCCGCGAGGTAAGCCAGGATCAGCGACGGTCCGGCCTCCTCGATCGCGCCGCCCGCGCCGTAGAACAGGCCGGTTCCGATGGCGCCGCCGAGTGCGATCATCTGGATGGTCCGAGAACTGAGCCCGCGGCTGTAGCCCTCGGACGGTTCCTCGGTGAGCACCTCGGTGTGGGTCTGGGTCATGGGACCTGATTTCCTCTGTTAACTACTTGGGCTGAACGATTATGCGCCGGGCCGGTCGTTACCCTGTACTCATGACCGCGGTGAGCAAGACGGTGGAGACGAACGGCGCTGCCAAGGGCGATGACGACGGGCGCGGCGACCCGGCCCGTGCGGCCGTTCACGAGGCCGCCCGCAACGCCCGCATTGCGTCGCGGATCCTGGCCCAGCTGACGACGGCGCAGAAGAACGCGGCGCTGCACGCGGCGGCCGATGCCGTGCTCGCCGCCACCGACGCCGTGCTCGCCGCCAACGCCCTCGACATCGAGGCCGCCAAGGCCACCGGCACCGAGGAGAGCCTGCTCGACCGGCTGCGCCTGACCGCCGACCGCGTCGGCGGCATCGCGGCAGGCCTGCGGCAGGTGGCCGGGCTCGCGGATCCGGTCGGCGAGGTGGTGCTCGGCGCGACCTTGCCCAACGGCCTGGAGATCCGTCAGGTGCGGGTGCCCCTCGGCGTGATCGGCATGGTGTACGAGGCCCGCCCCAACGTCACCGTCGACGCGTTCGGGCTCGCGCTCAAGTCCGGCAACGCTGCGCTGCTGCGTGGCTCGTCGTCCGCCGTGCACTCCAACGCCGCGCTCGTCGAGGTGCTGCGTACCTCCCTCGTCTCGCAGGACCTGCCCGCCGACGCCGTGCAGTTGCTCTCCAGCGAGGACCGCTCCAGCGTGACCCACCTGATCCAGGCCCGCGGCCTAGTGGACGTCGTCATCCCGCGCGGCGGCGCGGGGCTGATCAACGCCGTCGTCCGCGACGCGACCGTGCCGACGATCGAGACGGGCGTCGGCAACTGCCACGTCTACGTGCACGCCGCGGCCGACCTCCCGATGGCCGTCAAGATCGTGCTGAACTCCAAGACCCGCCGCCCGAGCGTGTGCAACACCGCCGAGACCGTGCTCATCGACAAGGCCATCGCCGAGACCGCGTTGCCCGCCGTGACCCAGGCGCTGCAGTCGCAGGGTGTGATCATCCACGGCGACCTGCCCGGGCAGGTGCCCGCAACCGAGGCCGACTGGGCCGAGGAGTACCTCTCGCTCGACGTCGCGCTCAAGGTGGTCGACGGGATCGACGACGCGATCGACCACATCAACCGCTACGGCACCGGTCACACCGAGGCCATCGTGACCGCTGATCTGGCCGCGGCCCGCGAGTTCACCGCCCGGGTCGACGCGGCCGCCGTGATGGTCAACGCCTCCACCGCGTTCACCGACGGCGAGCAGTTCGGGTTCGGCGCGGAGATCGGCATCTCGACGCAGAAGCTGCACGCGCGCGGTCCGATGGGCCTGCCCGAGCTGACCTCCACCAAGTGGACCGTCTGGGGCGACGGACACACCCGACCGGTGTAGTCGCCGGGCCCGCAGGACTGACAGACACCGACAAGCACAAGGAGCGAGTGTGGACCGCGCACTTCCGACGACGCCGCCGATCTTCGCGAGCGTCGATGAGGTGATCTCCCGGCTCGCCGAGACCGGGTACCTCTCCGACAAGGCCACCGCGACGGCGGTGTTCCTCGCCGACCGGCTGGGCAAGCCGCTGCTCATCGAGGGGCCCGCAGGCGTCGGCAAGACCGAGCTGGCCCGGGCGGTCGCGCAGGTCTCGGACGCGGAACTGGTGCGCCTGCAGTGCTACGAGGGGGTCGACGAGTCCCGCGCGCTGTACGAGTGGAACCACGCCAAGCAGATCCTGCGCATCCAGGCGGGCAGTGACAACTGGGATTCGACCAAGCAGGACGTGTTCTCCGAGGAGTTCCTGCTGCCGCGTCCGCTGCTCACCGCGATCCGGCGCGAGGACCCGACCGTGCTGCTGATCGACGAGGTCGACAAGGCGGACGTCGAGATCGAGGGCCTGCTGCTCGAGGTGCTCAGCGACTTCGCGGTGACCGTTCCCGAGCTGGGCACCATCGTCGCCAGCCGGAAGCCGTTCGCGGTGCTGACCTCGAACGCGACCCGCGAGCTCTCCGAGGCGCTCAAGCGCCGCTGCCTGTTCCTGCACCTCGACTTCCCGGACGCGGACCTCGAGCGGCGCATCCTCGCCAGCCGCGTTCCCGAGCTGCCCGAGGCGGTGGCCGAGCAGCTCGTGCGGACGATCAGGGTGTTGCGCGGCATGCAGCTCAAGAAGCTGCCGTCGGTCGCCGAGACCATCGACTGGGGTCGCACGCTGCTGGCGCTCGGCATGGACACGCTCGACGACGATGCGGTCCGCGCCACGATGGGCGTCATCCTCAAGCACCAGTCCGATCAGCTGCGGGCCGCGGCCGAACTCCGGCTGAACTAGCTCGTCCGAACCGAGAGGACGGAACCGACATGGCCGCAACGCCCCACACGCCCGGTGCCCTCGCGTCGCCGCACGGGCTGCCCGGCCACCTCGTCGAATTCGTCGAGGCGCTGCGCAAGCGGGGGATCGCGGTCGGACCCTCGGAAACCGTGGACGCCGGTCGGGTGATGGCGGTGCTCGACCTGCTCGACCGCGAGTCACTGCGTGAGGGCCTGGCCTGTTCGCTCCTGCGCAGGCCCACCCACCGCGCCACCTTCGACGCGCTGTTCGACCTCTGGTTCCCCGCCGGGGTCGGACTGCGCGCGGACGGCGGCGCCGAGGTGTCGATCCCGCGCACCCCCGAGGGCGAGGTGGACTTCGACGCCCTGCGGGAGCTGATCGCCGGACTGCTCGCCGACGGATCGCCGGAGTCGCTGGCGATGACCGAGCTGCTCACCGGGCAGCTCGTCGAGGAGCTCGGCAAGTACGAGTCGTCCAAGGGGCCCTCCTTCTCCGCCTACCAGGCACTGCGCGACGTGGCGCCGGAGACGCTGCTCGCCCGGATCCTCGACGGGCTGATCGGCAACAGCGTCGACGGTGAGCACCCGGACGGCGACTACGCCACCGAGGTCGCGCGCAGGACCGCCGCTCAGCGGATCGCGGACTTCCGCAAGATGGTCGAGGTGGAGACACGCCGCCGGTCCGCCGAACAGCTCGGCAAGGACCGGGTGGCGACCTACGGGGTACCCCGGCTCGCCGAGGAGGTCGACTTCCTCCGGGCCTCGGACTCCGAGCTGGTGGCGCTGCGCCGCAGCGTGAGCCCCCTGGCGCGCAAGCTGGCGAGCCGGCTCGCGGCCAGGCGCAAGCGCAGCAGGGCGGGGGCCATCGACCTGCGCAAGACGCTGCGCAAGTCGATGTCGACCGGCGGGGTGCCGATCGACCTCGTGCAGCGCAAGCCGCGGCCGGCCCGACCGGAGCTGGTGGTGCTGTGCGACGTCTCCGGTTCGGTGGCGGGCTTCAGCAACTTCACGCTGCTACTCGTGCACGCGCTGCGGGAGCAGTTCTCCCGGGTGCGGGTCTTCGCGTTCATCGACACCACCGACGAGGTCACCCGGTTCTTCGACGCGGGCGCCGACCTCGGCGCGGCGATGTCGCGGATGATCCGCGAGGCCGAGCTGATCACCTACGACGGCCATTCCGATTACGGCAATGCGCTCGGTGTCTTCGCCGAACGCTTCGCGCACAGCCTGACCAGCAAGAGCTCGCTGCTGATCCTCGGCGACGCGCGCAACAACTACCGCGACCCGAACATCGCCGCGCTCACCCACCTCGCCGCTGTCGCCAAGCACACGCACTGGCTCAACCCGGAGCCGCGCGGGCAGTGGGGCAGCGGCGACTCCGCGGCCTTCGTCTACGCGGACGCGGTGACCATGCACGAGTGCCGGTCGGCGCAGCAGCTCGCCGCGGTGGTCGAGGGTCTGCTCCCGGTGTGACGGCGCTCGGTCGGGTCGCGCCGCGGCAGCCAGTAAGCTCGACACTCGTGCAGCAGGAACCAGGAGCAGCCCCGAGACGGCGACCGCGCCGTCTCGGTGTGATGGGCGGCACCTTCGACCCGATCCACCACGGCCACCTGGTCGCGGCCAGCGAGGTCGCGGACCGGTTCGCGCTCGACGAGGTGATCTTCGTGCCGACCGGGCAGCCGTGGCAGAAGGCCGCGCGCACCGTCAGCCCGGCCGAGGACCGCTACCTGATGACCGTGATCGCGACGGCCTCGAACCCGAGCTTCTCGGTCAGCCGGGTGGACGTGGACCGCGAGAAGGCCACCTACACCGTGGACACCCTCCGCGATCTGCACCGGCAGCATCCCGATGCCGAACTGTTCTTCATCACCGGCGCGGACGCGCTGGAGAGCATCCTGTCCTGGCAGGACTGGGAGGAACTGTTCGAACTCGCGAAGTTCGTCGGCGTGAGCCGTCCTGGCTTCGAGCTCGGCGTCGGGCACCTGGCCGAACACCTGGAGGGCCTGCCGGAGGACGCCGTCACGCTGATCGAGGTCCCCGCCCTTGCGATCTCCTCGACCGAGTGCCGGCTCCGGGCCGCCGAGAACCGTCCCGTCTGGTACCTGGTGCCGGACGGGGTCGTGCAGTACATCTCGAAACGCAATCTGTACCGACCGCACGATTCCGAGCGCCTCGACGGCGCCGTCACCGTGTCGCAACCGGCACCGCACAAGATCAGTACCCATCCGCAGAACCGGGAGAACACGTAGTGAGCGCAACCGCCGAAGCCCTTGAAATGTCGCGAATCGCGGCGCTGGCAGCAGACGAGAAACTGGCGAGCGATGTGGTGGTGCTCGACGTCTCCGAGCAGCTCGTCATCACCGACTGCTTCGTCATCGCGTCCGCGGCGAACGAGCGTCAGGTCAACGCCATCGTCGACAACGTCGAGGAGAAGCTGCGCGAGGCAGGCCACAAGCCGGTCCGCAAGGAGGGCACCCGCGAGGGTCGCTGGGCGCTGCTCGACTACGTCGACATGGTCGTCCACGTCCAGCACGACGAGGAGCGGAACTTCTACGCGCTCGAGCGGCTGTGGAAGGACTGCCCGGTGGTCCCGGTCGACGGCATCGAGCCGCGTTCGAAGATCGCGGGCACGCCCGAGGACGAGGCCGTGGAGTCCCCCGACTACCCGGAGTCCGCTCAGTGACCGAAAGCCCCACCACCGGCCCGTCGGTCCGGCGCCTGATCCTGCTCCGGCACGGCCAGACCGAGTACAACGCAGGCGACCGGATGCAGGGTCAGCTCGACACCGATCTCTCGGAACTCGGTCGGGTGCAGGCGAAGTCGGCGGCCAGGGTGCTGGCCGAGCGACGCCCGATCGAGATCGTCTCCTCGGACCTGCGGCGGGCCCACGACACGGCCACCGCGTTGGGCGAGCACGCGGGCCTCGAGGTCGCACTCGACGAGCGGCTGCGCGAGACCCATCTCGGCGAGTGGCAGGGACTGACCCATACACAGGTCGACGAGCGTGACCCTGGTGCCCGGATGGCCTGGCGCGCCGACGCCGGGTGGGCGCCGCCCGGCGGCGAGAGCCGGATCGACGTGGCCCGACGCGCGAAGCCGGTGGTGACCGAACTGGTTGCCCGGCAGGAGGGCTGGGGAGACGAGCCGATCGTGCTGGTCGCGCACGGCGGGCTGATCGCCGCCCTCACGGCCGCGCTGCTGGACCTGCCCGTCGACCGGTGGTCGGTGTTCGGGGGCCTCGGCAACACCAGTTGGGTGCAGCTGAGCGGACACGGGGACCAGGACGAGCCGAACTGGCGTCTGGACGTGTGGAACGCTTCGGCGACGGTGGCCAGCGATGTCCTCTGAGCTCGCGGTCGAACCGCCCGCCGAGCCCGGCCGCCCGGTCCTGTTGGTGCTGGCCGATTCCCTTGCCTACTTCGGGCCCAAGGGCGGGCTGCCGGCCGATCACCCGCGGATCTGGCCCAGCATCGTTGCCGCCGAGCTCGGCTGGGACGTCGAACTGGTCGCCCGAATCGGCTGGACCAGTCGAGATGCCTACTGGGCGTTGATCCAGGATCCGCGGGTGTGGGCCACCGTGCCACGCGCGGGGGCCGTCGTCTTCGCCGTCGGCGGCATGGACTCGTTGCCCTCGCCGCTGCCGACCGCGCTGCGTGAGCAGATCCGGTACGTGCGTCCGCCCGCGCTGCGGCGCGTGGTCCGGTCCGCCTATGGTTGGCTGCAGCCGCGGCTGTCGCCGCTCGGCTGGCCGGTCGCGCTGCCCCCGAAGCTGAGCGTCGAGTATCTCGAGAGTGCAAGGAACGCATTGGAATACATGCGCCCCGAACTCCCGGTGATCGGCACCCTTCCGTCCGTCCACGACTGCGACGCCTACGGCAAGGTGCATTCGGGCCGGCCGGGTGCGGTGCGCGCGCTCGAACAGTGGGGTGCGGAGAAGAACGTTCCGCTCGTCGACCTCGCCGAGGCGGTTCGGGAGAACGTCTTCTCGGAACACGGCAATCCGGACGGCATCCACTGGGGCTGGGAGGGGCACGAGCGGGTCGCCGCCGCCATGCTCAGCGCGATCCGCGCAGCGGTTCCCGGCCGGGAACCGCTGGAGGGCATACGGTAGGCCTGTGCCCGTCGTCGTCGTCACCGATTCCTCGGCCTGTATCGCTCCCGAAGTGGCCCAGCGGTACGGGATTCGCATCGTGCCCCTGCATGTCCTCGTCGACGGCAGCGATGTCAGGGAGGGCGTCGACGAGATGCCCCAACAGCTCCCGCAGGGAGCCGCGATCACCACGTCTGGGGCCTCTCCCGGCGAGCTGACCGAGGCATACTCGCGGGCACTGGACGAGAGCGCGGGCGACGGCGTGCTCGCCGTGCACATCTCGCGTCAGCTCTCCGGTACCTGGGAGGCGGGACGGCAGGCCGCCGAGGAATTCGGCGGGAACGTGCGCATCGTCGATTCACAGTCCACGGCAATGGGATTGGGCTACCCGGCACTGGCTGCCGCCCGGCTCGCGAAGGCAGGCGGCGATCTACGGGCGGTCTATGAGCGCGCCGTGGACGTCGCGAACCGCGGCCGACTGCTGATCATGGTCGATCGGCTCGATCACCTGCGCAAGGGCGGCCGGATCGGCACCGCCGCGGCGTTGCTCGGGACCGCGCTGGCCATGAAGCCGGTGCTGCACCTGGTGGACGGCAAGCTGGTGCTCAGGGAGAAGACCCGCACCGCGACCAAGGCGCTCGCCAAGATCGTCGAGAGCGCGGCCGAGTACGCGGGGGAGGGCCCGGCCGCGGTGGCCGTGCACCATCTGCAGGCACCGGAGCGGGCCGAGGAGGTCGCGGACGCGTTGCGGGAGCGGATCCCGTCGATCAGCGAGATGGTGGTCTCGGAGATCGGAACCGTGATCGGCACGCACGTCGGCCCCGGTGCCATCGGCGTGCTGGTCTGCCCCGGCGGCGCCGACGCCGAGAACATGGCGGCGGAGCCCGCTGCGCCGGGCGACGGCGCTCATCCACAGCCCGAGAACTGATCCACAGCAGGCCCGAACCCGGGGTCTGCCGGCCTGAACCGGGCAGATCGCGGTCCTAGCGTCGCTGCCATGCGCAGCACCGACGAGACCCGTGACCGGATCAGGCAACGACTCGAGGCGATCGCTGCCGGCGGCCGGGTCGACAAGCCCGCGACCGCCTGGGGCCGCGTCGATCAGGCGGAACCCGTGCCGGAACCCGGTGACGGCGATCCGGGCCTGCACGCACCCGAGTGGCTGACCGAGCAGGCGGCCCCGGCGCGCCCGCGGCTGTCGCCCGGCCGCGGCGGGGTCGTGGCGTTGGCGGCGGTGGCGCTCGTCGCGGCGGTGATCGGTGGCCTGATGGCCTGGCGGGACCGGCCCGTCGCGCGGGCGGTCGAACCGGTGCCGGTCGTGTCCACCGAATCCCCTGGGCAGCCAGGGGACGTGCCGACCCCGACGCCGACGCCGGCGGATCCCGCGGCCGCGCCACCGCCGGCCGAGCTGGTGGTCAGCGTCGTCGGTCTGGTGCGGACCGCGGGTCTGGTGCACCTGCCTGCGGGGGCGCGGATCGCGGACGCGCTCGCGGCGGCGGGCGGCGCAAAGGACGGCGCCGACCTGCTGGGGCTGAACCTGGCGCAGCGCCTCAGCGACGGCGACCAGGTCCTGGTCGGGCTGGCGCCACGCGACGGGGCGCCCGTCACGGTGGGCAGCGCCACCATCGGAGCGGGCCCTGCCGCGGCGGGCACGGCCCGTCCGCCCGGCCCTGCGGCTCCCGGCAGGGTGAACCTCAACACGGCGACCGAGGCGGAGCTGGACGGGCTGCCGGGGGTTGGTCCGGTCACGGCGGCGGCCATCGCCGCATGGCGGCAGGCCAACGGGCGGTTCACCGACGTCGAACAGCTCGGCGAGGTGGACGGGATCGGCCCGGCCCGGCTGGAGAAGTTGCGCGCGCTGGTGACCGTGTAGATGGCGACACCTGGCGGCCCGGCTCCCGAGGGGCGAGTGCTCGACCTACGGCTGCTGCCGTCGGCGGGGATGTGCTGGGGCGCAACGTTGGTCGGGATCGAGCTGGGATGGCGGGCCGCGCTGTGGACGGCGGTCGGCGCGCTGGCCGCGGCGGCCGTCGCCGTGGTCGTCGCGGTGGCGGGCATTCGCCGAGCGGCCGCGGGTGTGCTGATCGCCGCGCTGCTGATCGGCGCCGGCTTCGCGGTCGCCGTCGCGGCCCGCGAGCGCGCGGTGGCCGAGCACCCGCTGGCCGCGGTCGCGTCGCGGGGAGGCCACGTGAGCCTCACGGTCGTGCCGGTGGACGACCCGAGGCACGTGCGTTCTCCGGCCGGCGACACCGTGATGGTGCGGGCGTCGCTGCGGTCGATCGACGCGGGAGGATCCGGGGTAGGCGGATTCGCCGTCGGCGGTTCGGTGGTGATCTTCGCTCCTGCGCACGGCTGGCAGGCGCTCCTGCCGGGGCAGCGGGTGAGCCTGCGCGGCAAGGTGAGCCGCCCGATTCGCCGCGATCTCACGGTCGCGACCATCCGCGTGACGGGGGCGCCGCTGCGCGTCGAACCGGCGCCACCGACGCAGCGGGCGGCCGACGCGGTCCGGGACCGCTTCGCCGCGGCCGCGCGATCGGCGCTGCCGCCCGACGCCGCCGGTCTGTTGCCTGGTCTGGTGGTGGGGGACACCTCCGCGCTGCCGGGCGGGGTGCGGGACGATTTCACCGCCGCCGGGCTGTCGCATCTGACCGCGGTCTCCGGGGCGAACATCTCGATCCTGATCGGCGCCGTGCTGCTGCTCATGCGGGCGTTGGCGCTCGGCCCGCGCGCGTCGGCGGTGCTGGCGGCGTCGGCGCTGGCGGCCTTCGTGATCCTGGCCCGGCCGTCGCCGAGCGTGCTCAGGGCCGCGGTGATGGGCTCGATCGGGCTGCTCGCCCTGACGACCGGCAGGCGCAAACAGGCGATGCCGGCGCTCGGGGCGGCGGTGATCGTCCTGCTGGCGTTGTTTCCCGCGTTGGCAGTCGATTTCGGGTTCGCGTTGTCCGTCGCGGCGACCGCGGCGCTGGTGCTGCTCGCGCCCGGCTGGGCGCGATGGCTTCGGGAGCGCGGCTGGCCGCGCGCGCTGGCCGAGGCGGTGGCGGTGGCGACCGCCGCGTACGTCGCGACGGTGCCGATCGTGGCGGCGATGTCCGGCACTCTCAGCACGGTGGCGATCGTCGCCAACGTCGCTGTCGCCCCTGTGATCGCGCCGGTCACCGTGATCGGCGCGATCGGGGCCGCGGGTGCCGCGGTGTGGCTCCCGCTCGGCGAACTGATCGTGCGGGCGACCGGGCCGCCGCTGTGGTGGCTGCTGCGGGTCGCCGAGTGGTCCGCGGGGGCACCGGGCGCCACGGTTGCTGTTCCCGCCGGGCTCGGCGGCGCCGCGGCGGTGGCGGGGATCGCGGTCGGCCTGCTGCTCGCGATCCGATCCCGGTGGCTGCGGCGGGTGCTCGCAGCCGCGGTGCTGGGGCTGGCGCTGGTGTGGGTGCCGGTCCGGGTCCTGTGGCCGGGCTGGCCGTTGCGGGACTGGGTGCTGGTGGCCTGCGCCGTCGGGCAGGGCGACGCGCTGGTGCTCGCCGCGGGCGACGGCACGGCGGTGGTGGTCGATGCGGGCCCGGAAGCGCGACTCGTCGACGGCTGCCTCGACCGGCTGGGCGTGCGGACGATCGTGGCGGTGGTGCTGACGCATCTGCATGCCGACCACATCGACGGCCTGCCAGGGGTGCTGCGGGGCCGCCGAGTCGGTGCCGTGGTGCTCGGCCCGATGCACCAGCCGGAGAGCGGTTTTCGCCAGGTGAGCACGCAGACCGCGGCCGCGGGCGTGGCGATCAGGGAGGCGCGGGCGGGACAGCAGCTGCAGCTGGGGGCGCTGACATTCCGGGTCCTCGGGCCGACGCTTCCCGTGCCGCGCAGCCCGGCCGCGGGGGCGGAGATGGCGAACGACCAATCGCTGGTGCTGTCGGTGGACACCGTCGCGGGACGGATCCTGCTGACCGGGGACGTCGAGGCGGACGGTCAGCGGGACCTGCTGCGGGATCGGGTGCCGGTGGCCGCGGACATCCTCAAACTGCCGCACCACGGCTCGCGCACCACCACCGAGGAGTTCCTGCGGGCGGTCGGGGCGAACCTGGTCGTGGTCTCGGTCGGGGAGGGCAACACCTTCGGCCACCCCAACCCCGGCATCCTGCGTGCCCTGCAGGAGATGGGCGCGACGGTCGCCAGGACCGACAGGGGCGGCGACGTCGCGGTCGGCAGATCCGGTGGCGGGGCCATCGCAGTCGGACGACCGTGATGACCCGGCCCCTGATCGTTAGACTCGGCCCATGTCGATCACCGCGAAGCGGTCCGAGGAGTCGCGCTCCGCCAGCGGGCACGAGGCCCGCTGGGAGCAACACAATCTCGAGCGGCAGACACGGATCCTCGAGGCGGCGGTCGCGATGCTCGAGGAGAGCCCGGCGGGCGCGGACATTCCGGTGCAGCAGATCGCGACTCGTGCCGGGCTCGCCAAATCGGTGGTGTACCGACAGTTCGACGGCCGCGAGGACCTGGACTGCCGGGTACGGGCGTATCTCGTCGACGAGTTCTCCCGCACCCTGGACACCCAACTCGACATCTCCACCGGGTCGGTCGAGGAGATCCTCGTCCGGACCATTCGCGCCGTGGCGGACTGGATGACCGACCACCCGCGCCTGAACGAGTTCGCCCGCACCGGGCCGATCACCGTCGGCGCGGACATCGACGCAGTGAGCGGTCTGAAGGTCCGGATGTCGGACCGGGCCAGGGAGCTCATCTCGTCGATCGCCACGCTCATCGACGTCGACGACAGCGCGTTCGACGCCGTGCCGTTCGCGGTGGTGACCATGGTCGAGGGCACCCTGACGCAATGGGTCAACGATCCCGAGCCCACGCGTGACCGGTCGGAGATCGTGGCCGACCTCGCGCGGCTGGCCTGGTTCGTGCTGGACGGCGCCGCGCGCTCGGCAGGCGTGACCGTCGACCCGACGGCGGAGCTGTCCGCGGTCATCGCGCAGCTGTCGGGTCAGGCGGCCTGCCGAGCCTGACGGTCGGGCTCGCTGCGGTAGCGAGAGGGCGGCCCGTCGATGTGCAGCCGCCGCCACAACCGGGTGGTGAGCGCGTTCATCAGGCCCAGTTCCTCGGCGAGCGCGCGCATGTCGCCGAAGTAGCCCCGCAGGATGGTGCGGGAGTGCTCGCTGCGCCAGAACGCCTCCTTCATCACCGCGCGCGGGATCCCGAACTCCTTGGCGAATGCCTTTGGCGGGGTCATGATCTCGCCGGCGAGCCAGCGCATGGCGAGGGGGAAGCTCACCGCGCACACGGCCTTGGAGGCGGCGCTCATCATGCCGACGTGGGCCTTGAGGAACTCGTTGGCGAAGGAGATGTGCCGCGCCTCCTCGGCGATGTGGATCTCCATGGTGCGCAGCATCGCGGGCGGGATGTTCGCGCCCTCGCGGATCAACGCCTTCTGGTAGTGGTCGATCGGCTCCTCGCCGCCGAGGATGCCGATGAAGAGGATCACGTGCGCGTAGCCGCCTGCCACCCCGATGAACGGGGACAGCGCGCGGAAGGGCCGCCGCATGCCGGGAACGTCGACCCCGATCCGGTTGACGAGCTCCTGGAACATCTGGATGTGGTTGCACTCCTCGGTCATCTCGTGGAGGCAGTAGCGGAACTCCGGCGACCGGTTGGGCAGCTTCATGATGTACTGCATCATTCCGCGGATCAGGATGCTCTCGAAGGCCGCGCCGACCTTGACCGAGTTGGCCTGGCGCCACTTCCCGATCGCGATCTGTCGCTCCAGCGGCTGCTCCCGATACCAGCGGGTGGCGCCGAGCGGATCGATCTCGGGGGAGAGGACCCAGCGCGGATCTTCCGGGTCGATGGCGAATTCCGGTGCATCCCAATCGATATCGAGATAGGGATCGAAGCGGCGGTGGACGGATCCCTCGGAAAGCGTTTGCAGCAGTTCGCGATAGGTGGGATCGAGCAACTCGGCTGGGGGTGTCGTTGACGTCGCCATCGATGGTCTCCCTGGTCGTGGTTCGGTGCGGTTCGGCGAGTGCGTGCGTCCGGGCCTGACCGGCTCTGTGGTGCCGCCTCAATTTACTGAGACTCCGCGTCCCATGCAAGGCCCGGGTCGGGTTCGCGACAGGCGCAGGCACGACTCCCCGCCGCGCCGTGTCGGCGCATCGTGGGACCATCGTCGGGTGAGTCCCGCATCCCCCGCTCCCGCGCCGCTCCACCTGGTACTCGGTGACGAGGAACTGCTGATCGATCGCGCGGTCGCAGGCATCGTCTCCGCGGTCAGGGCGAGCTCGGCGAACGCCGAGGAACTGCCCGTGACCAGGCTTCGGGCGGGTGACGTCAGCGTCGCGGAGTTCGCCGAGCTGCTCAGTCCCTCGCTGTTCGCCGAGGACCGGGTGATCGTGCTCGAGGCCGCCGCCGAGGCGGGCAAGGACTCGGTCGCGCTGGTCCTCGATGCCGCGGCCGCACCGCCCGAGGGATTCGTCCTGGTGATCCTGCATTCCGGTGGCGGCCGCGCCAAGGCGATGGTGGGGGCGTTGCAGAAGTCCGGCGCCGTCGTGCACGACTGCGCCAAGCTCAGCAAGCAGGGCGAGCGCGCCGATTTCGTGCGTGGCGAGTTCCGCGCGGCGGGCGTTCGGGTCTCGCCGGAGGTCATCCAGGCGGTGATCGACGCGGTCGGGTCCGACCTGCGCGAGCTGGCCGCGGCCTGCTCGCAGCTCGCAGCCGACACCGGCGGACTGATCGACGCGGCCGCCGTGCAGAAGTACTACACGGGCAAGGCCGAGGTCTCGGGCTTCGACGTCGCCGAGCTGGCGGTCTCGGGTGACCGGACCGGCGCGATGGAGGCACTGCGGTGGGCGATGCTGCGGGGCGTCCCGCACGTGCTGCTCGCCGACGCCCTCGCCGACGCCGTGCACACCGTCGCCCGGGTGGGCTCCGCCGGCCGTGGCGACCCGTTCCGGATGGCGTCCGAGCTGGGCATGCCGCCCTGGAAGATCAAGAAGGCGCAGGGGCAGGCGCGCGGCTGGGGTACCGAGTCCATCGGTGAGGCCCTCGGTGTCGTCGCCCAGCTCAATGCCGACGTCAAGGGCGCGGCCGCGGACCCGGACTACGCCGTGGAGTTCGCGGTTCGGCGCGTCGCCGAGCTGTACCGGTGAGTCCCGCGCCCGACGACGGCGAGCGTGCGCTCGAGCGGGCGCGTGCACTGCTCCGTCCGGACGACCTGCGTGCTAGCGCGCGCGCCGACGCGGGCTACCTCGACCTGCTCCGGGACGAGGGCTCGCCGCGACCGACGGCGGCTCAGCACGCGATGAACAATCGACTCGTCGCCGCCGTGTACGAGCGGGCCTGGCGTCCGGTCTGGACCGCCGTGATGGGGGCCAACGGACTGTCGGCGGGCGGCGAGCGAGCGAAGGCGGCCGCCGACCTCGGCCTCGGCGGTGAGCAGCGGGTCCTCGATGTGGCGTGCGGCCCTGGCAACTTCACCCGCTACTTCGGCGAGCGACTCGCGGGGGAGGGCGTCGCGGTCGGGTTCGACATCTCGCGACCCATGCTCGATCAGGCGGTGCGCACGGGCCGCGGCCCGCACGCCGCCTACGTTCGCGGAGATGCCAGGCGGCTGCCGTTCGACGACGGGACGTTCGATGCCGTCTGCTGCTATGCCGCGCTCTACCTCGTCCCGGAACCGATGACTGTCGTCGACGAGATGATCCGGGTGCTCGCGCCTGGCGGTCGGATCGCGGTGATGACCAGCTACGGCCGCGAGCACCCGCTGCTGCGGTCGGCGCTCGGGTTGGCGGCGGGCACCCTCGGCGTCCGCATGTACGACCGCGCGACCCTGCCGGAGGCGTTCGCCGCGGCGGGGCTGATCGACGTGGCGCAGCAGATCCGCGGGGTCACCCAGTTCGTCAACGCCCGCAGGCCCTGACGCCGGAACGCGAAAAACCGCCCGGTCGTGGACCGGGCGGTTCTGCGAGACGGTTTACGTCAGAGCTTGTTGGCGGCCAGCGCGAGGGCCGACTTCTTGTTGGCGGCCTGGTTGGCGTGGATGACGCCCTTGCTGGCTGCCTTGTCGAGCTTGCGGCTCGCGACCAGGAGGAGCTCGTCGGCCTTCGCCTTGTCGCCCGAGGACGCAGCCTCACGGAAGGAACGGATCGCGGTACGCAGCGAGGACTTCACCGACTGGTTGCGCAGTCGCTGGCGCTCGTTGGTAGCGATCCGCTTCACCTGGGACTTGATGTTGGCCACGCGTAGAATCCTGTCGTTTTCGCTCGGTTTCTTGTCTAAGAAGCTTTGGGCGCACTTGGGCGCCGACGCTCGAGATTACCAGGGATGCCGCTGTGAACCCAAACCGGCATGCGTTCCCCGAAACGGCCTCGATGTCGTTGTGCAGGGTACCGGCCTCGCGTAGCGTCCGGCCCGAGTCCTTGTGGTACGCCCTGAACCGATCTAATCGAAGGTGGCACATGTCTCCAACTGCGCAGGAAATCGCCGAGAAGGAACCGATCTCGGACGCCAAGAAGTACATCGCCGAGGGCATCGGCACGTTCGTCTTGGTGTTCGCCTCCGTTGGCACCGCGGTGATCGCGGGCGACAAGGTCGGCAACCTGGGCGTCGCCCTGGCGTTCGGCCTCACCCTGCTGTTCCTCGTCTACTCGATCGGACCCATCTCGGGTTGCCACGTGAACCCGGCCGTCACCTTCGGGCATTTCCTGCTCGGCCGGATCGCCGCGGCCAAGGCCGGTCTGTACGTGGTGGCCCAGTTGCTCGGCGGCGTGCTCGCGGGCGTCGTCCTCTATTCGGTGGCCAAGTCGCTGCCCTCCTACAACCGCGCCTCGGCGGGGCTCGGCGCCAACGGGTGGGGCGCGCACAGCCCGTCGGCGATCAAGGGGCCGCTCGGCATCGGGGTGCTGGAGAACGGCTACGGCCTCGCCGCGATGATCGTCATCGAGGTGCTCCTCACCGCGCTGCTGGTGTTCGTGGTCATGGCCTCGACGGACCAGATCTCGGACGTGCCGCTGGCCGGCATCTCCATCGGTTTCACCCTTGCGGTGATCCACCTGGTGTCGATCCCGATCGACAACACCTCGGTGAACCCGGCCCGCAGCATCGCGGTGGCGCCCTACCAGGACGGCGCACTCGGCCAGCTGTGGGCGTTCATCGTGTTCCCGCTGATCGGCGGCGCCCTCGGCGCGCTGGCCTACCGCGGGGTGTTCGGTCGATACGACCGGATCAACATCTAACGGTCCGGACAACACGGACCGAGGGACCCCCGGCGCGGATCGCGCCGGGGGTCCCTTCGTCTGTGTCGTGGCGTCGCGTTTGTTCAAGCGCGGTGTCGGTGGCCGGTCCTACGCTCGTTTCATGCAGGCAGACAGCACTTTCTCCGTGACCTCGTTCGAGCCGACCGAGTACACCTCGCCGATCCAGACCGGACTCGACGTCGGGTACACCTACATGACCAAGACCTTCACCGGCGACATCGAAGGCACCTCGCGGACCCAGTTCACCTCCGCTTGCTCCCAGGAGACTGGCGTGGGCACCTACCTCGCGATGGAGTCCTTCGAGGGGGCGATCGGCGGGCGCCGCGGCACCTTCAACTTCGCGCACATGGCGACCACCGACGGCACCGAGCGCACCCATCACCAGCTCGTGGTGGTCCCCACCAGTGGGACCGGAGAGCTGGCGGGGATCAACGGGACCGGCGAGCTGCTGGTCGACGCCGACGGAACCCATCGGCTGCGGCTCGACGTCGAGTTCGCCGGGAACTGACCCACGTCGCGGGCCCGGCGGTCCTCAGCTCCAGCTGAAGTCGGACCGCAGGCGGCTCGCGACCTGCTCGAAGCGGCGCTGATCGAGGATGGCGCCCTCACGGCGGATGCCGGACTCGGGGACGTCGAGCACCCGGTCGAGGCGCACCCAGCTCGGGCGGCCTGCGCTGTCCCAGGAGCCGGAACCGACTCCCATCCAGTTCCGGTCGCCGTCGCGCTCGGCGTTCGAGGACAGCATCAGACCGAGCAGTGTGTCGCCGTCGCGCCCGACGACCAGGACCGGCCGGTCCTTGCCCTGGTGGGCGTCCTCCTCGTAGGTCACCCAGGTCCACACGACCTCGCCCGGGTCGGCCCGGCCGTCGAGGTCGGGGGAGTACTCGACCCGGCGGGCGCGGTGCGCGGTCGGCACCGCGGTGGAGGACACCGGGCGGCCGGGGGTGATCGTCTGCCGCTGTGGCTTCGGCGCGGTGCTCGCCTTGCCGGGCAGGACGCCCGACTTCTGCAGTTCCTTCAGAAGTCGGGGTGCCTGGGTCATCGCCAGGGCGCCGAGTTGTTTGCCGATCGAGGTCCAGCTTCGTGCCATGTGTCCAACCTATCTGCCCGTCCGACGGAGCCCGGCGCCGCTTGGATATCCTCTGAGGTGACAGTGACCCGAATTCGGGTCGGTGCCAGTCCAGCTAAGGGGCCCCGAAATCAGCAGCTTCGCCGACACGACGTTCACGGATCCCGCACGGATCCGGAACTTCTGCATCATCGCGCACATCGACCACGGCAAGTCGACTCTCGCGGACCGGATGCTGCAGCTCACCGGAGTGGTCGATCCGCGGCAGATGCGAGCCCAGTACCTGGACCGGATGGACATCGAGCGCGAGCGCGGCATCACCATCAAGGCGCAGAACGTGCGGCTGCCCTGGGTCGTCACGAACGAGGACGGCACCGAGGAAGAGATCGTCCTGCACCTGATCGACACGCCCGGTCACGTCGACTTCACCTACGAGGTCTCCCGCGCGCTGGAGGCCTGTGAGGGCGCCGTGCTGCTGGTGGACGCCGCGCAGGGCATCGAGGCGCAGACGCTGGCCAACCTGTACCTGGCGATGGAGAAGGACCTCACCATCATCCCGGTGCTCAACAAGATCGACCTGCCCGCGGCCGACCCCGACCGCTACGCCGCGGAAATCGCGCACATCGTCGGCTGTGAGCCCGGCGACGTGCTGCGGGTCTCCGGCAAGACCGGGGTCGGGGTCAAGGAACTGCTCGACGAGGTCGTCAAGCAGGTGCCCGCGCCGGTGGGCGACGCCGACGGCCCGGCGCGCGCGATGATCTTCGACTCGGTGTACGACGCGTACCGCGGCGTGGTCACCTACGTGCGAGTGGTGGACGGCAAGATCCGTCCCCGCGAGAAGATCACGATGATGTCGACCGGCACCACTCACGAACTGCTCGAGGTGGGCATCATCTCGCCCGAACCCAAGCCCACCGTCGGCCTGGGCGTCGGCGAGGTCGGCTACCTGATCACCGGCGTCAAGGACGTCCGCCAGTCCCGGGTCGGTGACACTGTCACCACCTTCCGCAACGGCGCGACCGAGCCGCTGGTCGGCTACCGCGACCCCAAGCCGATGGTGTACTCGGGCCTGTACCCCATGGACGGCTCCGACTACCCGGTGCTGCGCGATGCCCTCGACAAGCTGCGGCTCAACGACGCTGCGCTGGCATACGAGCCGGAAACCTCTGTGGCCCTTGGCTTCGGCTTCCGCTGCGGCTTCCTCGGGCTGCTGCACATGGAGATCACCCGGGACCGGCTCGAGCGTGAGTTCGGCCTCGACCTGATCTCGACGGCGCCGAACGTGGTGTATCGCGTGACGATGGAGGACGGCACCGAGCACGAGGTGACCAACCCGTCGTACTGGCCGGAGGGCCGGGTGCGCGAGGTGTATGAGCCGATGGCCAAGTGCACCGTCATCGCTCCGAGCGAGTACACCGGCGCGATCATGGAACTGTGCCAGTCCCGCCGCGGCGAGCTCGGCGGCATGGACTACCTCTCCGAGACCCGGGTCGAGCTGCGCTACACGCTGCCGATGGGCGAGATCATGTTCGACTTCTTCGACGCCCTCAAGTCGCGGACCAAGGGCTACGCCAGCCTCGACTACGAGCCGACGGACGAGCAGCAGGCCGCACTGGTGAAGGTGGACATCCTGCTGCAGGGCGAGGCCGTCGACGCGTTCAGCGCGATCGTGCACAAGGACGCCGCGTTCGCCTACGGCAACAAGATGACAACCAAGCTGCGCGAGCTGATCCCGCGCCAGCAGTTCGAGGTGCCGATCCAGGCCGCGATCGGCGCGAAGATCATTGCGCGAGAGAACATTCGCGCGATCCGCAAGGACGTGCTCGCCAAGTGCTACGGCGGCGACATCAGCCGCAAGCGCAAGCTGCTCGAGAAGCAGAAGGAGGGCAAGAAGCGGATGAAGACCATCGGTCGCGTCGAGGTCCCGCAGGAGGCCTTCGTGGCGGCGCTGTCGAACGAGTCGGTGGCGGACAAGCCGAAGAAGTAGGCGCCGCGCACGGTCGGCGTAGCCGCGACAGGAGAGGATTCGGCATGCTCGAGACCTGGTTGACCCGGGAACTGCGGATCGAGGTGCCGATCCTCGGCGCGCCGATGGGCGGCAGGGCCGGTGGCGAGCTGACCGGTGAGGTGTCCAAGGCGGGCGGCCTCGGGCTGCTCGGCGCGGCGAGGTACGCCACCCCGCAATGGGTGGCGGAGGAGGCCGAGGTGGCCCGCCGCATCGGCGGGCGGTTCGGCGTCGGGCTGATGACGTGGGCGCTGGACGACGACGACACCCTGCTCGACGCCGCGCTGGCGGAGGAGCCGGTGCTGGTGTCGCTGTCCTTCGGCGATCCGGCCGCCTACGTGCCGCGGGTGCACGCCGCGGGGATCCCGGTCGTGTCGCAGGTGAACACCCTCGACGACCTGCGGGTCGCCGAGCGGGCCGGGGTTGACCTCGTGATCGCCCAGGGCGGCGAGGCGGGCGGGCACACCGGCCGGATCGGCACCCTGCCCCTGCTGCAGGAGCTGCTCGACGCGACGGACCTGCCGGTGGTCGCGGCCGGCGGCATCGGGACGGGGCGGGGACTGGCCGCGGTGATCGCCGCGGGCGCCGAGGGCGCGCTGATCGGCACCGCTCTGCTGGCCAGCCCGGAGACCATCGGACCCGGCTACGCCCGCGAGCGGGTGGTCGAGGCCGGGAGTGCGGACACCGTGTACACCTCCGTCTTCGACCAGGCCCGCAGTCAGCCGTGGCCGAGCCGCTGGGGCGGCCGGGCGATCGCGAACGAGTTCACCGAGACCTGGCACGGCACCGACGGATCCGACGAGACCCTCGCGGAGGCCTACGACCCGAGCGACCCCGACCTCGGCGTGGTGTACGCGGGTGAGGCGGTCGGCCTGGTGCACTCGGCCCGTCCCGCGGGCGAGGTGGTTCGGCACATCGCGGCCGACGCGGAGCGGCTGCTGCGCCGGTTCGCCTGACGAACCCCTGGCGTCACCCCTCGAAGTGTGTGAAGGTTAGCCTTCGCTAACTTCGAAGGGGTGATGTGGGTGCGTGCGGTGAGGCTGGTGGCAGCGACGCTGCTCGGGGTGGTGGCGATCGCAACCGCGGGTTGCGGCGCGGACGCCGGTGCCGACGACGGCGCCGATCGGACGACGACGATCGAGCACAGATTCGGTTCCACCACGGTCGAGGGGACCCCGACCCGGATCGTGGCGGCGGGCAGCCAGTGGCTGGACGCGCTGCTCGAGTTCGGCGTGCAACCGGTGGCCTACCTGGCCGCGGGGGATCGGGGCGACGAGCGCGGCCTCTATCCATGGGAGGGCTCGCTCGACGCGTCGGCGGTGGAACTCGACAGGGCCGTCCTCAGCCAGCTGGGCGCCGCCCTCCCGGTGGAGGAGATCGCCGCGCAGGACCCGGACCTGATCCTCGGATCGTTCGTGGCCAGCCGGAGCGACTTCGACCGTGTCAACAAGATCGCGCCCACCATCGGCGAGATCGGCGACGCGCAGGTCGACTCGTGGGAGGACCAGGTGACGGCGCTCGGCCGGATCCTCGGCAGGCAGGACAGGGCCGAGGAGATCATCTCCGCCACCAACGGCGAGATCGACGGGCTCGCCGCGCGGCTGCCGGGACTGAAGGGCAAGACGGCGGTGCTGTCCCAGTTCGTCTTCAAGACCAACCAGCTGGTCGTCGTCGCCGATCCGAGGGACGGTGCCAGCCGGACGTTCGCCCGGCTCGGCATGACGGTGCCGCCGCGCCTCGTCGAGGAGGCGGGGGCGACGGGAGGTCGGCTGCTGCTCAGCCCCGAGCGGGTCGATGCCCTCACCGCGGACCTGGTGGTGATGCTGCCCAACGGCGGCACCCGAGACGACCTGATGAAGCTCCCCGGGTTCGCCGCGCTGCCGTCGGTCGGCAGCGGCGGCCTTGCCGTCGAGGATTACCCGACGGTGGTCGGCTTCAACACCCCGTCGAGCGCGTCGCTGCGGTACTCGCTCGGCCGGATCACCCCGCAGCTGGAGGCGATCGGCCGCTGACGGCGGGGGTGACCCGCGGCGCCTCAGGTGGGACCGTGCGCGGGCTGGAACGCGCCGGTGTCGCCTGCCTCCTCGGCCCGGATCACGTGCACCACGGCGTTGATCAGCGCCAGGTGGGTGAAGGCCTGGGGGAAGTTTCCCAGGTGCCTGCCGGTCCGCGGGTCGATCTCCTCGGCGTACAGCTTGAGGGGGCTGGCGAACCCGAGCAGCCGTTCGCACAGCCGCTTGGCGCGGGGCAGTTCTCCGATCTCGACCAGCGCCGACACCAGCCAGAACGAGCAGATGGTGAAGGTGCCCTCCTCGCCGGACAGCCCGTCGTCGGTGGTCTCCACCCGGTACCGCAGCACCAGGCCGTCCTCGGTCAGCTCGTCGGCGATGGCCAGCACGGTGGCTCGCACCCGATGGTCGTGCGAGGGCAGGAACCGCAGCAGCGGGACCAACAGCAGCGAGGCGTCCAGCGAATCGTCGCCGTAGCGCTGCGTGAAGACCCCACGGTCGTCCACCCCGTGTTCGAGGATGTCGTTCTTGATCTCGTCGGCGATCCGTGCCCATTGCTCGGCATACGCCTTCTCGCCGTGCAGGATCGCCAACTTGCTGCCGCGGTCGAGGGCCACCCAGCACATCACCTTCGAGGAGGTGAAGTGCTGCGGTTCGCCGCGCACCTCCCAGATCCCGCGGTCGGGCTGACGCCAGTGCTCGATCGCCTCCTCGACCTGCCGCTTGAGCAGCGGCCACAGCGATTCCGGGACCCGGTCGCGCGAGCGCACGTGCAGGTACACCGAGTCGAGCATGGTGCCCCAAATGTCGTGCTGGTTCTGGTTGTAGGCGCCGTTGCCGATGCGCACCGGTCGGGCCCCGTCGTATCCGGACAGGTGGCCGAGTTCCTCCTCCTCGAGGGTCTTCTCGCCCCCGATCCCGTACATCACCTGCAGCGGGTTCGGGTGACCGTCCTCGGACCTGGACACGTCGTAGATGAACGAGAAGAAGTCGTTGGCCTCCCGGTCGAGGCCGAGGGTGTACAGGCCCCACAGCGCGAAGGTGGAGTCGCGTACCCACGCGTACCGGTAGTCCCAGTTGCGTTCGCCTCCAGGGGTTTCCGGCAGGGAGGTGGTACAGGCGGCGAGCAGGGCGCCGGTCGGGCTGTAGGTCAGGCCCTTGAGGGCGAGCGCGCTGCGCTGCAGGTAGCCGCGCCACGGGTGGTCGGGGAAGCGCCCGATGGTGATCCACTGGCGCCAGCACTCCGCGGTCTGCCACATCTTGTCCGCGGCTTCCTCGAAGGTGCCGGGCGGGGGCACGTCGGCCCAGGACAGCGCGACGAAGCCGTTGTCGCCCTCCCGCATCCGGGTGCGGATCCGCGCCTCGCGGCCCTCGAGACCGAGCTTGAAGTTGGTGGTCAGCCGCAGGGTGGGGTGCGCGCCGAGCAGGCTCCCGTCGCAGGTGGCGGTGGCCTCCTCGTAGACCTTGCCGGTGTACTCCCAATTCGCGGCGGCGCGGTGGTAGTCGAAGGCGGGTTCGCAGCTCATCTCCAGTTCGATGGTCCCGCTGACGCATTTGATCGTGCGCAAAAGGATGCCCTCGGCGTCCCAGTCGGTCGGGGTCCGACGATGGGTCTTCGAGCGCTCCTGGATGTTGTGCCACGGGCCCATCACCAGGGCGTCGCGGACGATCAGCCAGCCGGTCTCGGTCTGCCACGTGGTCTCGACGATCAGCCCGCCGGGCAGGTAGCGGCGGGCGGCCGGGACATTCTGGCCGTAGGGGCCGATCCGGAAGTGGCCGGCGCTGCGGTCCAGCACCGCGCCGAACACGCTCGGCGAGTCGGGCCGGGGGAGGCACATCCACTCGACGGAGCCGTTGCGGGCGATCAGGCAGGTGGTCTCACAGTCGGAGAGGAAGGCGTAGTCGTCGATGGGCGGGAAGGTGCTGCGGTGCTCCATATCGATGAGCGCCGGTAGGTTCGCGGGCACCATCTCGCCTTCGGTGAGCTGCTCGGTGTCATCGAGTGGGGCCATCTGATCATCGAGTTGGGCCATCTCATCATCATCTGCCCGACGGGCGTGGTCGTCCACTGGAGTGGGGGCGATAGGCTGACCGCGTGACGCAGATTGCCAGCTGGTGGGACGGACTCGAGCTCTGGGTGATCGGGCTGCCCTTCATTCCGCAGCTGATCCTCGTGATGGCGGTGATGATGCCGCTCGCGATCGGGATCGCCACCGGAGCCGATCTGCTGCTCGCCAGGATTTTCGTGCTGCTCGGCCGGGACTCGGCCGCGACCGTCGCGCCCGTGGAAGGTGCCCGCTGATGCCCCGCTCTCGCGTCACCCTTGCGCTGATCGCGCTGATCCTCCTCGTCCTGATCGGCTGGCTGCTGACCAGGTAGTGGAACGGTGCTCGGCTCCGGTTCGATCCGGGCCGATCGCTCTGCTACATTCGTGCGCGTGTCTGCAACAGCCGTGCACCAGGTCCGCCATGAACTGGCGTTGATCGCTGTCGGCATGCTTGCGGTCGCCGATATCGACTGTTGTTGATTGCGGTAGCCGCGCGAGCCATCGAGCCGCGGCCGGTCCGCCCCACGTAGCGGGCGACAACCCCATTCTGTGTCACCGTGAGACCACGCCGTCGCCGGCAGTGGTCCCGCGCTGCGGTCTGAGGACCGGACATCACCTCGTTGCCCTCGTGGCACACCTGTGAAAGGCAATTCACATGAGCGCGCGCTCTCCCATCACCCGTTCCGGCCTCCTGCTGGCCGCCGCCGTCACCGCCGCATCGGTCGCACTGACCGCGTGCAGCGGCGGTTCGAGCGACACCGTCGGCGCCGAGGGCGGCGCGAGCGACGGCAGCGGGGGCACCATCAGCCTGTTCGCCTACGCGGTCCCCAAGCCCGGCTACGACAAGCTGATCCCGGCCTTCAACGACACTGACGAGGGCAAGAACGTCGAGTTCCAGCAGTCCTACGGCGCCTCGGGCGACCAGTCCCGCAAGGTCAAGGACGGCGCCCAGGCCGACTTCGTCAACTTCTCCGTCGAGCCGGACATTACCCGCCTCGTCGACGCGGGCCTGGTGAGCGAGGACTGGAACAAGGACGCCTACAACGGGATCCCGTTCGGCTCCGTCGTGACGGTGGTGGTCCGCAAGGGCAACCCGAAGGGCATCAAGGACTGGGACGACCTGCTCCAGCCCGGCCTCGAGGTGGTCACGCCCAACCCGTTCAGCTCGGGCTCGGCGAAGTGGAACCTGTTGGCTCCGTATGCCGCCAAGAGCGACGGCGGTAAGAACCCGCAGGCCGGACTGGACTACCTGAACACGCTCGTCACCGAGCACGTGAAGGTCCAGCCGAAGTCCGGTCGCGAGGCCACCGAGACGTTCCTGCAGGGCACCGGCGACGTGTTGCTGAGCTACGAGAACGAGGCCCTGTTCGCCGAGCGCAACGGGGACCCGGTCGAGCACGTCACGCCGCCGGTCACGTTCAAGATCGAGAACCCGGTCGCCGTGATCAACAACAGCAAGAACCTCGAGAAGGCCAACGCGTTCAAGGACTTCCTCTTTACGACCGAGGGCCAGAAGCTGTGGGCCGAGGCCGGATTCCGCCCGGTCGATCCCGGTGTCGCTGCCGAGTTCGCTGCCGACTTCCCTGCGCCCGCGAAGCTGTGGACGATCGCGGACCTCGGCGGCTGGAAGGCAGTCGACGAGAGTCTGTTCAAGAAGGAGACCGGTTCCATCGCCACGATCTACGACAACGCCACCAAGTAATCTGACCGTGACCAGCATTACTGATACGACGACGGGGGGACTGGTGTCCGAGACCGTGGGACAGCAGTCGACCGAGGCCGGTCCCCCCGCTCGGCCCGCCCGTCCGAAGAAGCGCAAGTGGACCGCCGTGACCGGCACCGTCGGCCCGCTGGGCATCGGTGTCGCGATGCTCTGGCTCAGCGTCATCGTGCTGCTCCCGCTCGCGGCACTGACGGTGACCTCGTTCGAGGACGGCCTCAGCGGGTTCTGGGAGGCGGTGACCAGCCCGGTCGCGCTGGCCTCGCTGCGGGTGACCGTGACCGTCTCCGCCATCGTCGCGCTGATCAACGTGGTGATGGGCACCCTCATCGCCTGGGTGCTGGTCCGCGACGAGTTCCCCGGTAAGCGAATCGTCAACGCGCTCATCGATCTCCCGTTCGCGTTGCCGACCATCGTGGCGAGCATCGTGCTGCTGGCGCTGTACGGGCCGAACAGCCCGATCAACGTCCAGCTCAACGCCACCCAGCCCGGCCTCGTCGTCGCGCTGGCGTTCGTCACGCTGCCGTTCGTGGTCCGGTCGGTCCAGCCGGTGCTGATCGAGACCGACCGGGAGGTGGAGCAGGCCGCCGCGTCCCTCGGCGCCAGTAACTGGACCATCTTCCGGAAGGTGGTGCTGCCGATCCTCTCACCCGCGATCATCAGCGGCGCTGGCCTGGCGTTCGCCAGGGCCATCGGCGAGTACGGCTCGGTGGTGCTGATCGGCGGCAACATCCCGCGCGAGACGCAGGTGACCTCGCAGTACATCCAGCAGCAGATCGAGATCGACCGGCCGGTCAACGCCGCCGCCGTGTCGGTGGCGCTGCTGGCGATCGCCTTCGTCACCCTGTTGGTGTTGCGGGTGCTCTCGAGCCGCAACCAGCGACGCGAGGAGCAGGCCCAGTGAACCTCTCGACCGGATCGAAGCTCGGGATGCGGGTCGTCGCGCTCGGCTACCTGTTCTTCCTGCTGTTGGTGCCGATCGGCGTCATCCTGTGGCGCACCTTCGAGCGGGGCATCGGTGCCTTCATCGATGCGATCTCCACCCCGGCAGCGATCTCGGCGCTGAACCTCTCGCTGCTGATCGTGGCCATCGTGGTGCCGATCAACGTGATCTTCGGCATCGTCACGGCCCTGGCGTTGGTCCGGGGCCGGTTCCCTGGCCGCGGCCTGATGCAGGCGGTCGTCGACCTGCCGTTCGCGGTCTCGCCGATCGTCGTCGGCGTCTCGCTGATCCTGCTGTGGGGCGTCAACGGCTGGTTCGGCGCGCTGGACGAGGCCGGGTTCCGGGTGATCTTCGGGCTGCCGGGCATGGTGCTGGCCACCATCTTCGTCACGCTGCCGTTCGTGGTGCGCGAGGTCGAGCCGGTGCTGCACGAGATCGGCGACGAGCAGGAGCAGGCCGCCGCGACGCTCGGCGCCTCCAAGTGGCAGACCTTCTGGCGGATCACCCTGCCCGCGATCCGCTGGGGCCTGACCTACGGCGTGGTGCTCACCGTGGCCCGCTCGCTCGGCGAGTTCGGCGCGGTGATCATGGTGTCCTCGGGGTTCCCCGGCGTCTCCCAGACCCTGACCCTGCTCGTGCACTCGCGCTACATCGACGATCACAACACCTACGGGGCCTACTGCGCGGCGACGCTGCTGATGGGGATCGCGCTGGTGACCCTGCTGCTGATGACGCTGCTCGACCGCAAGAGGAGCAACACATGATTTCCGTGATCGGCGCCAACAAGAACTTCGGCGACTTCGCCGCGCTGGACAACCTGTCGCTGGACATCCCTGCCGGCTCCCTGACGGCGCTGCTCGGCCCGTCCGGGTCCGGCAAGTCGACCCTGCTGCGGTCGATCGCCGGGCTGGAGAACCCGGACTCGGGGACCATCACCATCGGCGGCAAGGACGTCACCGGCGTGCCCCCGCAGAAGCGGGACATCGGCTTTGTGTTCCAGCACTACGCGGCGTTCAAGCACATGACCGTCCGGGACAACGTCGCGTTCGGGCTGAAGATCCGCAAGCGGCCGAAGCCGGAGATCGACAAGAAGGTCAACGAGCTGCTCGAGATCGTCGGCCTCGACGGCTTCCAGCACCGCTACCCGGCTCAGCTCTCCGGTGGTCAGCGGCAGCGCATGGCGCTGGCCCGCGCGCTCGCCGTCGACCCGCAGGTGCTGCTGCTCGACGAGCCGTTCGGCGCGCTCGACGCCAAGGTCCGCGAGGACCTGCGGACCTGGCTGCGGCGGCTGCACGACGAGGTGCACGTGACCACCGTGCTGGTCACCCACGACCAGGAGGAGGCGCTCGACGTCGCCGACCGGATCGCGGTGCTGAACAAGGGGCGGATCGAGCAGGTCGGCACCCCTCGCGATCTGTACGACACGCCCGCGAACGACTTCGTGATGTCGTTCCTTGGCCCGGTGGCCAAGCTGAACGGTCAGCTGGTGCGCCCGCACGACATCCGCGTCGGCCGCGACCCCAGCATGGCGGTCGCGCAGAAGGCAGGCACCGCGGAGTCTGCAGGAGTGACCAGGGCGACGGTCGAGCGGGTGGTGCACCTCGGCTTCGAGGTGCGGGTGGAGCTGCGCAACGCCGCGACCGGCGACCTGTTCGCGGCGCAGGTGACCCGCGGCGACAGCGAGGCGCTGCAGCTCAAGGAGGGCGAGACCGTCTACGCCCGCGCCACCCTGATCCCCAACATCCCGGCCTAGGCCGCTCCGCGGCCCGTGAGTCCTTCTGGCCCGCACAGGGACCAAAAGGACTCACGGGCGGCGAAGCCGCCTACTATTTTCCTGGACGTGTCGATTCGACCGGGTTCCGTTCGTCGTCATTGAGTACGGCACCTCGCCGCACGACGAGACGACAGGAGTCGAGCCATGAAGTACATGATGCTGATCAACGCGGCCTCCACCGATCCCATCGCAAACGGGTGCACGCCCGAGGACTGGATGGTCTACGACAAGCAGGTCACCGAGGCGGGCATCTTCGTGTCCGGGGAATCGCTTGCCGACCTGACCACAGCCACCGCGGTCCGGGTCGGTCCGGACGGTGCGCGGACCGTCACCGACGGGCCGTTCGCCGAGACCAGGGAGGTCCTGGGTGGCTTCTACGTGATCGATGTGCCGAATCTCGACGTCGCGCTCGACTGGGCCGCACGCTGCCCCGGTGCCCGCGGTGGCGGATCGGTCGTGGTGCGGCCGATCGCCGACTTCGGGGAGTGACCGCGATGGACGAGCGGGCCGCGGCCGGATCGTCCGTGGATTCAGTGTTCCGGGAGGAACGCGGCCGGCTGCTCGCCTCGCTCGTCCGCCGGTTCGGCGACCTCGACCTCGCCGAGGAGGTCACCTCGGAGGCCATCGAGGCCGCACTGGTGCACTGGCCGGTGGACGGCGTTCCGGCCCGGCCCGGTGCCTGGTTGATGACGACGGCGCGGCGGCGGGCGGTCGACCGGCTGCGGCGGGACCAGGCCTACGCGGCCCGGCTCGCCGTCCTGCAGGTCGAGGCCGACCGGGTGGATCCGGCCCCGCCCGCGGACGCGCTCGCCGACCTGCCCGACGAACGGCTGCAGATGTTCTTCACCTGCACCCACCCGGCGCTCGCGGACGAGGACCGTGCCGCGCTGACCCTGCGCTGCCTTGCGGGCCTGACCACGCCAGAGGTGGCCCGGGCGTTCCTCGTCCCGACCGCGACCATGGCGCAGCGAATAGTGCGGGCCAAGAAGAAGATCCGGCAGGCCCGGATCCCGTTCCGGGTGCCGGGGGCCGACGAGTTGCCGGACCGCCTGCCCGGGGTGCTCGGGGTGATCTACTCGATCTTCACCGAGGGATATGCGGCCAGTTCGGGTCCCGACCTGCAGCGCCTCGACCTCGCGGAGGAGGCGATCCGGCTCGCCCGGATCCTGCGGCGGCTGCTGCCCGCCGAACGGGAGGTCGCCGGGCTGCTCGCGCTGATGCTGTTGGTCCATGCCCGCCGCGACGCGCGGACCGGGCCAGGCGGAGAGCTCGTGCTGCTCGACGACCAGGATCGCGGTGACTGGGACCGCGCGGCCATCGAGGAGGGCGCCGCCCTGGTGGTGGTCGCGCTGACCGGTGGCCCGCCCGGTGTGTACGGGGTGCAGGCCGCCATCGCGGCGCTGCACGACGAGGCCGCGGACGTCGCGAGCACGGACTGGCCGCAGGTGGTGGCGCTCTACGACGTGCTGCTCGCGCTGGCCCCGTCGCCGGTGGTGGCGCTGAACCGGGCGGTGGCGGTGGCGATGCGGGACGGACCTGAGGCGGGCCTGACGCTGCTCGACGGGTTGGCTGGGGAGCCGCGGCTGCGCGGCTATCACCCGTTCGCGGTGGCCCGCGCGGACCTGCTGCAGCGGCTCGGCCGGTACCCCGAGGCAGCGGCGGCCTACCGGGCGGCGCTGGAGACGGTCGGCACCGACTCCGAACGGGAGCACCTGCGGCGCAGGCTCGACGAGGTCGAGCGGTCGGGCTAGGCGGAGAGCTCGACCGGGGTGGCGGCGAGCCGCCCGACGCCCGCGGCGTACCGGTCCAGCGCGACCTCCGCGAGCAGGGGGTGGGCGCCGATCACGTCGGCGTGCCGCGATTGCGGGGCGCAGTCCTCGGCGGACCGGCCGATCCGGTCGGTGAGCAGGCCGGGCGCGAGAAACCACGGGGCGACGACGATCGATCGCGCGCCGCGGGCCCGGAGTGCCGAGACGGCCTGTGGCAGACCGGGTCCGGTGGTCGCGAAGCAGACCTCGACGCCCGCCCATGCGGTGCCGGCCAGCAGCCGCGGGCCGATCCGCATGGTGAGTTCGTTGGCGGCCTCCGAGGACGAGCCGACCGCGGCCAGCACCACCCCGACCTCGGGATCGCCGAGAGAGGTGCCGGTCTGGGCGATGCGGTCGCGCACCGCCGACACCAGCCGGGCGTCGTCGCCGAGCACGTCGGCCTGGACCAGGTCGAGCCCGGGATGCCTGCGGCGGCCGGCCGCGAGCAGGGCGGGCAGGTCCACCCGCGCGTGGAAGGCGCTGCCGAGCAGCAGTGGCACCACGATTGCCGACGAATGGCCTTCGGCGGCAACCGCATCGATGGCCTGGTCCACCGAGGGGGCGGACAGGTCCAGGAAGCAGAGGCGGACGTCCAGGTCGGGGCGCGCCGCGCGGATGCCGTCCACTGCGGCCGCGACCGCCCGCGCGGAGCGGGGGTCGCGGCTGCCGTGGGCGACCGCGATCAGCGGCGCCGGGACGGGCATCGGGAAGGCGTGCGCCCCGACCTGGATGTCGAACACGACGCTAGACGCGGACCAGCTCGACGGCGGCGATCGCGTCGCCGACCAGGCCGGCCGCGAGGGTGTTGCCACCCGCCGGGTCGATCAGCAGGAAGCTGCCGGTGTGCCGGTTGACGGTGTAGTCGTCAGCCACGATCGGCTCCGCGACGCGCACCGAGATCTTGCCGATCTCGTTGAGCTCGAGGGTTTCCGGGCTCTGCGCCGTGGTGAGGTCCTGCTCGTCGAACCGTTCCACGATGCCGCCGACGATCGCCTGCGTGGTGCGGGTGCCGTGCTTGAGCAGCAGCCGGGCGCCGGGCCGCAGCGGCTTCTCGGCGAGCCAGCAGACCGTCGCCTCGAACTCGCCGATCGGTTCGGGCGCGTCCTCGACGGAGGCGATGGTGTCGCCGCGCGAGACGTCGACGTCGTCGGCCAGGATCAGCGTGACGCTGCGCCCCGCGTTCGCGACGTCGAGCTCACCGTCGGCGGTGTCGACGCGCTCGACGGTGGTGCGGGTGCCGGACGGCAGGATCACCACCTCGTCGCCGGGGCGGACCGAACCCGCGGCCACCTGACCGGCGTAGCCGCGGTAGTCGAGGAACTCGGCGGTGCGCGGCCGGATCACGTACTGGACCGGGAAGCGCAGGCCGACCCGGTGCGGCTCGGCGTCCACCGGGATCGACTCGAGGTGCTCGATCAGGGTGGGGCCGTCGTAGTACGGGGTGTTCTCGGAGCGGACGGCCACGTTGTCGCCGTGCAGCGCGGAGACCGGGATCTCCACGACGTCCTCGGATGCCCACCCCAGCGAGGTGGTCAGCGCGTTGAACTCCTCGGAGATGTCCGCGAACACCTGGGCGGGGTTCTCGACCAGGTCGATCTTGTTGACCGCGAGCACCAGCTTCGGCACGCCGAGCAGCGCGAGCACGGCTGCGTGCTTGCGGGTCTGCGAGATGACGCCCTTGCGCGCGTCGACCAGCAGGATCACCAGCTGCGCGGTGGACGCGCCGGAGACGGTGTTGCGGGTGTACTGCACATGGCCGGGGGTGTCGGCCAGCACGAAGGTGCGGTTGGGCGTCGCGAAGTAGCGGTACGCCACGTCGATGGTGATGCCCTGCTCACGCTCCGCGCGCAGGCCGTCGACCAGCAGCGAGAGGTCGGGGGTGTCGAGTCCACGGTCGACCGATGCGCGGGTGACGGCGTCGATCTGGTCGGCGAGAACGGATTTCGTGTCGTACAGCAGCCGGCCCACCAGGGTGGACTTGCCGTCGTCGACGCTGCCCGCGGTGGCGAGTCGAAGGAGGTCGCTCATCAGAAGTAGCCCTCTCGCTTGCGGTCTTCCATGGCCGCTTCGGAAACTCGGTCGTCGCCACGGGTGGCGCCGCGCTCGGTCAAACGGGACGCCGCGACCTCGGCCAGGATGGCCTCGTTGTCGGCGGCCTCGGACAGCACCGCGCCGGTGGTGGAGCCGTCGCCGACGGTGCGGTAGCGCACCGACAGGGTCTGCACCTCTTCGCCGTCCCGCGGTCCGCCCCAGACACCGGAGGTCATCCACATGCCGTCGCGCTGGTACACCTCGCGTTCGTGGGCGTAGTAGATGCTGGCCAGCTCGACGTTGTCGCGGGCGATGTAGCGCCAGATGTCGAGCTCGGTGAAGTTGCTCAGCGGGAACACACGGACCTGCTCGCCGGGGGAGTGCTTGCCGTTGTACAGGTTCCACAGCTCGGGACGCTGCTTCTTCGGGTCCCACTGGCCGAATGCGTTGCGCAGCGAGAAGATCCGCTCCTTGGCGCGGGCCCGCTCCTCGTCGCGGCGGGCGCCGCCGAACACCGCGTCGAAGCGGTTCTCGGCGATGGCGTCCAGCAGCGGCACCGTCTGCAGCGGGTTGCGGATGCCGTCGGCCCGCTCGGTGAGCCGCCCGTCCGCGAGGTAGTCCTCGACCTTGGCCACGTGCAGGCGCAGGTTGTACTTCTCGACCACGTGGTCGCGGAAGGCCAGCACCTCGGGCAGGTTGTGCCCGGTGTCCACGTGCAGCAGCGCGAAGGGCAGCGGCGCGGGCCAGAAGGCCTTGATCGCCAGGTGCAGCAGCACCGTGGAGTCCTTGCCGCCGGAGAACAGGATCACCGGGCGCTCGAATTCGCCTGCCACCTCACGGAAGATGTGGATGGCCTCGGACTCGAGGGCGGCGAGCGTGTCGAAGTCGGTGCCGTCGAGTTGCGGTCGGATGTCGGTCAGTTCAGCAGTCATGAGGCGTGCAACCCGCATTCTGTCTTGGCGTTACCGGCCCACCGTCCGCTGCGCGGATCGGAGCCGGGGGCTGGCTTGGCGGTGCACGGCGCGCACCCGATGGATGGATAGCCTTCGTCGACAAGCGGATTCACCAGAATCGAGTGCTTGTCGATGTAGGCCTGCATGTCGTCGTCGGACCACGCGGCGATCGGGTTGATCTTCACGAGCCCGAACGCCTCGTCGAACGAGATCAGCGGGGCGTTGGCGCGGGTGGGGGACTCGACCCGGCGGATGCCGGTCACCCAGGCCTTGTACTCGGTGAGCGCCTTCTTCAGCGGCGCGACCTTGCGCAGTGCGCAGCACCGGCCGGGGTCGCGGGCGAACAGGTCCTTGCCCTCGGCCGCGTCCTGCTCGGCGACGCTGGCCTCGGCCTGGACGTTGATGACGTTCACCCCGTACACCGCCTCGACCGCGTCGCGGGTGCCGATCGTCTCGGCGAAGTGGTAGCCGGTCTCGAGGAACAGCACGTCGACGCCGGGGTGCACCTGGGCGGCCAGGTGCACGAGGACACCGTCCTGCATGTTCGACGCGACGATGTAGTCGGTCCCGAACGTGTCCTCGGTCCACTGCAGGAGTTCCTGCGCGGACGCGCCGTCCAGGCTCGCCGCACCCTGAGCGGCAAGCGCGCGGAGGTCGTCCGCGGTGGCGGTGGCCAGATCCAATTTCGCTTCGGTCATCGGAGATCCCCCTCGTCTGCGCGGACGGCCCACTCGGCGAAGCGTTCGCCCGCATTGCGGTGCTTGACGAACTGCCGGACCACCCGGTCGATGTAGTCGCCCATCTCGGTGCTGGCGACCTTGTGCTGGCGCAGCTTGCGGCCGAACGCCACGTCGAATCCGAGGCTGCCTCCCAGGTGAACCTGGAAGCCCTCCACCTGATTCCCCTCACCGTCGTCGATGAGCATGCCCTTGAATCCGATGTCCGCGACCTGCGAGCGTGCGCAGGAGTTGGGGCAGCCGTTGATGTTGATGGTGATCGGCACGTCGAGCTGCGCGTTGATGTCCGCGAGTCGCTGCTCGAGCTCGGGCACCAGCACCTGCGAGCGCTTGCGGGTCTCGGCGAAGGACAGCTTGCAGAACTCGATGCCGGAGCAGGCCATCAGGTTCTGCCGCCAGTGCGACGGGCGGGCGGGCAGGCCCAGCTCGTCGAGGTCCGCGATCAGCTGATCGAGCTTGTCGTCGGCGACGTCGAGGATGATCAGCTTCTGGTACGGGGTGAAGCGGATCTTGTCGCTGCCCGCCTTCTCGGCGGCGTCGGCGACCTTCGCGAGGATGGTGCCGGAGACCCGGCCCGCGATCGGCGCGAAGCCGACGGCGTTGAGGCCGTTGCGGGTCTTCTGCACGCCGACGTGGTCGATGGGTCGCTTGGGCTGCTCGGGCGCGGGGCCGTCGATCAGCTTCCGCTTGAGGTACTCGGTCTCGAGCACCTCGCGGAACTTCTCGATGCCCCAGTCCTTGATGAGGAACTTCAGCCGCGCCTTGGAGCGCAGCCGGCGGTAGCCGTAGTCGCGGAAGATCGAGACCACGGCCTCCCACACATCCGGCACCTCGTCGAGCGGCACCCAGACGCCGACGCGCTGCGCCAGCATCGGGTTCGTCGACAGTCCGCCGCCCACCCACAGGTCAAGGCCGGGTCCGTGCTCGGGATGGTTCACGCCGATGAACGCGACGTCGTTGATCTCGTGTACGACGTCCTGCTGGCCGGAGATCGCGGTCTTGAACTTGCGCGGCAGGTTCGAGTACTCGGGCTTGCCGATGTAGCGGCGGACGATCTCGTCGATCGCCGGGGTCGGGTCGAGCACCTCGTCGAGGGACTCGCCCGCGAGCGGGGACCCGAGCACGACGCGCGGGCAGTCGCCGCAGGCCTCGGTGGTCTTGAGGCCGACCGACTCGAGCCGCTTCCAGATCTCGGGGACGTTCTCGACCTCGATCCAGTGGTACTGGACGTTCTCGCGGTCGGAGAGGTCGGCGGTGTCGCGGCCGAACTCGGTGGAGATGCCTGCGATGGTGCGCAGCTGCTCGACATTGAGGGCGCCCGCGTCGCAGCGGACCCGCATCATGAAGTACTTGGCCTCGAGCAGGTCGATGTTCTCGTCGCCGGTGAAGGTGCCGTCATAACCCTGCTCACGCTGGGTGTAGAGGCCCCACCAGCGCATCCGGCCGCGCAGGTCGGACTTGTCGATGCTGTCGAAGCCCTGCTTCGAGTAGATGTTCTCGATGCGGGCACGGACGTTGAGGGGGTTGTCGTCCTTCTTGGCCTGCTCGTTGGCGTTCAGCGGCTCGCGGTAGCCGAGGGCCCACTGGCCCTCGGCCCGGCGCTTGGCCGGCCGCGGCGCGCGGGCGGGAGGAGGAGTGTCGACACTTTGCGACATCGGAGGCGCTCCAGAATCTTCTTCGGTGCGCCGGTCTGTAATGGCATCGCCGACGGGGAGGGCTGTCCCCGCAGGCACATCCGAGACCGGCCGGGACTGAGAGGGGGCTGGCGGAATGGCGTCTACGCAGGCAAGGGCAGACAGCTACAGACACGCTTGAGATCGACGTGGCGTCGAGCCACGAGCGCAATCCCAAGTCCGGTCACCCGGCCAATTGTGCCAGATCACCTCGCCGATTCCGACATCCGGAGACCATTTCCCCCTGACTCGGGGGAAATGCGCAGGCAGGGCGCTGTGTGGTGCTCGTCACGTCGTCGTGTAATGGGACACTGGTCTGGTGAGTGGATCGATGACCGAGCCGGTGGCTGCTGCGTTTGCGCTGCCGGACCATGCCCTGGCCGGAGTGGGGTCGCGTCCGTTCGGCATCTACATCCACGTCCCGTTCTGCGCGACGCGCTGCGGGTACTGCGACTTCAACACCTACACGGCGGGGGAGCTGGGCACGTCCGCGTCGCCGGAGTCCTGGCTCGAGGGCCTGCGGCGCGAGCTGGACGCGGCCGCCGAGATGCTCGGCGCCGCGGGTGCGGTGCCTGCGGCGGAGACGGTGTTCGTCGGCGGCGGCACGCCCTCGCTGCTCGGCGGCGACGGTCTGGCCGACGTGCTGGGCGCGGTCCGCTCGAGCTTCGGCCTGGCCGCGGGCGCGGAGGTGACCACCGAATCGAACCCGGAGTCGACCTCGCCGGAGTTCTTCGGCCGGCTCCGGGAGGCCGGGTTCACCCGTATCTCGCTCGGCATGCAGTCCGCGGCGCAGCACGTGCTGCGGATCCTCGACCGCACCCACACCCCCGGACGGCCGGTGGCGGCGGCCGTGGAGGCGCGCGCGGCGGGGTTCGAGCACGTGAACCTGGACCTGATCTACGGCACGCCCGGCGAGCGCGACGAGGACCTGGACGCGTCCCTGGATGCCGTGCTCTCCGCGGGTGTCGACCACGTCTCGGCGTACGCGCTGATCGTGGAGGACGGCACCGCGCTGGCCAGGAAGGTGCGGCGCGGGGATCTGCCCGCGCCCGACGACGACGTCCTCGCCGCGCGGTACGAGCGGATCGATGCCCGCCTCGCGGATGCCGGGCTGACCTGGTACGAGGTGTCGAACTGGGCGAAGGAGGGCGCCGAGTGCAGGCACAACCTGGGGTACTGGGACGGCGGCGACTGGTGGGGCGCGGGTCCCGGCGCGCACGGCCACGTCGGCGGGGTGCGCTGGTGGAACGTCAAGCACCCGGCGCGCTATGCCGACCGGCTGACGGCGGGCGAGCTACCCGTCGCGGACAGCGAACAGCTCACCGCCGAGGACCGGCACATGGAGCGGGTGATGCTGACGATGCGGCTGCGGTCCGGTCTACCGGCGTCGGACCTGCGCCCGAGCGAGCTCGCGGCCGCCGAGCAGGTCGTCGCGGACGGGTTGCTCTCGCGCGTCGATGACCGCCTGGTGCTCACCGACCGCGGCAGGTTGCTGGCCGACGGCGTGATCCGCGACATCCTGAGCTGAACCCTCGGTACGCAATTCCGCTCGCCCGGGAATCCCGGGCGGGCGGGGGTTGCGGCCGACTGGCCGCGGCCACGAACTGACGGGGAGCTTACGAAGACTCGTTTCCCAGCAACAAGTCGAGCAAAAGCTCCGTGTTGCTGGGACATCTCGGCCCCGCACCTGGATAGAAACACATCCCGTCAAGTGGACCGACGGAGCCTGCCGCCTGCCCGAGCGTTAACACCAGGGCTGCCGGCAGATCGAGGATGACGCGGTCGGGGGCGCTCACGCTGCCGAAGATTTCCGCGGCCGATGCCGTACCCCCACCGAGGGTCATGCCGCCGCCGAGCAGGGCCGCGGCGACAAGGACGGACGCGCCGCGGCGCGCCAGAGATCGTGACATTAGATTCCTTCGCTCGAAGTGTGCTGGCTCGGCGGCCCACACCCGGCCCCCGATCGGCCAGAGTAGGGCGAGTCAGCCGGGCCGGCAGTCGAATTCGGAAAGCGGCGTTGTCGCAGGTCAACCGTTAAACAGAACCGGCGCGGACTGCGGAGGTGGTCTGACCTCTGAGCGTCACCGACGGGTTCCGGAGAGGCGCCTGCGAACGTCGCGGGCGACGATCGCCCGTAGCAGCCGGGCCGCGACCCGCCCCCGTGACGGCGTGTACGGGTACCACAGCGGTTCGTTCGTCGGGGTGGGGAACCGGGGCGCGGTGACGGCCTGCACCCGGCAGTACTTGTGCACGCCCGACGCACCGCCGAAGCGCGCGCCGATCCCGGAGCTCTTCCACCCACCGTGTGGCAGCCCGAAGCAGAAGAGGTTGCTGAACATATCGTTGATGTTCACCGCCCCGGCCTCGAGGCGCCGTGCGATGGCGTCCCCGCGCGAGCGGCTGCCGGTCCAGACCGTCGCGGACAGGCCGTAGACCGAATCGTTGGCGAGCCGGACGGCCTCGTCTGCGTCGGCGACCTTCATCACGGGGATGGTGGGGCCGAAGGTCTCCTCGTTCATGCAGGCCATGGTGTGGTCCACGTCGACCAGCACGGTCGGTTCGAAGAAGGTCCCCACCCCGGTCGGGGCGCCACCGGTCAGCGCCGTCGCGCCGCGGGCGACCGCGTCGTCGACGTGACGGCGCACGATGTCGACCTGGTTCGCGTTGGCCAGCGCGCCGACGTCCGCGGAGTAGGAGTCGTCATCCGCGCCCTGACGCAGCGACCGGACCTTCGCGGCGAGCAGCGCGACGAACTCGTCGTGAACCGGCTCCTCGACGTAGACCCGTTCGACCGAGATGCAGGCCTGGCCGGAGTTCATCAGCCCGCCCCAGACGATCCCGTTGGCTGCGCGCTCGAGGTCGGCGTCGGCCAGCACGATCGCGGCGTCCTTCCCGCCGAGTTCGACGCTGCAGGGGATCAGGCGCTCGCCTGCCCGGGCGGCGATCTTGCGCCCGGTGGCCGTGGAGCCGGTGAACTGCACCATGTCGACTGCGTCGACGACGGCCGCGCCGGTTCCCCCGCGGCCGGTGACGCAGTCCAGCACCGGCGGTGCGCCGATCTCGCGCCATCCGCGCGCCAGTTCGAGCGCGGACAGCGGGGTCACCTCGGACGGCTTGAGGATGACCGCGGCGCCGGCGAGCAGCGCCGGGATCACGTCCATGGCGGGCATCAGCAGTGGGAAGTTCCACGGCGTGATCACCCCGACAACCGGATGCGGGCGGTACGTCTTGCGCTGCGTCTTGGTGAGGCTGAACGCGCCGGAGGTCGGGAGCTTCGCGTCGGCGAGGTCGCGCGGCGCGCGGGCGGCGTAGAAGTTGATGATCTCGGCGACCACCGGCACTTCGAGCCCGGCCTCGGTCCGCGGTTTTCCGGTCTCCGACTGGAGCACCTCCTCCAGGTGGATCTCGTTGTCCAGCATCCAGTCCCGTAGGGCGAAGAGCCACTTGGCGCGGCCCTTGGGTCCGAGTGCCTCCCAGGTCGGCTGCTGGGCGCGGAGTTCGTCGACCACCTCGGCGACCGATGCGGGCTCGGTGTCGGGAACCGAGCCGACCACCTCGCCGGTCGCAGGATTGCGGACGGACACGGACGCTCGGGCGGTCGTCGGCACCAGCTGGTCGATACTCATCGCGCACTCCTCGGTGGTCGGTGGCGTCGAGTATCGATTCGATCGGAGCCGCTGCGCTTGGCCGATTCGGCCAACGACCACGGGCGTTTTGGGTCAGCGGCACAAGTGGGCTGATGGCAGGGTCGCCGCGGGTAGCCTGGGTGTGGAGGCGAAAGATGCACGACAAATCGCCTGCAGCGGGTGCGCCCGAACCGGCGCGCCGGGTGTTGGCATTTCACGCCCGAACCCTCGACGAAGCGCGCGTAGCCGTCGGTCGGAAGTACTACCCCCACCGGCTGGCCCAGCTCACCACGGATTCCGATCTCGACATGTCGCTACGCACCGTGCAGCTCGGTCCTGTGGCCGTGGGGCGGTTGTCGTACGGAGCGGACGTGAGCATCGACCTCGGCGAGCTGGAAAGTGCCTACCACGTGAGCATTCCGATGTCGGGCGGCTTCGAGTCGGAATCCGGCGGAGAGTCCGATGTGGTCACCCGCGGGCGTGCGTCCATCTACCTCCCGCATCGCTCCACCAGGATCACGCGATGGAGCGCGGACTGCGTGGTGTACGGGATCAAGTTCGATCGTGCCTACCTCGAGTCCGAACTTCGTGCCCTCCTCGGCCGGCCGGTCGGTAAACCGGTGACCTTCGACCCCGTGCTCGATCTGTCCAGCAAGGCGGGCGCAAGCTGGCTGGCGCTGGTCCGAACCCTCGCCGCGGAACTCGACGACGACAGCAGCCTGCTCTACAACGAGCTTGTTTCGAGCCGGCTGGTGGATGCCGTGACCACCGGCCTGCTGCTCGCCGCGGATCACGACAGCCGTGAGCTCCTCGACTCGCCCGTATACGCTGCCCGCCCGCGCACCATCGGTCGGGCCATCGATGCGATCCATGAGCATCCCGAGGAGCCGTGGACCGTCAGTGGGTTGGCGATGCTGGTGGGCGTCAGCGTGCGCACCTTGCAGGACGGATTCCAGCGGTATGTCGGGGTCTCGCCACTGGCCTATCTTCGCGATGTGCGGCTCGAGCGGGCCCATGAGGATCTGGTCCAGGCGGACCCGTTCGACGTCGCGGTCACCGATGTGGCCTATCGCTGGGGATTCCAGCACCTCGGCCGTTTCGCTCACGAATACCGAAAGCGGTACGGGCAACCGCCGTCGAAGACCCTCACCACCATGTAGCCCGGCGCGAAACCCTGCGCGCTCGAAGTCCCTGCGCAATCGGGACATCTCCCGCGCTCAGGGGACAGTCCTCAGCCGCTGCTGCATCTAGCGTTGGCCGCATCGTTGCCGCTGGACAAAATCCAGGACACGCCCCCTCGGCTCCACGAACCGCGTGATCGTTCGAGTGCGGGCACATGGAAAGGCCGAACCTTGCTGCTGCCGATGGCGCCGACCGATTCGATGTTCCTGCTCGGCGAGTCCCGTGACCATCCGATGCATGTCGGGGGGCTCGCGCTGTTCGCTCCGCCGGATGGCGCCGATGCGTGCGATGTGCGGGCACTGCTCGATTCGTCATTGGGTCGAGGCGATGTCGCGCCGCTGTTGCGCAAACGCGCCCGCCGGTCGGTGACCTCGCTGGGGCAGTGGGGCTGGGAAACGGATGTCGAGGTCGACCTCGGGCACCACGTGCGTCACGATGCCCTGCCGCACCCCGGCGGGATCACCGAACTGCTGGAGCTGGTCTCCCGCCTGCACGCCGTGTTGCTGGACCGTAGTAGACCGCTATGGGAGATGCACCTCATCGAGGGCCTCGCTGACGGCCGCTTCGCGGTCTACACCAAGATCCACCACGCCCTCGCGGACGGTGTGTCGGCAATGAAGCTGCTGCGCCGTGGGCTCAGCGCGGACCCGGCACGGCGGGAGATGCCCGCGCCCTGGCAGCCGCTGGTGCGCGAGCGCAGCGCGTTGCGACTCGTCCCAGACCCGCAGGCCGGCGGCCCCGGGCCCCTCGGCGTGCCTGCCACCGCGCTGCGCGTCGCCCGCGGCGCGATCGGTGAGCTGGGAGGACTCGTGCCCGCGCTCGTGGGCACCGTCGACCGGGCCTTGCGCGGGCGTGGAGGATCGCTTTCGTTCTCGGCGCCCGGGTCGATGCTCAACGTGCCGATCGGAGGAGCCCGACGGTTTGCGGTGCGCTCCTGGCCGATCGAGCGGCTACGGCTGGTCGCCAAGCATGCCGAGGCGACCATCAACGACGTGGTGCTCGCGATGTGCTCCGGGGCGCTGCGCGGCTACCTGGGCGACTTCGAGGCGCTGCCCGCCGACCCGCTGATCGCGATGGTGCCTGTCTCGCTGCGTGGCGAGCAGCGGGAGAGCAAGGCAGGCAACGAGATCGGAGTGCTGATGTGCAATCTGGCCACGCACCTCGCCGACCCGGCGAAGCGGCTCGCGACCGTGACGTCTTCCATGCGCGAGGGCAAGCAGGCACTGCGGGCGATGAGCTCGGCGCAGGGTCTGGCGATGAGTGCGCTCGGGGCCGCGCCGCTCGCACTGGGCATGTTCGGAATCGGTGGGCCGATCCGCCCGCCGAACGTGATGATCTCCAACGTCCCCGGGCCGATTACGCCTCTGTACTGGAACGGCGCCCGCCTGACCGCGCTGTATCCGCTGTCGATCCCGGTCGACGGGCAGGCCCTCAACATCACGTGCACCAGTACCGACGACGAGATCGCGTTCGGGCTGACCAGCTGCCGGCGAGCGGTGCCGCTACTTCAGCCGCTGCTCGGTCACCTCGACGACGAACTCTGCGCCCTCGAAACGACCGTCGGCCTGTAGGCCGGGACAGGACATCACATGAACCACCCAGAAGCCGGCCGGGCTCCCGTCCCCGCCGAATCGTCGACCTCTCGGCTCCGATCGTCGCCGGTCATCGCGCTCGGCTCCGGCGTCTCGGCCTGCGCGCCCGCATTGATCGTGACCGGATCCGTTGTCCTGTGCGCGCTCGTGGCGCTGTTCACCATCGTCTGTGTCGGTTTCGCCGCCCTGATGATCTGACGCGACCAATGTCCGGGTGTCACGCCTGGCGCTTGCCGCCGCCGGGGATCCGGTCGGTGAACCGGGCCAGGCGGCCCGCGTCGCGGGCCAGCACCTCGGCATCGCGGTCGAAGACGCCCCGGGCTGCGGCGAGGGTCGACATGAACTGACGCTCCAGTTCGCGTAGTTGACCGAAACCGCGCGTGAGCACACGTTCCGGCAGCAGGAGTGCGCTGGCGATGTTGATGGTGGCTCCTCGCGTCAGGCGGCGCTGTCGGCGGGAATCATGCCAGTCGTGGGTCGATAGGGGCCAGGCCATCGGCCGGTTCGATTACGGTTCGGCAATGGACACCCGCGAGATCACCGTTGCGACGTGGAATGCGCAGTGGGCGAGAGGGTCGAGCCCGCGCGGAATGCTGGTTGCTGCTCGCCTGCGCGAAGTGGCCGCTGACCTTCTGGTGGTGACCGAGGGCAGCCGCGATCTGCTGCCGCCGGGCGGACACGTGATCGACGCAGGCGCGGACTGGGGTTACGAGTCGCCGCCATACCGGCGCAAGACGATGCTCTGGTCGCGGTGGCCGCTGACGGGGGTGACGCCGATCGGCGACGGCGCAGGCAAGGGCCGGGTGGTGATGGCTGAGGCCGAATCAGCCATCGGGCCGATCCGTATCGTCGCGGTCTGCATCCCATGGGCCAGTGCCCACGTCAGCACTGGGCGCCGTGACGCGAGCAACTGGTCCGAGCATCTCGAGTGCTGCGACCAGATCGAGAAGATGGCCTCGGGATTCGACCCACGCGTCCCAACCGTCATCGCAGGCGATTTCAATCAGCGTGTCCCTCGCGGTCGACAGCCGATTCGGGTGGCGCAGCGGTTGGCGGACGTTCTGGGTCCCTGGGCGATCCACACGGCGGGTGAGATCGAGCACGGTCCGCTGATCGACCACATAGCGTCGGATCTCACCTGCAGTGCGGTGCAGGCCTGGTCGGGCCGCGACGACGGCGGCAGGCTGAGCGATCATGCGGGTGTACTCGCTCGGCTGCGATCGGGGGACATCCGGCCCGATCTCGCTCCTGGTGGGGAAATTCTCGACACCAGGGGTTGAGAGATCTCATCTCGCGGGCCGCGCCCGCGCCGCTGTGCATCCCGATCGTCGATCTCGACCGGTACTGCTGAGCCGGCGGTCGCGTCAGCGGATCGCGTCGTAGTCGAAGACCCGGGCGTGCAGGACGACCCTGTTGCGCAGGGCGGAGCGGACCGCGCGGTGCAGGCCGTCCTCGAGGTAGATCACGCCGTCCCAGAGCACCGCGTGCGGGAACAGATCGCCGTAAAAGGTGGAGTCCTCGGACAGCAGGCGATCCAGTTCCAGGACCTTGGTGGTGGTCACGATCTCGTCGAGGCGCACCTGGCGCGGCGGGATCTTCGACCAGTCGCGGATCGACAGCCCATGGTCCGGGTACGGCTTGCCGTCCCTCACGCCCTTGAAAATCATCGGTGTTCCCGTCCCGGTAGTCGGGGGTGCGCGGTCGGCACCTGGCGCCGTTCGCGCACCCCACACAGTAAGGCCTCGCGGGAAGTGCCCGGCAGGGCGATTAGACTGGTAGCCGGTCGCGGGGGTGTGAACCACGCCGACCGTGACGATGGTCTCGCCGGACTTCCGGACGGGGGAGTTGGGTGACGGAGGTGGCCGCAGTGTCGAGTACCGATGAACGACGCTTCGAGGTGCTGCGCGCGATCGTCGCCGACTACGTCGCCACCCAGGAACCGATCGGCTCGAAGGCCCTCGTCGAACGCCACAACCTGGGCGTCTCCAGCGCCACCGTGCGCAACGACATGGCCGTGCTCGAGGCCGAGGGCTACATCGCCCAGCCGCACACCAGCTCAGGCCGGGTGCCGACGGACAAGGGCTACCGGCAGTTCGTGGACCGGATCGCCGACGTCAAGCCGCTCTCGCCCGCCGAACGCCGCGCCATCCTGGAGTTCCTCGAATCCGGCGTCGACCTCGACGACGTGCTCCGCCGCGGGGTGCGGCTGCTGGCCCAGCTGACCCGGCAGGTCGCGGTCGTGCAGTACCCGACGCTCTCGTCCTCCTCGGTCCGCCACCTCGAGGTGGTCGCGCTGACCCCGGCCCGGCTGCTGCTGGTGCTCATCACCGACTCCGGCCGCGTTGACCAGCGCATCGTCGAACTGGGCGACGTGATCGACGACGAGAGCCTGTCCCGGCTGCGGGACCTGCTGGGTGGCGCGCTGGAGGGCAAGCGCCTGGCCGCCGCGTCGATCGCCGTCTCGGAGCTCGCCGCCGACGCCCCCGACCACCTGCGCGACGCTGTGGTCCGCTCGGCGACGGTGCTGATCGAGACCCTCGTCGAGCATCCCGAGGAGCGGCTGGTGCTGGGCGGCACCGCGAACCTGACCCGCAACGCGGCCGACTTCACCGGATTCCCCGGTTCCCTGCGGTCGGTCCTCGAGGCGCTCGAGGAGCAGGTCATCGTGCTCAAGCTGCTCGCCGCCACCGGCGACGCGGGCAAGGTGACCGTCCGGATCGGCGAAGAGACCCAGATGGAGCAGATCCGCGGGACCTCGGTGATCACCACCGGCTACGGCGCGGGCGGCAACGTCTTCGGCGGTATGGGGGTGCTCGGCCCCACCCGGATGGACTACCCGGGAACAATCGCATCGGTCGCCGCCGTTGCGAGGTATATCGGCGAGGTGCTCGCCGAGCGCTGACGCGCGTGCGCGGCCGGCCCGCGAAGCAGGACTTTCACTGACAGCTGGAACTGATCGACAACGAGGACGAGAGACTTAACGTGGCACGGGATTACTACGGACTTCTGGGTGTCAGCACCAAGGCGACCGATCAGGAGATCAAGCGGGCGTACCGCAAGCTCGCCAGGGAGCTGCATCCCGACGTCAACCCCGACGAGGCGGCGCAGGCCCGGTTCAAGGACATCTCGACCGCGTACGAGGTGCTCTCCGACCCCGAGAAGCGACGCATCGTCGACCTCGGTGGCGACCCGCTGTCCCAGGGCGGCGGGGGCGGCGCCGGATTCGGTGGTGCCGGCTTCGGCGGCGGACTCGGCGACGTGTTCGAGGCCTTCTTCGGCGGTGGCGGCCAGACCAGCCGCGGACCGCGCGGCCGCGTCCAGCCCGGCGCCGACTCGCTGCTGCGGACCAAGCTGACCCTCGAGGAGTGCGCCACCGGCGTCACCAAGCACATCACGGTGGACACCGCGATCCTGTGCGACGCGTGCACCGGCTCCGGCACCAACGGCGACTCCAAGCCCGTGACCTGTGAGACCTGCCGCGGCGCGGGCGAGGTGCAGTCCGTCCAGCGCTCGTTCCTCGGCCAGGTGATGACCTCCCGGCCGTGCCCGACCTGTCGCGGCGCGGGCGAGACGATCCCGGATCCCTGCCACAAGTGCGGCGGCGACGGCCGGGTGCGCGCCCGCCGCGACATCGCGGTGAAGGTCCCGGTCGGCGTGAGCGGCGGCATGCGGATCCGGCTGGCCGCCCAGGGCGAGGTCGGCCCAGGCGGAGGCCACGCAGGCGATCTCTACGTCGAGATCATCGAGCAGCAGCACGACGTGTTCGTCCGCGACGGCGACGACCTGCACTGCACGGTTCGCGTCCCGATGGTCGACGCGGCGCTCGGCACCACCGTCACCGTCAACACGATCATCGACGGCCCGACGGAGATCACCGTCCCCCCGGGCACCCAGCCGGGCAAGGTCGAGTCGGTCCGCGGGCATGGCATGCCGAAGCTGCGTTCCGGGGTGCGCGGCGATCTGCACGCGCACCTGGAGGTGGTGGTCCCCTCGCGCCTCGACAGCAAGCAGGCCGCGGCGCTGAGCGCGTTCAAGGACCTCCGCGACAAGGATCAGGCCGAGGTCGTCACCACCGCCTCGCAGCACAACGGCGGATTGTTCTCCCGCCTGCGCGACGCGTTCAGCGGTCGCTGACGGGTCGGCGAACGAACATGGCCGCGACGGTGTTCTATCTGGACCCGCTGCCCGAGGTCGGCGCGGTCGCCGTGCTCGACGGCAAGGAGGGCAGGCACGCCGCAACGGTGCGCCGGATCCGGGTCGGTGAGCGGCTGGTGCTCTCCGACGGCCGGGGTGCCGTCGCGGACGCGGTGGTCGTCGAGGTCGGCAAGGACCGTCTCGACCTGGAGGTCACCGCCCGTGACACCGTCCCGGCCGCCGCTCCGGCGGTGACGCTGGTGCAGGCGCTGCCGAAGGCGGAGCGCTCGGAGCTGGCGGTCGAGCTGGCCACCGAGGCCGGGATCGACGCGATCGTGCCCTGGCAGTCCGCCCGGTGCGTGGCCCGCTGGGAGGGCCCGAAGGCCGACAAGGGCGTGGCGAAGTGGCGAGCGGTCGCGGCGGCCGCCGCGAAACAGTCACGGCGAGCACATATTCCGGAGGTCCTCGACCTGCACCGCACGCCCGCGGTTGTCGAGCGGGTGGCGCGGTCGGTGGCCGACGGTGGTGTGGTCGCAGTGCTGCACGAGTCGGCCACGACGGCGCTGGCGGAGCTGCCGCTGTCCCAGGCAGCCGAGGTGCTGCTGGTGGTCGGGCCCGAGGGCGGCCTGGACGATGCGGAGGTCGACGCGCTGACCGCGGCGGGGGCGGTCGCGGTGCGGCTCGGTCCCACGGTGCTGCGGACGTCCACGGCCGGCGCGGTGGCGCTCGGCGCGATCGGCGTGCTGACCGGCCGCTGGTCCGCGCGGCCCCTGCAGTAGCCGGCGTGCCCCGCCAACGCGTCGACTACGGACCCGAGCCGCAGCAGTTCGGGCATCTGTACCTGCCCGCCGCCCCGGTCGCCGAGCCGGTGCCGGTGGTGATGCTCGTCCACGGCGGCTATTGGAGCGCCGACTTCCACCTCAACCTGGCGACCTCGCTCGCCATCGAACTGGCCCGGCTCGGCGTGGCGTCGTGGAACGTCGAGTACCGCCGGGTCGGCGCGGGCGGCGGCTGGGAGCAGACCAGTGCCGACATGGAGGCCGCGCTGGCCGCGGTCGGCGGCGTGCTCCCCGCCCTGTCACCGATACCGCTGGACCTGGCCAACGTCCGGATCGTCGGTCACTCCGCGGGCGCGCAGCTGGCGTTGTGGGTTGCCGGACAACGGGATTCCCCGGTTCGCCCCGAGCGGGTCGTCGCGCAGGCTGGCGCGATGGACCTGGCGGCGCGTGCGGCCGGCCGCACGGCCGGGGCCGCCCTGACGGCGTTCTTCGGCGCGCGATTCGAGGACGCGCCGCAGCTCTACCGCGACGCCTCACCGGTGTATCGGGTCCCGATCGGTGTCCCGGTGGTCTGCATCCACGGCGCGGAGGACATCCAGGTTCCGGCAGCCGCCAGCCGCGCGTACCGGGACGCCGCGGCGGCGGCAGGGGACACGGTGGCGTTCTGGGAGGTGCCGGGCGAGGGGCACAACGACTTCCTTTCCCGCGGTTCCCGCAGCTGGGATCTGACCGTGCGGGCGCTGCTCGACGACGATCCGTGGTCGACGCCGCCGGTGTGACTCAGGCCCCAGGACCGGGCCACCCGGCCCCCGCCGCGGGCGCGGACGTGCTGATCACGGTGCCGTCCCACGCCGCGTGGTCCATCAGGCGCTCGGCTCCCGGCCACCGCGCGGCGACGACGAAGAGGGTGTCGCCGTCGGCCCCGCCGAGCGCGCAGGCGAAGGCGCCGCGGTCGAGTTGCACCCGATCGGTGACCTGACCGCCCTCGGTGACGCGCACGCAGCACCGGTCGCCGACGTCGGCGTACCAGGCGGCGCCCTCGGCGTCGAGGCAGATGCCGTCGGGTGAGTGGTCGCCGACGTCGGCCCAGACGCGCCGGTTCGTCAGTGACCCGCCGGACGCGATGTCGAAGGCGGTGAGCCGGTGACGGTAGGACTCGGCGACGATGAGCGTGGCATTGTCGGCGGTGACCGCCATGCCGTTCGGGAAGGCCAGGTCCTCGGCGACGACGCGTGCTCGTCCATCCGCGGTGACCAGTGCCACGAATCCGGGTGCGGTCCCGGTCGCGGGCGGCCCGTCGGCGAAGTCGAAGTTGATGTTGTTGACGTAGGTGTTTCCCCTGCCGTCGACGACAATGTCGTTGCTGCCGTAGGGCGACAGCGCCGACAGGTCCGCGTAGGGCGTGAGGGTCCGGTCGGGGGACAGGAGCAGTAGCGCCCGCTCGGGGCCCGAGGCGAGCACCGGTGCCCCGTCGGGGAGGAAGTCGAAGCACAGCGGCAACGACCGGTGCTCGACCACGGCCTCGATCCGGCCGTCCTTGTCGATCGTGTGGATCACCCCGGCGGTCCAATCCGCGAACCACAACCGGCCCTCGTGCCACCGTGGGGATTCGAGCTGGCCGAAACCGTTTGCCACTGTCTGCATCACCCGCATGATCCGCCTCCCGTTGTGTCCCTTGGGGAGGTAGACCCCTCGGCGGGGCGGAACTCATCGGTCCGAGGCCGCCCCGCGCCGCCGGCTACGGTCAGTCGGTCGACCTGCCCGGCAGGATCGCCGCCACCAGCACCGCGCCGATGGCGAGCGCGAGTCCACCGGCCAGGCTCGCGCTCACGATTGCGTCCGCGAACGAGGTGGAGGCGGCCTCGAGGAGCGGTTGCGCGTACGAGGCCGACAGCGGATTGGTCGCCAGCTCCTGCGCGACGAGCGCCGCGCCGCCGACGGACTCCCGCGAGACCTCCATCGCGTAGTCGGCCTTGGCGGCGAGATCCCCGCCGAGTTGGGGGAGCGGTGCACCGTCGATGAAGCCGGCGATCGAGTCCTTGTAGGTCGCGGCCAGGACGGAGCCGAGGATGGCGATGCCGAGCGATCCGCCCAGCTCGATGGCGGTGTCGTTGAGACCGCCCGCGGCGCCGAGATCGCTGTCCGGGAAGCTGCCCATGATCGCGTCGGTGGCGGGCGGCTCGCTCAGGCCGATGCCGACGCCGAGCAGGACGAGTGGGAGGAGGAAGTCGAGGTAGCCCGAGCCGCCGTCGACCCGCGTCAGCAGCAGCACGCCCGCCGCCGCGAGGACCATGCCGGCCACGATCGCGCCGCGGACCCCGATGCGCGGGGTGATCCGGCCGCTGACGACCGCGCCCGCCGACACGGCGGCCGCGAGGGGCAGCAACCGGACGCCGGTCTCGAGCGGGCCGTACCCGAGCACGAACTGGAACTCCTGGGCGACGAAGTAGATGGCGCCGAACGCCGACAGGAACAGCAGCAGCACCGCGAGGGTGGAGCCGCCGACGGCGCGCTCGCCGAGCTTGCGCACGTTCAGCAGCGGCTGCGGGTGCCGGAGCTCCCAGGCGACGAACGCCGCGAGCCCGACCAGTGCCGTCGCGGCGCCGGCGAGCGGGCCTGCGCCCCAACCGAAGTGGAAGCCGTTGATGATCGCGTAGACGAGCGCCCCGATCGCGACCACCGACAGCAGCCCACCGATCCAGTCGATGCGGTCCATGCCCTCCGCGCGCGACGGCGGCACGAGGATCACGGCGGCGACGGCCGCGACCGCGGCGATGGGGACGTTGATCAGGAAGGTCGCGTTCCAGGAGTGGCTCTCGAGGATCCAGCCCGCCAGCAGCGGTCCGAACGCGATGGCCAGCCCGGAGGTGGCCGCCCACGCGGCGATCGCGCGGGAGCGCTCCGTCTTGGGGAAGGTCGCGACGAGTAGCGACAGCGTCGCGGGCATGATGATCGCCGCGCCGATGCCCATGATCATCCGGGCGGCGATCACCGCGTTCGTCGTGTCCGCGAGGCTGCCGAACACCGCGCCGCCGCCGAACACCAGCAGGCCGGTGAGCAGCGCGCCGCGGCGGCTGTACTTGTCGCCGATCACGCCTGCCAGCAGCATCAGCGCCGCGTAGGGCACGGTGTAGCCGTCGATCACCCACTGCAGCTGCGCGCTGGTCAGGGCGAGGTCCCTGGTCATGTCCGGCGCCGCCACGATGAGCGCGGTGTTCGCCATCACCACGATCAGCAGGCTCAGGCACAGCACGCCGAGGGCGGCCCAGCGCCAGCGGTAGGGCTGCTCCATCCGGGAGACCGGTTTGGTCGCGAGTGTGGTCATCGTCGGCGCTCCGTTCGGCGGCGGTCCGGTGGGGTGCCGGGCCTATCTGCACATTGATGTGCAAGTTAATAGCTTGCACAGTGCTGTGCAACTATGCTTGACGCAGATCACATCGGGCGGCGAGAGGGTGGATGCGACGGTGGCGGAGCCGGTGAGGCGTCGGCGCAGCGAGGCGCGGGCCAATCGGACGCGCATCATCGACGCCGCGATCGGTGCTTTCGCTGCCGATCCGGACGCGAGCATGGACGACGTCGCCCGCGCGGCAGGGGTGGTCCGCCGCACGGTGTACGCGCATTTCCCCAGCCGGGAGGCGCTCGTCGAGGGCATCGCGGACGAGGCGTCGGCCGCGCTGGTTGCGTCGTTCGGTGCGGACATCCCGCGGCCGGAACGTCCCGACCTCGCGCTCGCCGTGCTCGCCCTGCTGACCTGGCCGGTCGGCGACCGGTTCCGGATGCTGCTGACCTTCGCGCGCAAGGAGCTCGGCGAGCAGCGGATGCTCGACCTGATGGAACCGGCGCGGGCGCCGACCATCGCCCTCGTCGAGCAGGGCCAGCGCGACGGGCTCTTCTCGTCGTATCTGCCGGCCGGGCTCCTGGTCGCGATGACCGAGGCCGTCACGATGACCCTGCTCGACCAGGCCAACAAGGGCGGCATCCGCGATTCCGGGGAGTCGTTCGGCGTCACCTCGCTGGTGCTGCTCGGGGTCCCGCCCGAGCGGGCGGCGGCGGTGGTCGAGGAGGCATGGGCGTGGATCCGCGACACCGGCGGCCCGTCGGTGCCCACGGCTGGCCCTGACCGGCGGTAATCGTGTGGGCGGCGCGAACGACCCGCGATAGACTTCGAGGTATCAGGGCGGCCCGAGCCGTCGGGACACGGAACCAGGAAAGTAGGCCATAGCTACCACGTGAGTGCAGACAGCGACATGGGCGATCAGTCGGACGACGCAGGGGGACGCGCTTCGCGCGCAGGGGCGAAGGCCAACGGCAGCCAGGACCGCCCAGCGCAGCGCACTGTGCGGTCGAGCATGGAGGTCTCACCCGACGCGGTGCTCCCGCTCCTCGGTTCCTCGGATCAGAACCTCAAGGAACTCGAACACGCCCTCGACGCAGACATTCACGTTCGTGGCAACGCGATCACCCTCACCGGCAGGGCCGCGGACGTCGCGCTGGCCGAGCGGGTGATCGGCGAGCTCATCGCGGTCGTCGCCGGCGGCAACTCGCTGACCCCCGACGCGGTCCGGCGCAGCATCGCGATGCTCACCGAGGGCGTCGCGGAATCGCCCGCGGAGGTCCTGAGCCTCGACATCCTGTCCCGGCGCGGCAAGACCATCCGGCCCAAGACGGTCAACCAGAAGCGATACGTCGACGCGATCGACGCGAACACCATCGTCTTCGGCATCGGCCCCGCGGGCACCGGCAAGACCTACCTCGCCATGGCCAAGGCCGTGCAGGCGCTGCAGAGCAAGAACGTCAGCCGGATCATCCTGACCCGCCCCGCGGTCGAGGCAGGGGAGCGGCTCGGGTTCCTGCCCGGCACGTTGCACGAGAAGATCGATCCGTACCTGCGGCCGCTGCACGACGCGCTGCACGACATGATGGATCCCGAGGCGATCCCGAAGCTGATGCAGGCGGGCGTCATCGAGGTCGCCCCGCTGGCCTACATGCGCGGCCGCACCCTCAACGACGCGTTCATCATCTTGGACGAGGCGCAGAACACCACCGCCGAGCAGATGAAGATGTTCCTGACCCGGCTCGGGTTCGGTTCCAAGATCGTGGTGACCGGTGACGTGACCCAGGTGGACCTGCCCGGCGGCGCCCGGTCCGGGCTGCGGGCGGCCTCGGAGATCCTGACCGACATCGACGACATCCACTTCGCGGAGCTCACCAGTGCGGACGTGGTGCGGCACCGCCTGGTCTCCGACATCGTCGACGCCTACGACCGTTTCGAGACCGAGCGGATCGACGAGGTCAAGCTCGGCAACCGCTCGCAGCGCCGGGCGGCGCAGGCCCGCTCGTCGCGGCGCTGACGGTCAGCCCACGTGAGCAACACCGCCCCCGCCCATCACCGCCGCAGGCGGCCCCGAGGAGAACGACTGTCATGAGCATTGAGGTATCCAACGAGTCCGGGATCGACGTCTCCGAGGGCGAGCTGATCAGCGTCGCGCGGTTCGTCATCGGCCGGATGGACGTGCACCCGGCGGCCGAGCTGTCGATGGTGCTCGTCGACCTCGACACGATGGCCGACCTGCACATGCGGTGGATGGACCTGCCCGGCCCGACCGACGTGATGTCCTTCCCGATGGACGAGCTCGAGCCCGGCGGGCGGCCCGACGCCCCCGAACCCGGACCGGCGATGCTCGGCGACATCGTGCTGTGCCCCGCGTTCGCCGCCGACCAGGCAGCCAAGGCGGGCCATTCCACCGCGCACGAGCTGGCGCTGCTCACCGTGCACGGTGTCCTGCACCTGCTCGGCTACGACCACGCCGAGCCGGAGGAGGAGAAGGAGATGTTCGCGCTGCAGAACAGCCTGCTCGCCGACTGGTACGACGAGCTGCGCATTGCCGAGCGAGAGGCGGAGCTGGCCGCCCGTGACCGCAGGCTGCTGGGCAAGACCGGGTTCTTCGACGGCCCCGAGCAGTGAGTGATGAGCTAGTCCAGATCCTGCTGGCCGCGGTCCTGGTACCGCTCGGCGGGCTGTTCGCCGCCATCGACTCCGCGCTCAACACGATCTCCCGCGCCCGGGTCGAGGACCTGGCCAAGGACGCGCGGCCGGGTGCGCAGCGCCTCCTGACGGTCGTGGCCGACCGGCCCCGGTACGTCAATCTCATGGTGCTGCTGCGGATCCTGGCCGAGATCACCGCCACGGTCCTGCTCGCCGCCGCGCTCCTGGACATGCTCGATCGGAGCTGGGCGCTGCTGGTCACCGCCGTCGTCATGGTGCTCATCGTCTATGTGGCGATCGGGGTGGGGCCGAGGACGATCGGCCGCCAGCACGCCTACTCGATCACGCTCGCCGCGGCGCTGCCGCTGCAGGTGATCGGCGTCCTGTTCTCCCCGATCAGCGGACTGCTGATCCTGGTCGGCAACGCGCTCACCCCCGGCCGGGGTTTCCGCAACGGACCCTTCGCCTCCGAGATCGAGCTGCGTGAGCTGGTCGATATGGCGCAGGAGCGCGGGGTGGTGGCCGACGAGGAACGCCGGATGATCCAGTCCGTGTTCGAGCTCGGCGACACCCCCGCAAGGGAGGTGATGGTCCCGCGCACCGAGATGGTGTGGATCGAGGCGACCAAGTCCGCGGGTCAGGCCACCTCGCTGGCCGTCCGCAGCGGGCACTCCCGGATCCCGGTGATCGGCGAGAACGTGGACGACATCCTCGGCGTCGTGTACCTCAAGGACCTGGTCCAGCGGACGTATCACTCGACCGACGGCGGCCGTGGCGTCACCGTCGGCGAGGTGATGCGACCGCCGGTGTTCGTGCCCGACTCCAAGCCGCTCGACAGCCTGCTCGCGGAGATGCAGCGCGACCGCAACCACATGGCGCTGCTCGTCGACGAGTACGGCGGCATCGCCGGGCTGGTCACCATCGAGGACGTCATCGAGGAGATCGTCGGCGAGATCGCCGACGAGTACGACATCGGCGAGATCGCACCGGTGGAGGACCTGGGCGACGGCCGCTTTCGGCTCTCGGCCCGCCTGCCGGTCGAGGACCTCGCGGAGCTGTTCGAGATGGAGATCGACAACGACGAGGTGGAGACGGTCGGCGGGCTGCTCGGCTACGAGCTCGGCCGGGTCCCGCTGCCGGGCTCGGAGGTCACCACCGACGGCCTGATGCTGCGCGCCGAGGGCGGCAGCGACGTCCGCGGCCGCGTCCGGATCAGTACTGTTCTTGCATGGAGAGCGCCCGAACCGGACGCCGACTCGGTCGGCGATGACGAGGGAGACGAGGGCCGACATGACTGAGCATCTCGACGAGGAGGACGCCAAGCTGGTGGTCCTCGCCCGCGGGGCGATGGGGCGAACCGGCGGTGCGCAGGGCGCCGCGGTGCGGGACCTCGACGGCCGCACCTACGCCGCAGGCCCGGTCTCGCTCGACGCCCTCACCCTGACCGCGTTGCAGGCCGCGATCGCCGCCGCCCTCTCGAGCGGGGCGGAGGGCTTCGAGGCCGCCGCGGTGGTCGGCGACCTGCCCGGCAGCGCTGCGGACATCGTGACCGCGGTCAGGGACAACGAGCCCGGGGTGCTCGCACTGACCGAGGTGACCGCATCCGCCAAGCTGATCGCCGCCCGAGCCGACGGCTCGGACCCCTATGTCATGGGCTGGGAGCCCTACCGACCCATTTCTGGAGATGCCCATGAGCACTGAGACCGAATTCCGTTCCGGCTTCGTCTGTTTCGTCGGACGGCCGAACACCGGCAAGTCGACGCTGACCAACGCGCTGGTCGGCAGCAAGATCGCGATCACCTCGTCGCGGCCGCAGACCACCCGGCACACCATCCGCGGCATCGTGCACCGCCCGCACGCCCAGCTGATCCTGGTCGACACCCCCGGGCTGCACCGACCGAGGACGTTGCTCGGTCAGCGGCTGAACGACCTGGTGCGCGACACCTACTCCGAGGTCGACGCGATCGGCCTGTGCATCCCCGCGGACGAGAAGATCGGCCCCGGCGACCGCTGGATCCTCGAGCAGGTCCGCCAGATGGCGCCGAAGACCAAGCTGATCGGCATCGTCACCAAGATCGACAAGGTCAGCCGGGAGAAGGTCGCCGAGCAGCTGGTGGCGCTGTCGAAGCTGCTCGGACCGGAGACCGACGTGATCCCGGTGTCGGCGGCGTCGGGGGAGCAGGTCGAGATGCTGGTCGACCTGCTGGCGAAGTCGATGGACGAGGGCCCGGCGTTCTACCCGGACGGCGAGATCACCGACGAGCCGGAGGAGACGCTGATGGCCGAGCTCATCCGCGAGGCCGCGCTCGAGGGGCTCGGCGACGAGCTGCCGCACTCGCTGGCCGTGGTGATCGAGGAGGTCATCGAGCGCGAGGGTCGCACGGAGAAGCAGGGCGAGATGCTCGACGTGCACGCGCTGCTCTACGTCGAGCGCCCCAGCCAGAAGGGCATCGTGATCGGCAAGGGCGGAGCCAGGCTGCGCGAGGTCGGCACCAAGGCGCGCACCCAGATCGAGAAGCTGCTCGGCACCCGGATCTTCCTGGAGCTGCACGTGAAGGTCGCCAAGGACTGGCAGCGCGACCCGAAACAGCTCGGCCGCCTGGGGTTCTAGCCGGTGCGGCCGCGGCGCGCTCGGGGGCCGGTGCCGATCGGGCGCGCTAGCGCGGCACGACGAGCCTGAGGATGGCCGCCGACACGTCCTGGACGGTGCCGGTGGCCAGGCGGCGCAGCTGCAGGCCGGCGATGGTCGCGACCAGGGTAGGCGCGATCGCCGCGGCGTCGGGCACCCCGAGTGCCTCGAGGATGGTCAGGGTGAGCGTGTCGTAGGCGGCGAAGCACTCGTCGGCGGCCGCACGGAGCTCGGGGTCGCGGCCTGCCTGGATGTACAGCTCGAACGGCGCCATCCGTTCGGCGTCGAACGCGAGGTCCCGGACCACCTGCTCCGTCAGCGAGGCGGCGTCCTGCACGCTCAACCCGGCGTGCCGGTACTGCTCGGCCAGCTCGGTCAGCCGGGCGGTCTCGGCGGTGACGAACCCGAGCAGGGCGTCGCGCAGCAGGTCCGTCTGGCTGGGGAAGTGGTAGGTGATCGAGCCGAGCGAGACCTCGGCCTGCGCCGCGATCCTGCGGTTGGTGACGGCGGCGATGCCGTCGGTTCCGATGATGTGCAGGACCGCGGCGAGGATCCGCTCACGAACCGGGGCCTCGCTCACCGGTCACCACCACTGTTCGGGACGTTCACGATCCCAACGTAGTTCACGTTCGAGCTGGGCCGCGAGCGAGACCAGCAACGGTTCGGTGTTGTCGTGACCCATCAGCTGCGCGCCGACCGGCAGGCCGTCCGAGGTGAAGCCGGCGGGCACGTTCACGCTCGGCCAGCCCAGGATGTTCCACGGCCAGGTGTACGGGCAGGCCGCGGTGATCACCTTGTCCGTCTCGAAGTGCCCGGTGCCGTCGATCGCGTCCACCGGCGGCGGCGGGGTTGCGGTGGTCGGGGCCAGGATGACGTCGAAGTCGTTGAAGATGGTGCCGATTCGCCTGCGCATGCGCGGCTCGGCGGCGCGGGACGCGCGCAACGGCAGGCCCCCCAGTAGCCTGCCGGTGCGCGCGTTGGACAGGGTGCGCGGGTCGAGAAGCGTCGGGTCCGGCACCCGCGAGCGCCACTGCTCGAGACCCGCCATCGACCGCGGCAGGAAGTTCGTGCCCAGCAGCAGCCCGTAGGCGGGATCGGCCACGGTCACCTCGTGGCCGAGCCGGCGCAGCACGTGCGCGGTGGCACCGATCGCTGCCTTGACCTCGGGGTGCAGCGTCCTCGGCGTGGCCGTGTAGGGGATCTTCAGCGACAGCGCGATGCGCAGCTTGCCGGGCTCACGGTCCACGGCGTCCCGCACGGTCACAGGCGGGGGCTGGTGCAGGTCGCCCTCGTGGCTGCCGGAGACCAGGTCCAGCAGGAGCGCCGCGTCCGCCACCGTGCGGGCGAGCGGGCCCATGACGGTGATGCCGTAGAACGCCTCGGGCTCGGGCCAGGTGGAGATCCGGCCGCGTTGCGGCTTGATGCCGACCAGGTTGGTCCAGGACGCCGGGATCCGGACCGAACCCGCGCCGTCCGAGCCGAGCGCGGCGGGCACCAACCCGGCGGCGACCGCGGCCGCGCTGCCGCCGGAGGACCCGCCGGGGGTCCGCTCGCGCGCCCACGGGTTCCTGGTGTGCCCGAAGCTGCCTCCCGTGAACGGCCACTGGCCGAGCTCGGGGCTGTTGGTCTTGCCGACGATGACCGCGCCAGCGGCGCGGAGTCGCCTCACGACCTCGGAGTCCGCGGTCTTGGCGGGGAATTCGCCAGGGCAGCCGAAGGCGGTCGGCTCGCCGGTGACGTCGACGTCGTCCTTGACCGCGATCGGGACGCCGAGCAGCGGCAGGCGCTCGCCCGCGGCCAGCCGGCGGTCGGCCTCGGCGGCCTCCGCGAGGGCGGCCGCACGGCGGACCACCCGGAAGGCGTTGAGGCTCGACTGGCTGGCGTCGATGGCGTCGAGGCTGTGGCGAACCAGGTCGACGGACGTGGAAGCACCGGTCGCCAGGGAGTGTGCCGTCTCCTCGAGCCCGAGCTCTCGGGTGTCTTCCATGTGCGTGCTCACGCCGTGCCTCCCCAATGTCTGTTCGTTCGAACGAACAGTACCTCCGTCAGGTGTCGGCCGCCAGGTTTCGGGTCCGAAAGCGAGGCCAGGTGAGTAGCTTTGGGCCCAGCGCCGAACATCGGAGGAGTCATGAGCGGTGACCTGAGCGCCTGGGAACGCCGTGGTCTCCACCTCGAGATCGGTGGGAACCGGATCTTCGTCGTCGAGGTCGGGGCGGGGCCGGGGGCTCCGCTCGTGATCGTGCACGGGTTCCCCGGGTCGTCGCACGACTTCGCCGCGGTGGCGGAGCGGCTCGGGTCCGGTCGGCGGGTGGTGCTGCTCGACCTGCTGGGATTCGGGCTGTCCGACAAGCCCACCGCAGCCCGCTACTCGCTGTTCGAGCAGGCGGACCTGGTGGAGGCCGTGCTCGGCCGGTTGGGCATCGCCCGCTGCGTGCTGATCGCCCACGACATGGGGGACACCGTGGTGGCCGAGCTGCTGTACCGTCACCACCTCGGCGTCCTGGGATTCGTCCCCGAGCAGGTCATCCTGACCAACGGCTCGATCTTCATCGACCTCGCGCACCTGACGTCCGGCCAGCGCGCGATGCTGCGACTGCCCGCGCGGGCGCTGCCGTTCTCGCCCCCACGATGGTTGCTGGAGCGTGCGATCGACCGCAGCTTCTCGCCGCGCGCGCCCGCGCCGGCCGGTGCCATCGACGCCCTGATCGAGGCCATCGAGCGTGGCGACGGAGCGCGGCTGCTGCCCCGTCAGAACCGCTACATCCTGGAGCGCCGGGCGCACCAGGATCGCTGGACCGCGGGGCTGGTGGAGTATCGGGAACCGCTGGCGCTGCTGTGGGGCGAGTGCGACCCCATCGCTGTCCCCGACATGACCGCGCGGTTGCTCGAGCTGCGTCCCGCCACCGCGGTGACCGTGCTGCCCGGCGTCGGGCACTGGCCGCAGCTCGAGGCGCCGGAGCGGCTCGTCGAGCTGATCGGGCAACGGTTGGCATGACGCGGTGCGTGCCGGGGGCGGGCAGTCCGGGATTGTCCGCGCACCGTGGGACACTTTCCTGGTGAGGTTGTACCGGGACCATGCGGTGGTGTTGCGCCAGCACAAGCTGGGTGAGGCCGATCGCATCGTCACCCTGCTGACCCGCCAGCACGGGCTGGTGCGGGCGGTGGCCAAGGGTGTGCGCCGCACCAAGTCGAAGTTCGGGGCGCGCCTGGAGCCGTTCGCGCACATCGACGTGCAGCTCTACCCGGGCCGCAACCTCGACATCGTCACCCAGGTGCAGACCCTGGACGCCTTCGCGGGCGACATCGTCGACGACTACGGCCGGTACACCACCGCCTGCGCGGTGCTCGAGACCGCCGAACGGCTCGCGGGCGAGGAGCGTGCTCCCGCGCTGCGGCTGCATCAGCTCACCGTCGGCGCGCTGCGCGCGGTGGGGGAGCAGGTTCGGCCGCCCGAGCTGATCCTCGATGCGTTCCTGTTGCGGGCGATGGGTTTCGCCGGCTGGGCACCCGCGCTGGAGGAGTGCGCGCGGTGCACCGCCCCCGGTCCGCATCGCGCCTTCCACGTGGCCGCGGGCGGGGCGGTGTGCGTGCACTGCCGCCCACCGGGCTCGGCGACCCCGTCCCCTGGCGTGCTCGACCTGATGGACGCGCTCGCACGCGGGGAGTGGGCGCAGACCGAGACCGTCACGGCCGCAGTCCGGGCGCAGGCCAGCGGGCTGGTCGCCGCGCACCTGCAGTGGCATCTCGAGCGTCAGCTGCGCACCCTGCCGTTGATCGAGCGCTCGCGCCCGCACGCCGCGGTCGAGCCGGATGCCGCGGATCCGCGGGCGGTGGCGGGAGCACCCCGTCCGGTCGGGCAGGATGGTGACCGTGATTCGACGACGCGAACCGCAAGCTCCGCCTAGCCGCGTGATCCGGCCCCCGGCCCCACATCCCTCCGGCGCCAGGGCGCCGATCCTGCAGCCCGAGCTGATCCCGCGGCACGTCGCGCTGGTGATGGACGGAAACGGTCGCTGGGCCCAGGATCGGGGCCTGCCGCGCACGGCCGGCCACGAGCGCGGCGAGGCGGTGCTGATGGACACCCTCGAGGGCTGCATCGAGATCGGCGTGAAGTGGCTCTCGGCGTACGCGTTCTCCACCGAGAACTGGAAGCGCAGTCCCGAGGAGGTGAGGTTCCTGATGGGCTTCAACCGGGACGTGATCCGGCGTCGGCGCGACGAGATGCACGAGATGGGTGTGCGGGTGCGCTGGGCGGGGCGCAGGCCCAGGCTGTGGGCCAGCGTGATCAAGGAGCTCGAGATCGCCGAGGAGCTGACCAAGCACAACACGACGATGACCCTGACGATGTGCGTGAACTACGGCGGTCGCGCCGAGATCGCCGATGCGGCACGGGAGATCGCGCGCCGGGTGGCGGCGGGGGAGCTGAACCCGGAGAAGGTGACCGAGGCGACCGTCGCGAAATATCTCGACGAGCCCGACATGCCGGACGTGGACCTGTTCCTGCGCCCCTCGGGTGAGCTGCGCACCTCGAACTTCCTGATCTGGCAGTCCGCCTACGCGGAGATGGTGTTCCAGGAGAAGCTGTTTCCGGACTTCGACCGCCGCGACCTGTGGGCCGCATGCGTCGAGTACGCCTCGCGCGACCGGCGCTTTGGCGGAGTCAAATGAACAAGCACAGTGGCGGAGTCAAATGAACAAGCACAGTGGCGGGGGCAAATGAGCGCCGGCACCGCGCAGGTACTGCAGGACCGCGCCCGTGACGCGCTCGCGCATTTCGTGGAGGTGCGCGAATCCGATGACGGGTCACTGGGTTTCGAGTACGCGGGGGCCCTGTGCTCGCTGCGGGCGGTGAACCTCGCGCCCGGGCTCGACGTGCTGTCGGTGACCGCCGTGCTGGCGTGGGACCGTCCGGTCAAGCCCGCGCTGCACAAGAAGGTCGCCGAGAAGAACTCGATGATGCAGTTCGGCTCGATCACGGTGATCACCCGCGGCAAGTTGGCCGACGTGATCCTGCGCTACACCTTCCCGGCCGCCGGGCTCGAGGATGAGGCGCTCACCACGATGCTGCTGCTGGTGCTCTCGGGCGCCGACCAGGGCAGGCAGGGGCTGCTGCCCTAGTCGCAGCACTCCGGCATTACCGCTGTGCGCGTTTGGATTCGCGGGCTGCCTTCTTCGCTGAGCGGGTGATGCTCTTGAGCTCGTCGCGGGTGAATCCGAGGTGATGGGCGGATCGCATCCAGGTGTAGAGGTCCGATGCTGCACGGTGCTGGCCGAGTTGCGTGTAGCAGGCCGCCAGGTCGAAGGCGGACTTGCGGCCTCGTTCGGCGATCTCGGAGTCGGGGAAGGCGCAGGCGATGTCCAGGATGATTCGGTGGGCGCTGGTCGCCTCGGGTAGGCGGCCGAGACCGGTCAGGAGTAGCGCTTTGTTGCGCAGTGCCTTGATGCGGCGGAGCCGGCGCTCGGCGGAGTCGACGGACTGGTCGTGGATTCTGAGGACGTGGTCGTAGGCGGCGATCGCAGCGAAGGGGTCGTCCAGGTTGTCGGTCAGGACGGCGCGGTTGTAGGCGGCTACTTCGCGGGCGTTCACGATGTCGCCGTCGGTCGATCCGTCGGCGAGCCGCTCGAGTGCCTCGTAGGCCTCGATCGCGGCGCGTTCCTCGCCGAGCCGGCCGAGCGCGATGCCGAGCCTCAGGTGACCACGCGCGTGCACCCGGCGTGCCCGGGTGTCGAGACCGGGGCGGCGCAAGGCGGCGCTGCGTGCGACGGCGACGAGCTCCTCCCACCGCCCGGCGTCGAGAAACAGGCCTCCGAGCACGTCCAACGCCGCGAGCCCGAGCATGACGATGTTCGGATCGGGGTCTGCGCGGGTGTCGGCCGCAATCGCCGCGAGGAGTTCTTCGGCGTCCGCGTGGCGTCCCTCGGCGACCGCCGTGTCGGCCCGGTGCACCCGTTCGCGAAATTCACGGTAGCGGGCCTCTCCCGCCGAGGCGGGGGCCGCATTCGTGGGGGACGAGATCGCGAGGATCCGTCGATTCTCGGTCGCGAGTTCGACGGTGTCGCGAATATCCGGGTCGTCGCTGTCCGCATGTCTCGTCACCAGGCTCTGCAGCAACGTCGCCGCCACCTGGTGTTCGCCGCGTTCCGCCGCGCGCGTCGACTGAGTGAGGCGTCGCCGGGCGTCGAGGCGGCGGATGCGGATGTCCTCGTCGTCGGCGAACAGGTCTGAGAAGCGGTGTAGGGCACCGTCGATCTCGGCGGGATCGAGGCCGGGTGACTGCCACGTCGAGAAGAGCGCATTCGCCGCCCACAGGCGCACATCGGCGTCGGCGTCGGGGGCCGAGCGATCCACGGCATCGCCTATGACGCGGCGAGATTCGGCCAGTTCGCCTGCTTCCCGCAGTAGGCGTCCTCGCCAGTACATCGCCTGGGCTATCGCCGCCGGCACGCCGGGCACGCCTGCGGCAGTGGCGTAGCGGTGCGGTACCTGCGCCAGCGCATCGAGTGCCTCTTTCCGTCGTCCGGTGTCGGCGAGTCGAAGTGCCCGGTCGACTGTCGCCAGGGCGAGCGGCACGACGAGGCGCTCGTCGTGTTCGTGCCCGGGGAATCGAGCATCGAGCCGCTCGTAGAGCCGCACGGCGCCCTCGGGGTCGCCGAGGTGCGCGGTCACCTCGGCGAGGCGTGCCGCCACCCGCGCCCGTGCTGCCGCGGTGAGCGGGCTCGGGTCGGTGCCGAACGCGTGGTCGGCGTGCGCGAGGACCTGTCGATGCACCGCCGTCACCGCGCCCGCGTCCCCGGGAACGCCCCCGAGCACCCACCACAGGATCGCCTCGCGCGCGTCCTCGGATGCGCAGGCGGCATAGCGGTCCACCAGTGCAGCACCGTGTTCCACCGCGGCGGGGTCGCGCTCGGTGTCGGGTAGCCGCTCCAGTGTCTGGTCGAGGTGCCGGGCCTGTTCGGCGGCCGCCTCGAAGCCGAGCTCGGCGACGGGCACATCCAGGGCGCGGAGACCGTGGGCAATCGCCACCGCCGCCGGCGCTCCCCGGCCGATCTCGTCGTCGACCAGACAGAGCGATGCGGCGTGCAGGAGCGTCCGCGCCGAGGGGACAGGCTCGGCCTCGGCGATGACACGGTGCATCAGCGCGATCGCCGACTCCGGGTCGTCGCCGGCGTCGTAGCGGATCTGCGCCGCCCGATAGAGCGCGGCAATGCGAAGGTGACGTAACCGCTCGTCGGATTCCGCGGTGAGCGTGAGCGCCAGCGTCTCGAGTCCGACCGCCACGCGATGGTGATCTCGTCCGAGGTGCCTCCGCAGGATCTCGGCGGTGAACATTGCCTCCGCTCGTGCCCGCCGCACACCGAGCGGTTGCTCGTCCCCACTGTGACGCGCCGCGAACGACTCCGCCGCTCGCATCACGTCGACGAGCACGACCGCATCGTCGGGCTCGTGCCGGTGGACCCACTCGATCGCCTCGAGCTCGGCGAGCGCGCGGGCCTCACGGACGGCGTCGGCGTCGAAGCCGTCCGTGAGTTCGGTCATCCTCGCGATCCGCCGCTCGACGACATGGTGTGGTTCGGACGGAGCCTCCATCCGGACGAGCATCCCGGTCGCCTCGGCCACGGCGATTGCTTCTACATCCTGGGCGGCAAACCTCTGCCCATCCAGCGCCAGCGTCAGGATCGCGTGCGCCTGCTCCTGATCACCGTCCGCGAGCAGCTCGCGCGCACGGCGCACGACGTCACGAATCAACGTCGATCCTTTCCGGTTGACGAGCACGGCCCGAACGAGAACTGAACTCTAAAATCTACGGGCTACGTTGCGCGCAGCGGATTCGTCCGGTGAGGTCGGGGCGTATTATCTGCGTATGAATGCAGATAGTGACGTTTGCAGGCGTCGGCTGCAGGACGACCAGGTCGGCCTGGTCGTGGAGGTCTTCCGCATGCTGGCCGACGCCACTCGCGTGCACCTGTTGTGGGCCCTGATCGACCGGGAATGCTCGGTCAACGAGCTGGCGGCGCACGTCGGCAAGCCGGCACCGTCGGTGTCACAGCACCTGGCGAAGCTGAGAATGGCGCGCCTGGTGCGGACACGCCGCGAGGGCACGACGGTGTTCTATCGGCTCGAGAACGACCACGTGCGGCAGCTGCTGACCGACGCGGTGTTCAACGCCGAGCACGCCGGTCCCGGCGTGCCCGGCCATCACCGCACCGACAGCGGGTTGCGGGTCCTGCACGCCGATGCCGCGGGGGAGGCGGCGGTCGGCGAGATCGGCGGCCAGCCGTGACGCACGAACACCACGGGCACGGCCACCGGCGAGCGGACGGCCTCGGCGGCGGCCTCCGGTCCGCGGTGCGGGAGGTGTTCGTCCCGCACCGACACGACGCGGCCGACCGCGTCGACAACGCCCTCGAATCGAGCGCGATCGGCATCAGGGCCGTCAAGATCAGCCTGGTGGCATTGGCTGTCACCGCGCTCGTGCAGTCGGCGATCGTCGCGGTCTCGGGGTCGGTGGCCCTGCTGGCCGACACCATCCACAACTTCGCCGACGCGCTGACCGCCGTCCCCCTGTGGATCGCGTTCGCACTGGGCAGACGAGCGGCGACCCGCCGCTACACGTACGGGTTCGGTCGCGCCGAGGATCTGGCCGGCCTGTTCGTGCTCGCCATGATCGCGCTGTCCGCGATGATCGCGGGTTACGAGGCGGTGCGCCGACTGCTCGAACCGGTCCCGATCGAGCACCTCGGATGGGTGGCGGCGGCCGGGCTGGTCGGGTTCGTCGGCAATGAGCTCGTCGCGCTCTACCGGATCCGGGTCGGCCGGCGGATCGGATCCGCCGCACTTGTCGCCGACGGCCTGCACGCGCGCACGGACGGCTTCACCTCGCTCGCGGTGCTGTTCGGTGCGGGAGGCGTCGCCCTCGGGTTCCCGCTGGCCGACCCCGTCGTGGGCCTGCTCATCACCGCCGCGATCCTGGTCGTGCTCGGGAGCGCGGCGCGTGAGGTGTTCCGTCGGCTGATGGACGGGGTCGATCCGGACCTGGTCGATGCCTGCGAGCGGGTGCTCGCCGCGGAGCCGGGGGTGGCGGGGGTCAGGAGCCTGAAGATGCGGTGGATCGGTCATCGGCTGCACGCCGACGCCGAACTCGACATCGACGCCTGCACCAGTCTCGAGGACGCCCATCGGATCGCGCACCGAGCCGAACACGCGCTCACCCATGCGGTCCCCGAGCTCTCGACCGCGCTGGTCCACGCCTATCCCGCACACCCGCTGACCCGGGCGGCGTGAGCGGCGGGCCTGGGATCGGCGAAACCGCGCCGACGTCAGGCGGAGCAGTTGCGGCAGGTGCCGAAGATCTCGACGGTGTGGCTGACGTCGGTGAAGCCGTTCTCGTCGGCGATGGACTGCGACCACTGCTCGACCGTCGGGCCCTCGACCTCGACGGTGAACCCGCACGAGCGGCACACCAGGTGGTGGTGATGCCCGGAGGAGCACCGGCGGTACACCGACTCGCCGGTGTCGGTGCGCAGGACGTCGACGGTGCCGGCGTCGGCCAGGGTCTGCAGCGTCCGGTAGACGGTCGTCAGGCCGATGCCCTCGCCGCGCTTGCGCAGCTCGTCGTGCAGGTCCTGCGCCGAGCGGAACTCGTCGATCTCGTCCAGGAGAGCGGAGATCGCGCTGCGCTGCTTGGTGGCTCGCACGCCGACCACGACCGGGCTGCGCCTGTCGTTCTTCTCGGTCACGGTCTCGGTCCTTCCTCGGCGTGGGCGACGGCGTCGATCACGATGTGGGCGAGGTGGTCGTCGACGAGGCGGTAGAACACCTCGCGGCCGTTGCGTTCGCCGCGCACGACGCCCGCCGACTTGAGCACCCGCAGGTGTTGGCTGATCAACGGTTGGGTGACACCGAGCGCCTCGACGAGTTCATGCACGCAGCGCTCCGCGTCGCGCAGCTGCAGCACGATCGCGATCCGCACCGGGGCGGCAAGGGCGCGCAGGATGTCGCCCGCTGCGCTCAGGGTGTCCTTGCTCGGCAGGGCGGCAGGCGGCCTCGATCCGGACGGAACGTGTTCGGTGGTGTGGAGATCGTCGGCATCGCTGATGCTCACCCTGTGCCCACCTCCTCGTTGGACCGATCATGTCGGTCCGCGCTCGCCTTATTGCAAATCGATTCCATTTTGATATGCATGGATGCGCATGTCAAATGGGGAGATTTCGGTCGGCCCGGCGGGGCAGATAGGCTGGGTGCCAGAAAATCGCACGTGACCGCAGCATCTATTACCCAGATGGAGAGCTCCCCAAGTGGCACCCAAGTCCATGATCGAGACCGTCGCCAACCTCGCCAAGCGCAGGGGGCTCGTCTATCCCTGCGGTGAGATCTACGGCGGGACCAAGTCTGCCTGGGACTACGGGCCGCTCGGCGTCGAGCTCAAGGAGAACATCAAGAAGCAGTGGTGGCGCAACATCGTCACCAGCCGCGACGACGTCGTCGGCCTCGACTCCTCGGTGATCCTCCCGCGCGAGGTGTGGGTGGCATCCGGGCACGTCGGCGTCTTCAACGACCCGCTCGTCGAGTGCCTGCACTGCCACAAGCGGCACCGCCAGGACCACCTGCAGGAGGCCTACGCGGAGAAGAAGGGCCTGGACAACCCCGACGACGTGTCCATGGAGCTCATCGTGTGCCCGGACTGCGGAACCGTCGGCCAGTGGACCGAGCCGCGTGACTTCAACATGATGCTCAAGACGCACCTCGGCCCCATCGAGACCGAGGAGGGGCTGCACTACCTGCGGCCCGAGACCGCGCAGGGCATCTTCGTCAACTTCGCCAACGTGCTCACCACCTCGCGCAAGAAGCCGCCGTTCGGCATCGCCCAGATCGGCAAGAGCTTCCGCAACGAGATCACGCCCGGCAACTTCATCTTCCGCACCCGCGAGTTCGAGCAGATGGAGATGGAGTTCTTCGTCAAGCCGGGCGAGGACGAGCAGTGGCACCAGTACTGGATCGACACCCGGCTCGCCTGGTACACCGATCTCGGCATCGATCCCGAGAACCTGCGGCTCTACGAGCACCCCGCCGACAAGCTCTCGCACTACTCGACCCGCACCGTCGACATCGAGTACCGCTTCCGGTTCCAGGGCAGCGAATGGGGCGAGCTCGAGGGCGTCGCCAACCGCACCGACTTCGACCTCAAGACCCACTCGCAGCACTCGGGCACCGACCTGAACTACTTCGACCAGGCCAGCGGTGAGCGGTACACCCCGTACGTCATCGAGCCGGCAGCAGGCCTGACCCGCTCGCTGATGGCCTTCCTGGTCGACGCCTACTCTGAGGACGAGGCGCCCAACGCCAAGGGTGGTGTCGACAAGCGCACCGTGCTGCGCCTGGATCGTCGGCTGGCCCCGGTCAAGGCCGCGGTGCTGCCGCTCAGCCGCAACGCCGACCTCACCCCGAAGGCCAAGGACCTCGCGGCACTGCTGCGCAAGAACTGGAACGTCGAGTTCGACGACGCGGGCGCCATCGGTCGCCGCTACCGTCGCCAGGACGAGATCGGCACCCCGTTCTGCATCACGGTCGACTTCGACACCCTCGACGATCAGGCCGTGACGATCCGAGAGCGCGACACCATGGAGCAGGAGCGGGTCTCGCTCGACAAGGTCGAGAGTTACCTCGCCCAGCGCCTGATCGGCGCCTAGTCCCGTAAGGGTCTGACCCGCAAAAGGCCGCCCGCAGCGTCTACATCGCTGCCGGGCGGCCTTTGTCGTGCCGACGTAGTCGGCGACCAATTCGCAACCAATGGTTGCGCATAGACGGGGGAGCCGCTAACGTTATGTGCAACCAAACATTGCGCAAAGAGGAGAAATGATGATGGACATCCTGCATCGGGTCGGCGCGAAGACGCCGACGCCGGAACCGATCTATGACGCGCTGACCTCGATCGACGGCCTTGCCGCGTGGTGGACCCGTGACACGTCGGGCACGCCCGACGAGGTCGGCGGCGTCATCGAGTTCAGGTTCCCGCCGGTCGGCGGGTTCGACATGGAGGTGGTCGAGCTCGTCGCGGGCAAGCGTGTCGTGTGGCGAGTCGTGGGGGAGAGCCCCGAGGAGTGGCTCGGTACAACGATCGAGTTCGACCTGCGCCAGGACGGTGACTACACGATCGTTCTCTTCAAGCACGCCGGCTGGCGGGAGCCGGTGGAGTTCATGCACCACTGCAGCACGAAGTGGGCAACGTTCCTCCTCAGCCTGATCCAGCTGGTCGAGACCGGGACGGGCGCGCCCGCGCCCGACGAGGTCCGCGTCGGTGACTGGCGCTGAGCGAGCACGTGCGGAAGGGGCCGGTCGACCACAGGGTCGACCGGGCCCCTTCGATCTGTTTGTCGTGACGTGACAGGGGTAGTTTCGAGCACACGACAACGACGAACGACAGGACGCTCGATGGCGACCTTGGTGAAGGAGAAGCCCGGGAACCTGCCGGCGGAGCTGACCAGTTTCATCGGCAGGCGCCACGAGATCGCCGAGGCGAGGCGGCTGCTGGGGGCCTCGCGGTTGGTGACGTTGGCCGGCATCGGTGGGGTCGGCAAGTCCAGGCTGGCGTTGCGGGTCGCCGAGGATTCGCGGCGAGCGTTCGCCGATGGGGTGTGGTTCGTCGCGCTCGGTGACCTGCAGGATTCCGAGTTGTTGGTGGAGGCCGTCGCCGGCGCGCTCGGGCTGCCGGATCAGCCGGGCCTGTCGTTGGCTCGCCTGCTGGCCGATCACCTCTCCACCCGGCACACGTTGTTGGTCCTGGACAATTGCGAGCACCTCTTGGGTGCTGTCGCGGAGTTGGCGCAGACCCTGTTGCGAGCGTGCCCGGAGCTGCGGATCCTGGCCACGAGCCGCGAGATCCTCGGGGTGGACGGGGAGCGGGTGCTGAAGGTGCCGCCGTTGACGGCGCCGGACCCGCAGCACACCCCGAGACTCGAGGCGATGCCCCGGTACGAATCGGTGGCGCTGTTCGTCGCGCGGGCCGCCGACGCTCTGCCTGATTTCGCGCTCACCGAGGCCAATTGCGCTGCGGTGGCGGGGATATGCCGCCAGCTGGACGGACTTCCGTTGGCCATCGAGCTGGCCGCGGTGCGGATCCGCGCGATGACAGCCGAGCAGATCCTGCAGCGCCTGACCGACCGCTACCAGTTGTTGACCGTCGGATCCCGGGTGGCGCCGTCCCGACAGCAGACGTTGCGGTCCTGCGTGGACTGGAGCTACGAGCTGTGCGGGCCCCGCGAGCAGCAGCTGTGGGCGTGGCTGTCGGTGTTCGTGGGCGGTTTCGAGCTGGACGCGGCCGAGGGCATCTGTCCCGAGGAACTGGTCGACGGATTTCTCGACTCGGTGGCCTCCCTCGTCGACAAGTCGATCCTGGTACGCCAGGAGTGCGGGGCGGTGGTGCGATTCGGGATGGTCGAGACGATCGGTGCGTATGGCAAGGAGAAGTTGCGCGAATCCGGCGACTATTCCAAAGCGCAGCGGCGGCACCTCGCGTGGTATGAGAGCTTGGTCAAGCGGGTCGAGATCGAGTGGATCGGCCCCGACCAGGTGGACTGGGTCGATCGATTCGATCGGGAGCAGCCGAACCTGCGGGAGGCGCTGACGTTCAGCCTGACCGAGGAGGTCGTCGCCACCGACCCGGATGTCGCCGCGCGCATGGCGAACGCCTTGTGGCTGTTCTGGTCGTGCCGGGGCCTGTTGACGGAGGCCCGGTATTGGATGGGCCGCTGCCTCGCCGGCTCCGACACTGCGGGGGCCGAGGAACGCGTCAAGACGTTGTACGGCGACTGCTTGTTGGCGGGGATGCAGGGTCAACTCGAGGAGGCCGCGACGCGGGCGGTGGAATGCTGTTCGCTCGCAGAGCAATCGGGGCACGTGGAGTCGCTCGAGGTCGCGAACTATGCGCGTGGATATCTGGCCTTGTTCACCGGAGACCTCGCAGGGGCGGTCGAACCGTTCCGGGCGGCCCTCGTCAGGGCACGCGCGGAGGGCGCCCACCCGACCGGGACCGGACTCCAAATCGCACGATCGATAGGTGGGTTTCTCGGCCTGGCGATCGCGAGCGGACTGTCGGGGGACGAGGAGACCGCGGTCGCTTGTCATGAGCAGGTGCTCGCGATCACCGCGCCGCGAGGTGAGTCCACCTACCGTGCGTGGGCATCGTGGGCCCTCGCGCTGACGGCATTGCAGGCAGGAGACACCGATCGGGCAACAGCCCTCCTGAATTCGGCGTTGCCGCTGCTTCGGCGCCTCAAAGACCTGGTCATGGCGGGCTGGTGTCTCGAGTCGTTGGCCTGGGCCGCGATTCGCGAGGACCAGGCGACCCGGGCCGCCGTCCTGATGGGCGCCGCCGAGACGCTCGCGCAGACGGTCGGAAGGATCTCGGTGACCCTCCCGAACCTGCTCGGCAACCACGACGAGTGCGAGCAACTCACCCGCAATGCACTCGGGGACAAGGCCTACGGCGAAGCATTTCGCACCGGTACCGCCATGAACCTCGACGAATCCGTCTCCTACGCACTCGGCGAGAACCTCACCGACCGGCCTCAGCCCGCACTTGTGTCGTCACTGTTGACCCCGCGCGAAACCGAGGTGGCACAGCTCGTCGCGGCAGGCCATTCGAACAAGGCGATCGCCTCGATGCTGGTGATCTCAACCCGCACCGCCCAGGGCCACGTCGAACACATCCTGTCCAAGCTCGGGTTCACCTCGCGAACTCAGATCGCGGCGTGGATCGCCGAGTCTCTGCAATGAAGGGTCTGTCCCCGGCCGCGGTGGCTGGGGACAGACCCTTCATCGTGTGCCGGTCGTCAGGAGCCGAAGCCGGCGAGGAGTTTGCTGAGGCTGCCAGTGCCTCCGGTGCCTCCGGTGCCTCCGGTGCCTCCGGTGCCGCCCGTTCCGCCCGTTCCACCGGTACTGGCCGGGGAAACGGTGATCGACGGGCCCTTGTTGCCGTAGTTGCCGCTGCCGAGTGATCCGGTGTAGTCCATGCCGGTGGCCAGGGGGGTACCGGTGGGGCAGTTCGCGCCGATCTTGTAGGAGACGCTGTACTCCGGTGTGGCGTGGAAGCCCGGGCGATTCTGGACAACCCAGGAAATGACGCTCCAAGAGGAGTGGACGTAGTCGGGTTTCACGTCGTCCGTGTCGGTCTGCTCCCCACCCATCTTGGCGGAGCCGGGGATGTAGGTCAGGCAGGACGGATGCCGGTCCGTGACGCTGTAGATGTACTCGTCGATCCAGCTGGTCCGGTCGAACTTCGTTGTCACGGTCACCGTGTCGCCCACCGTTGGGGTGGTGTTGCTGATGGTCCTGGTGAACTGGGACTTGCCGTCGTCCCAGGAGATCGAGCCGGGGGCCGCGCCTGCGGTGCCTGCGCCGAGGACGGCGAGCGCCCCGATGGACAGTGCCGCGGCCGCGCCTGCGGCGATGCCGCGGGTGATCTCTCGTTGTGTCATGGCTGTTCCTTCGGTGGTTGGGACGGCGACCGTCGACTTCGGCATGAAGGTCGCGGTGTTCGGGTGTGGAGCCGTGTGCTCGGCGCGCGGCGGTCGCTGCGCCGAGCACACGGGGTCGAGGGCCGGGTGTCGATCACCCGGGTGTGGGAATCAGCTGCCGTTGTTGATGACTCGGGTGATGGTGGCGCCGCTAACTGGCGGTCGAGGGGCCGGTGCTCCTCGGGAGAGCGCCGGCCCCTCGCCGGGTCGTCAGCTCAGCGCCTGCAGCAGGGTGCCGACCGTGCCGATCTTCCCGAGTACACCGAGGACCGTGAGAAAGGTTGCCATTGATCACTCCTTGAATCGAGCTCCTGAAATTTGTGCGGCCGCAACCAGGGGGCAGTTGCGGCCGCACAAATTTCTACCACGAAGAGGTGACGCCATGTGGGTGAAAAAGAAAGGCAATCTGTCCGGAGTTCTGTAAGGCCCGCGGAAGGGGCGCAATTTACGGTGTGTTCACCGATTGTTTGCGTGGGAGTCGTCATCGGTGTCCCGTGGAGAATGCTGAACATGGCCAATAGATGCAGGTCGAGTGGCGTGCTTGGGTGCTGTGAGGCGGGTTGACGGCATGGGTCTGCCAGGTCGCGGTGGCGTTGTCTGTGGCCGATTCTGATTGAATTACAGTGAATTACTGTTTATTGACACTGCAATTCGGTTAATGGTCTTCTTGGCAGGCAGAAATGCCGCCCGTGCCGACTTTATTTCGGGGGCGGTTTGTTCGGTGATAGGGGCGTTCTAAAAATGGTTGAATATGCGCACTTTTTGTGCGAATGGGTGTCGGTTCGTGTTCGGTACCTCGGGTGGATCGTCGAATGTTGTACAGGTATCGGAAAGCGAGTGCCGGCCGTCTGTCAGCCGGTGGGGAGCGACTGGTTGCAGTCGGCGCCGCAGGCGCAGAACACGGGATACCAGTCCCCGGAGGCCAGGTGATCGAACTGGACGCGGACGTGCTGGTCCGAGCGAACAGCGATCTCGCCCTCGAGCCAGGTGCAGATCCAGGGGCCGTCGTCGAGTGCGACGACCGCGAGCAGGCACGGCATCGGATCGCCGCACCTGTCGGGTGCCTCCCGATCGACCACCGTCCATGTGCGGATCTCCCCGAGCCCCGTAGACGGGACCCGCGGTAGGTCCGTGCCTCCGCAGACGTCGCAGGTGGAGCTCTCCGGGCTCAGTAGTGTCGCGCAGCGCGCGCAGTTCCGGATCATCAGCACCTCAGGCGCGTCATCGCGTGGCGATCGGTTGCCGGCCGTGATGGGTCGTGTGAGCAAGAGCATCGGAGAACCTCGACTTCACGCTGGGCAGATCTGACAAATCCCATACTTCGCGGGGGCTGTGTCGAGCACCACGGCGGGATGACGGGGGGACGTACCTGTTTTCGGGCCGCGCCTGCCGTGACGGCACCTTCATCCGCGCGACGGCGCACGGTGCCATGGCGTTACAGTTCACTCTAAAGTGTCAAGTCGGAGCCTCGCCGCACGGGGCGGGTTCCGGCCGAGATCGGTCGCGGCCCTGTGCCGGGGGAAGGCGGGAGTGACGATGCCGCCCACTGTCCATGGCAAGGTGGCCGGAAACCTGCCCGTCGAACTGAACAGCTTCGTCGGACGCCGCAGCGAGACGGCCGAGTCGAGGCGACTGTTGTCCTCCTCGCGGCTGGTGACGTTGACCGGTATCGGTGGGGTCGGCAAGACGCGACTGGCGCTGCGGGTAGCCGCCGATTCGAGACGAGACTTCGCGAACGGGGTGTGGCTCGTCGAGCTCGGTGACCTGCGCGATCCGGCCCTGGTGGCAGGCATGGTGGCGGCCACCCTCGCGCCGAGGAACACCTCGAGCGAGCCGCCACTCGGGATGTTGGCGGAACACCTGCGAGATCGACGCCTGCTACTGGTGATCGACAACTGTGAGCACGTGGTGGATGCGGTTGCGTCGCTGGCGATCACCCTGTTGCGAAGCTGTCCGGGGCTGCGGATCCTGACGACCAGTCGCGAGGCCCTCGCCGTCGGCGGAGAAGCGGTGTTGCGAGTCCCGTCCCTCGCGGTGCCCGACCCGGACGAGCCGCCGACGCTGCAGGAGCTCTCTCGCTTCGAGGCGGCGACGCTGTTCCTCGACCGCGCCGCCGTTGCGGTGCCCGGTTTCGTGCTCACCGAGGACAATCGAGTGGCCGTGGCGAAGATCTGTCACGGGCTGGACGGGCTCCCGCTCGCCATCGAACTGGCGGCGGTCCGGCTGCGAACACTGTCGGCCGACCAGATCCTCGACCGGCTGTCCGATCGGTATCAGCTGCTCACGGGTGGCCGCAGGGGAGCGCCGAGCAGGCAGCAAACGCTCAGGTTGTGCATCGAGTGGAGCCGCGAGCTGTGCACCGAAACCGAACGTGAGCTGTGGGGTCGGTTGACGATCTTCTCCGGCGGGTTCGAACTCGATGCGGCGGAAGGGATCTGCGCAGGCGATCGGCCTGCGGACGAGGTGCTCGACGTGCTGGCGTCGCTCGTCGACAAGTCGATCCTGATCTGTGAGGGCGCGGGGGCGGTGGTGCGATACCGGATGCTCGAGACCCTGCGCGAATACGGCCGCGAGGAGTTGCTCGCCCCTGACGACATCCCGGTCCTCCGTCGACGGCACCTGAACTGGTACCGGGATCTGGTCTCGACGACGAGATTCGAGTGGATCGGTCCCCGCCAGGTCGAGCTCATGGCGCGACTGGGGCGCGAGCAGGCGAACCTGCGAGAAGCGATGCACCACTGCATGAGGGAGCCGGACGAGGCCGAGATCGCCCTTCAGATCTCCGTCGCGCTGTTCCCGTTCTGGCTCTCCCGTGGTCTACTCCGCGAGGGCAGGTACTGGCTCGACTGCGCGCTGGACCTGCACGGGGACGAACCGACCGTCGACAGGGTCAAGGCGCTGTGTGCGAACAGCCTTCTCGCCGGGTATCAGGGCGACACCGCGCCTGCGACCGAGTTGGCGGCGGCGGCACAAGACCTGGCGGAGCGGCTGGACGACGACGCGTTGCGTGCGGCCGTCATGCATGCAAATGCGTACCTCGCCGCCTTCGCCGGGGACCTGCCCGGCGCCGTGACCGGGTGGGCGGATGCCCTCTCGGCCTTCCGGGACCAGGGGAACAACCTCAGGCAGATCTCGACCTTGCTCGGGCTCACCCTGGCATCCGGGCTGCTCGGCGACGCCGCCGGGGCGGTCGGGTACCAGGAAGAAGCCCTTTCCATCAGCGAACGAACCGGCGAGTTCGTCTACCGGGCATACGCGGCATGCGCGCTGGGACTCGCGCTGTGGGAGGCCGATCCACCGCGCGCGGCCGGCCTCCTCGAACAGGGCCTGCGACTGTCCCGATCTGCGGACGACCTGCTCGCGGCCGCGATGTGTGTCGAGACGCTGGCGTGGATCGCGTGCGCGGAGAATCAGGCCCGACGTGCCGCGCTGTTGCTCGGCGCGGTGGAGACGATGTGGCGAACGGTCGGTAGCCCCGGGGTGGTCGCCAGGACGCTGCAGGCGTACCACGCAGAATGCGAGCAGCAGACCCGTCGGGTTCTCGGTGACCGGGCCTTCGAGGGGGCCGTCAGAGAAGGGGCAGGGTGGGGCCCTGAGGAGGCGATCGCGTTCGCGCTCGACGAACTCTCCGAGGCCGAGGAGGAGCGGCGGTCACCTGGGCCGGCATCGGCGCTGACGCAGCGTGAGCGGCAGGTCGCCGAGCTCGTGGCTCAGGGCCTGACCAACAAGGCGATCGCTGCGCAGCTCCTGATCTCCCAGCGCACCGTGCAGGGACACGTCGAGCAGATCCTCGCGAAGCTCGGATTCGCGTCCCGGATCCAGGTCGCAGCGTGGATCGTCGAGCAAGGACTGGGCCGCCGGTCGGTGAGCTGACGCCGGAGCACAGCCGACGGCGTCAGCGCCTGACCGCGGCCCGGGCCACCAGTTCCATCGTCACGGCCACCGCACAGGTCTGCGCCAACAGCAGGCCGACGAGCACCAAAATCTGCACCGCCCCTGCCTGGATCGCAGATCCGCTGGCGAGCAGCACGCCGACGAAGGCGCCGGGAAGCGTCACCAGACCCACCGTGCGGGTCTGGTCGAGGCCCGGGAGCAGCGCGTCGGACGCGGCCGTGTGGATCACCTCCATCCGCGCGTCCCGCAGGCTCAGGCCGAGGCTCAGCGCCGCCTCGACCTCCCCGTGTCGTTGATCGATGGCGTCGAGCGCACGCTTGGCCGCCAGCGAGGTGGCGGTCATCGCACCGCCGAGCACGATGCCGCCGATCGGGATCAGCGCCACCCCCTCGAGCGGCACGACGCCGCTGATCAACATCAGCGGCAGAACGGCCGCGACGCCCACAGCAAGGGCAAGCGCCAGCCATCGACCCGACCGACCGGCGCCCGATCGGCGTGCGGCGGTTGCCGAGGCCGCGACATACATCAGGAGCAAGACCGCGGCCGCCGACCACAGGTGGCGCAGCGCGGCCGCGAGCACGACGGAGACGACCGCGAGCTGCAGGGCGCCGCGGAGCGCTGCCCGAGGCACCGTCAGCGGAGGGTCGAGTGCCGCAACCCGGTACACCACCGCGGCGATCGCGGCCATGGCCACGCAGACGACAGCCAGTGCCGGCCCCGGCTGCGCCAGTGCGGAACTCACGGTGTGTCCCTGGCGGTCGGCGCAGGCATCGAGGCTGCCCTAGAACCGCCCGCTGCGACTGATCCGCCCGGAACTGCTCGGGCCGCCGAAGGAGCCGGGACCGCGGCCACCGCCGCCGCCTCCGCCGCCACGGTTGCCCCAGCCGCCGCTCATCCCGCCGCGCATCATCGACTCGATGAGGATGCCGCCGAGGATCGCGCCGGTGTTCGCGCCGGAGTTCCTCGGCTGCCTGCTCGCCTCCCAGGTCTGCACGTCGCCCTGTGCGAGTCGCAGTGCCCTGGCGCCGAGGTCGCCCGCGGCCTTCGCGTGCTGCAGCGCCTTCGCGGGATCGGACTGGCTGAGCTGGCGGGCGGCGTCGAGGTGGCGCTCCGCCTCCGAGAGTCGGGTGCGTGCCTCCGCGCCGACGGCGCCGCGGCGGGTGTTGATGTAGTCCTTGGCGGCGGTGATCTGTGACTGGGCGACCGTCAGGTCCTGGGCGAGGCGCTGCGCAGCCCGCTCGGTCTGCTCCTTGGCGTCCATCGCGGCGGCCAGGACGGTGTCGAGTTCGTTGTCCGCCTTGACGATCGCGTTGAACGCCCCGAGCGGGTCGCTGTCCTTGAGAGACTCGGCCTGCGTCAGCGCCGCCTCCGTCGCGGCCTTGGCCGAGGCGAGGGCCTGGCCGCCGTGCTGGGCCAACGCGGCCGCCGCCGCAATGTCCTTGCGGGCGTCGTCGAGGACCGCGGGCAGGGTGGCGATGGCGGTGCGGATGTTGTCCGCGGCATGGTCGACTCCGTCGAGCAGCTCGCGGACCTGTGCGATGGCACCCTCCGCGGCCCGGATCGCGACGACGGCGGGACCCTGCTTGCCCGCGGGCAGCGCGGCCGCCTCGCGGCCCGCGGTGATGTTCTGGTCCGCGAACGTCAGCTGTTGCTGCGCCATCGCGACATTCCCCGACACCGATGCGAGCGCGGGCGCAGGGAACTCGTTCTGCAGCCCGGCGAGGGTGGCCTCCGACTTCGGGACCCGGACGGTCAACTCGACGACGTCCTGGGTGAGGGCGTCGAGACGGGCAGGCGCGTCGAGGAGCAGGTCGCGCATCCCGTCGAACTCCGTCACCCGCGAATTGAGCTCCTTGTCCGCACGGCTGCACGTCGAGATCAGCTGGATCAGCATGTCCCGCTTCTGATCCGGGGTTTCGGGGATGTCGTCGTCCAGGCGCTGGCGGAGGGTGAACGCCGACGCGAGGGCGGCCTTCGCGGCCTCGTAGGCGGTCGTGAACGGCGCGGTCGACTGATCGCCGAACTCGCCGCGGGCCAGGTTCAGCTCCTCCTCGCTGGTGCGGATCGCGTTGTCGGTCTCGACCAGTACTTCCTTGGCCCTGGCGTCGAGGGTCTCGATCGGCAGGGCCGCGATCGCGTCCGGGTTGGTCCAGTCGACGTCCTTGGCCGCCTCGATGCCCTCACGGATCCGCTCGCTCTTCTTGCGGCGCGAGTACAGCACCACGCCGCCGGCCCCGATGACCACGACGCCACCACCGATGAGCAGGTACTTGGCCGTCGATCCCGACCCCGACGAGCTCATCGCGTCGTCGATGCCGCCCGCGGCCGCAATCGCAGCGCCAGCCCAATCATCTTGTCGCAGAGCGGGAACGATGGCGTCCTGCTCGATGCTGTCGATCTCGGCGGTGCTGACATTGCTCAGGTTCGGCGGCAGGTCGAGGGCGTAGGCGCGGTCTTCGGTCGCCACCGCCAGCAGCGCGCTGTTGTCCCCGAGCCCGCTCTGCTGCGCCGTCTTGCTCGCCCATTGTCCGGCGTCCATCCCGTCGAAGCCGGCGACGTAGGTCACCCAGAGCTGCACGTGCTGCTCGTCGAAGAGCGCGTCGAGCGCGGCCCGCACGTCGGCGCGTTCGGCGTCGTCGAGGGCGCCGACCCGGTCGGAGATCTGGCCGGGCATCCGGAACGGCGCCTCGGCGGACGCGACTCCGGGCAGGCAGATCAGGCCGAGTAACGCCAGCACGGAGGCCGTGGCCGCGGCGATCGAGATGCGGTGGGAAGCGTGTCGACCGCGAGCGTGCGGCTGTGCGAGTGCCATGGCACTGAATCTATCGGCATCGGTGGGATTCGCGCTGTGATCCGAGGTCCGGCCGGTCGTCGGGCAGGGATGACAGATGTCATGGGTCGATCGTGACGTCCGACAGGTCCGTCACGGCCGCGTTCGGAGCAAGGTCGATGCCATGACCACACCTGCGATCGAACTCAGAGATCTGCGTAAGCGGTTCGCCGTCAGGGGCGGCCGTCCCGTGCAGGCCGTCGACGGGCTCGACCTCACCGTCCAGCCGGGTGAGGTCGTCGCCTTCCTCGGACCCAACGGCGCCGGTAAGACGACCACCATCGACATGATGCTCGGCCTGGCCGTGCCCGATTCCGGCGCCGTCTCGCTGTTCGGCGGTACGCCGGGCGAGGCGATCGCCACCGGACGGGTTTCCGCGGTCCTGCAGAGCGGCGGGCTGCTCAGGGACCTCACCGTGGAGGAGACCGTCCGCCTCGTCGGCGCGCTGTTCGCCACCACCCGGCCGGTCGAGGAGGTACTGGCCAGGGCCGGAATCGCGGACATCTCGGACCGGCTGGTCGGCAAGTGCTCCGGCGGCCAGCAGCAGCGACTGCGCTTCGCGCTCGCGCTGCTGCCGAATCCGGACCTGATCGTGCTCGACGAGCCGACCACCGGCATGGATGTCGAGGGCCGCCGCGAATTCTGGAACGCCATGCGCGAGGACTCGAGCCGCGGACGGACGGTGCTGTTCGCCACCCACTATCTCGACGAGGCCGACGCCTACGCGGACCGGATCGTCCTGGTCCGGCAGGGCCGCGTGGTGGCCGACGGCAGCGCGGCGGAGATCAAGAACCTGGCCTCCGGCCGGGTGATCAGTGCGACCCTGCCCGGCGCCGACCAGAGTCGGCTGCTCGCCATCGACGGGGTCGACGAGGTGGAGCTGCGCGGCGAGCGGCTCGTCGTGCACGCGAGGGACTCCGATGCGGTGGCCCGATACCTGCTGACGCACACCGACGCCCGGGACCTGGAGATCGCCTCGAAGGGACTCGAGGACGCGTTCCTGGCGCTCACCACCGAAACCGCACCCCGTGCGTCCGCCGCCGACTACATCACCCAGGGAGTCTGATCATGACCATCACGACCGTTGCCCCTTCGGCCCGCAGGATCCCGGTCGCGGGCGGGTTCAGCCTCGGCTTCCTGCTGCTGGAGCTGCGCCGCATGCTCCGGAACAAGCGCACGTTGATCTTCACCCTCGTCATGCCGCCCGCCTTCTTCGCCATCTTCGGGGTGCAATCCGATTTCACGACGCAGGCCTACGGGTCGGGCAATGTCACCGCGTACGTGATGATCTCGATGGCCGTGTACGGCGCGATGCTCGCCACCACCAGTGGCGGCGCGATGGTCTCGATCGAACGCGCGCTCGGCTGGAGCCGCCAGCTGCGGCTCACCCCACTACGTCCGAACGCGTATGTGGCCACCAAGATCGCGGTCGCGATGGTCCTCGGCCTGGTCTCGGTGAGCGTGGTGTTCGTGGTCGGGGGTGTGCTGGGGGCACACATGCCCGCGGCCGCGTGGCTCGGCAGCTTCCTGCTGGCCTGGCTCGGTTCGGTGGTGTTCGCGGCGTTCGGTCTGTTCATGGGGTACCTGCTCCCGTCCGAGAACGTCATGCAGATCCTCGGTCCAGGGCTCGCGGTGCTCGCCTTCGCCGGTGGGTTGTTCGTCCCGCCCAGCGGCTGGTTCGAGACGGTGTCGCGGTTCTTCCCGACCTATGGTGTTGCGGCCCTGGCCCGTTCGCCGCTCGGCGAGATAGGGGCGGGCACCATGGCGGTCGCGGTGGTGAACCTGCTCGTGTGGGCGGCGATCTTCGTCGTCGGGGCGACGGTGCTCTTCCGCCGCGACACCGCGCGGGTCTGATGATCAAACCGACCAGCGGCCGACCCCGTCGTCTCGGCGGGGTTAGCGTGATGGACGTGATCGACGAGCGCGCACTCGAACCGCGGGCCCCTGGACGGATGGGTTTCCTGTTCGCCGCCATCTGGCTCGTCTACCTCGCCTACCCGGTGTCCTCGGCGCTGCAGCTGAGCGACCCGGCGGCGCGGGTGTTCGCGCTGGTGCTGATCGGACTGTTCGGCATCGCGTATGTCGGCAGCTTCGTCGTGTTCCGGACGATCGACGGGATCCGCCAGCAGTGGCCGCGGCCGGAGCAGCGGGTGGTCTACACCGGACTGGCGGTGCTGACCGCGCTCATGGCCGCGGCGATGATCCCGCTCGGCTCGGATGCGTTCGCGCTCGCCATCTACATCGCCGCGCTCGGGGCGATCACGCTGCCGACGGCCAGGGCCGCGACGGTGGTCGGCCTGCTCGCTGTGGCCGTGTTCGCGCTCCCGAGGCTCGTCGAATCGCTACAGCCCCAGGACTTTCTGGCCTTCCAGATGATCGTGGCGGCCGTCGCCTCCTGGGGCATCGGGCAGATCATCTATCGGAACATGCAGCTCGCCGCCGCCAGGGAGCAGCTGGCCGCGATGGCGGTGGCCGAGGAACGCCTGCGTGTCGGGCGCGATGTGCACGACATCCTGGGACACTCGCTCACCGTGATCACCGTCAAGTCCGAACTGGCGCGCAGGCTGCTCGACCTCGATCTCGACCGGGCGCGCGCGGAACTCGACGACATCGAGTCGCTGGCGCGGGAGGCGCTCGCGGGCGTCCGCGACACCGTCGGGCGGTTGCGGGAGGTCAGCCTCGAGGGCGAACTGGCCAACGCCCGTTCGGCGCTCACCGCGGCGGGCATCGAGGCCGTGCTCCCCGATTCGGTGGAGGACGTGCCGCGGTCCCGTCAGGAGGTCTTCGGCTGGACGCTGCGCGAGGCGGTGACGAACGTGGTCAGGCACAGCGGGGCGTCGCGGTGCGAGGTGCGCCTGTCGCCGACCACGATCGAGATCTCCGACGACGGGCGGGGGCCCGGCTCCGACGGCGGCGAGGGCAACGGGCTGGCCGGTCTCCGAGAGCGCATCGGCCGGGCGGGCGGGGGCCTGCGGCTCGCGCGGCCCCCTGCGGGCGGGTTCCTCGTCAGCGCGGTGTTCCCGGAGACCCAGGACGTTGCCCGCGTGGGCGCGAAGTGGGGCAGGCGATGACCGCGCCGATCACCCTGCTCATCGCGGACGATCAGGCCCTGGTGCGGGGAGCGCTCGCGGCGCTGCTGAACCTGGAGCCGGACCTGGCCGTGGTGGCGGAGGTCGGCAGGGGAGACGAGGTGCTCGCCGCGGTCCGCGAGCACCGGCCGCAGGTGGTCCTGCTGGACGTCGAGATGCCGGGTATGGACGGCATCGCGGTGGCCGAGCAGCTGCGCGTGCAGTGCCCCGACTGCCGGATCCTGATGGTCACCACGTTCGGCAGGCCCGGGTACCTGCGGCGCGCGATCGACGCGGGCGCGAGCGGGTTCGTGGTGAAGGACACCCCGGCCCGCGAGCTCGCGGACGCCGTGCGTCGCGTGCACATGGGCCTGCGTGCGGTGGACCCCACCCTGGCCACCGAGACCCTGGCGACCGGTTCGTCCCCGCTGACCGCCCGTGAGCGCGAGGTGCTCAGGACCGCATCCGGCGGGGCGGGCACCGGCGTCATCGCGAGGACGCTGCACCTCTCGGAGGGCACGGTGCGCAATCACCTCTCGTCGGCGATCGGGAAGACCGGCACGACGACGAGGGCCGAGGCGGTCAAGGCCGCAGAACGGCTCGGCTGGTTGTAGCTCGGGCGCGCCGCGACGTGCGCTGGGGCGTAGGGCTGGCAGACTTGCGGAGTGAGTTCACCCGTAGTCCGCGTGCACGAAGCCGACCGACTCGGTTTCGGGGGCACCCTTGCCCGGTGGACGCGCCGCACCATCGCCGGTGCGGTGCTGATGGGCCTGCTGTTGGTCGGCGGTACCGCCGCCCGCGTGTGGCAGGTCGCCCGGATCGACGACCCGACCAAGGCCGACGCCATCGTCGTGCTCGGCGCGGCCCAGTACTCGGGGACGCCGTCGTCGGTGTTCGAGGCGCGCCTGGAGCAGGCCGTGAAGCTGTTCAACAGGGGCGTCGCGCCGAGCGTGGTCACCGTCGGCGGCAAGCAGGAGGGCGACGTCTACACCGAGGCCGCGTCGGGACGGAACTACCTGATCGGTCGCGGCGTGCCGGGGGACCGGATCATCGCCGTCGAGGAGGGTTCGGACACCCTGCGCAGCATCGAGGGCGTCAGCCGGGAGATGGGCGAGCACGGCATGACCTCCGCCGTCCTCGTCAGCGATCCGTGGCATTCGCTGCGTACAAGGACGATGGCCCGCGACGCCGGGCTCGAGGCATGGACGGCGCCGACCCGGCAGGGACCCGCAGTCTTCACCCGGGAGTCGCAGGCTCACGGAATCGCAAGGGAGACAGGGGCGTTGATCTGGTATCAGCTCACCCACTTCTCCGCGGACTTCCCCTACACCGCGGGACAGTGATGGCGCCGGATCCGGTGGCGGACTACACCGAGCAGGACCTGGAGCGGCGGGTGTCGGAGGCGCCGAAGACCGGCGGGCTGCCCGGCACCTCGGCCAGGCGGACCGACTTCTCCCGCGACCGGGCCCGGGTGCTGCACTGCGCGGCGCTGCGTCGGCTCGCCGACAAGACCCAGGTGGTCGGCCCGCGCGACGGCGACACCCCGCGGACCCGGCTCACCCACTCGATCGAGGTCGCGCAGATCGGCCGCAGCATCGCGGACGGCCTCGGCTGCGACCCGGACCTGGTCGACCTCGCCGGGCTCGCCCACGACATCGGCCACCCGCCGTACGGGCACAACGGCGAGAAGGCGCTCGACGAGGTGGCCGCGGACTGCGGCGGATTCGAGGGCAACGCCCAGAATCTGCGGATCCTCACCAGCCTGGAGCCGAAGGTGCTCGATGCCGACGGACGCAGCGTGGGGCTCAACCTCACCCGCGCGGCCCTCGACGCGTCGATCAAGTACCCGTGGACGCGTCCGGCGCCCGGCGCCAAGTTCGGCGCCTACGAGGACGACGCCCAGATCCTGGCCTGGGTGCGCGAGGGCGCCCCGGGGCGGCGGCGCTGCCTGGAGTCGCAGGTGATGGACTGGGCGGACGACGTCGCCTATTCGGTGCACGACGTGGAGGACGGCGTGATCGCAGGCCGCATCGACCTGCGCGCGCTCGCGGACCCCGCCGAGCAGCGGGCGCTGGCCGAGATGGGTGCCTCGGAGTTCCGTGGCCTGATCGTCGACGACCTGGTGGAGGCGGCGCGCAGGCTGTCCGTGCTGCCGGTGGTTGTCGGCGCGGGCGGCGGCTTCGACGGCACGCTGACCAGTTCGGTGGCACTGAAGAACCTCACCAGTGAGCTGGTCGGACGGTTCGCCACCGCGGCCGTCACCGAGACCCGACGGGTCGCGGGCGAAGGACCGCTCGCGCGCTACGCCGCGGATCTGGAGATCCCGCCGGTGGTGGCCGCGGAGGTGGCGCTGCTCAAGACGGTCGCGCTGCGGTACGTGATGTCCGATGCCGGGCACCGCACCAAGCAGGACCGGCAGCGTGACCGCATCCATCGGGTCTCGGAATGGCTGCACCGCACGGCGCCGTCCGGGCTGGATCCGCTGCTGCTCTCCGCCTGGGAGCGCGCGGCGGACGATGCGGCCCGCACGAGGGTGATCGTCGACCAGATCGCCTCGTACACCGAGAGCCGGCTCGAACGCGTCGACAAGCAGAGCCTCGGCGCGCAGGCGAGCTGGGGATAGCGCCTACACTGCTCGGGTGGCCGGCCGAATTCCTGAACGAGACATCGCGGCCATCCGCGACCGGACCCACATCGAGGACATCGTGGGGGAGTACGTCGCGCTCAAGCGCAGCGGCGGCGACTCGATGAAGGGGCTGTGCCCGTTCCACGACGAGAAGTCGCCCTCCTTCCACGCCCGCCCCAACCACGGGACCTACCACTGCTTCGGCTGCGGCGAGGGCGGCGACGTCTACTCGTTCCTGCAGAAGATCGAGCACATCTCCTTCGTCGAGGCCGTCGAGCAGCTGGCCGACCGGCTCAACTACACGATCTCCTACGAGGGCGGCGGCCCCTCCGTGCAGCGCGACCGCGGCACACGGGCGCGACTGGTGGCTGCCAACGCCGCGGCGCAGGAGTTCTACGCGGCACGATTGCGGGAACCGGACGCCCAGACCGCCCGTGACTACCTCACCGAACGCAACTTCGACGGCCAGGCCGCGATCACCTTCGGCTGCGGCTACGCCCCCGACGGCTGGGACACCCTGACCAAGCACCTGATGGTCAAGGGATTCGAGGCGAACGAGATCGTCGACGCCGGCCTGGCGACGCCCGGCAAGCGGGGCACCCCGATCGACCGGTTCCGGCGCCGGCTGGTCTGGCCGATCCGCAACCTCGGCGGCGACGTCATCGGTTTCGGCGCTCGCAAGCTGTTCGACGACGACACCATGCCCGGCAAGTACATCAACACGCCGGAAACCCTGCTGTACAAGAAGTCTCAGGTGCTCTTCGGTCTCGACCTGGCCAAGCGGGACATCGCGAAGGGTCACCAGGCGGTGGTCGTCGAGGGCTACACCGACGTGATGGCCATGCACCTGGCCGGGGTGAAGACGGCGGTCGCGGCCTGTGGCACTGCGTTCGGCGACGACCATCTGGCGATGCTGCGCCGACTCCTGATGGACGACAGCTACTTCCGCGGCGAGGTGATCTACACCTTCGACGGCGACGCCGCGGGCCAGGCGGCGGCGCTCAAGGCGTTCGAGGGCGATCAGAAGATGGCGGGGCAGACCTACGTCGCGGTGGCGCCGGACGGGATGGACCCGTGCGAGCTGCGCCAGTCGGCGGGGGACGCCGCGGTGCGCGACCTGGTCGCCCGGCGCATCCCGATGTTCAAGTTCGTGGTGCGTTCCCTGCTCGCCGAGCATGACCTCGACACCGGCGAGGGCCGGGTCGAGGCGCTGCGCCGGACGGTGCCGGTGGTCGCCCGGATCAAGGACGAGGCGCTGCGCGAGGACTACGCCCGGCAGCTGGCCGGCTGGGTCGGCTGGGATGACATCCCCACCGTGATCAAGCGGGTCCGCGAGGAGGCCCGCAGGAACTCGCCGAGGTCGGGTCGCGGGCAGCAGCGGCAGGAGCGGAGCCGGGTGCCGGAGCAGGTCGCCCAGGAGGCGCCCGCGGGTCCCGCCCGGCCGAACCCGACGGACCCGACGCTGTGGCCGCAGCGCGAGGCGCTCAAGTCGGCCCTGCAGTACCCGGCGATCGCCGGCTCGGTGTTCGACTCGCTGCCGACCGAATCGTTCACCCATCCCGCGTACGCGCTGGTGCGCGACGCGATCGCGGAGGCGGGCGGGACCGGCGCCGGGCTCGGCGGGGCCGAGTGGATGGAGGCGGTCGGCAAGCGGGCCGAACCGCTGCAGTCGCTGGTGACCGAGCTGGCCGTGGACCCGATGCGGGCCTCGGACGTGCCTGCCTACATCCCGCGGGTGCTGGCCCGGCTGCAAGAGGTGTGGGTGGGCAACCAGGTGGCCGACCTCAAGTCGAAGCTGCAGCGGATGTCGCAGGCCGATCAGCCCGACGAGTACATGTCCCTGTTCGGCGACCTGGTCGCGCTCGAGCAGTACCGGCGCAGCCTGCTGGAACAGGCCGTCGGGGACAGCTCCGACGACCTGTAGCGCGGTCCGCCGCTACCGCCGCTACCGGCGGTCGCGCGGGACGTAGATCGTGGTGTCCGAATCGATGGCCTCGAGCGGCTCCAGCCGGGGCTGGGTGTTCAGGCTGTCGGAGAGCTTCTGCCTGCCCACGTCGATGACCTTCTTCGTGGCAGGGCTGGCCGCCACGGCCTTGGCGGCCTTGCTGATCTGTTCGTAGCGCGACCTGCCCGCCTTGGTCCCCAGCACGTACCCGACGCCGACAGCGATCAACAAGCGCATCATCCCTGCTTTCCTCCTCCGACCAGCCTCTCGACAGTCTGCCTGATGGGCCTCCGGGCAGGCGATTTGGTACCTGGGTGGGGGGATGGGTTAAAGTCTGTCCGCAGCCAAACGGAAACGAACGGCTGACGGAATAATCCCCTGTAGCTCAATTGGCAGAGCTTCCGACTGTTAATCGGACGGTTGCTGGTTCGAGTCCAGCCGGGGGAGCATCCGGGAGGACCCCGTCACACATCGTGTGACGGGGTCCTCTTGCTTTCGGCGGCACAGGCATCTGCCGGCATCGCACTCCGGCACCCTCGGCGGACAATGGGGTGAGCGGGGCCGGTAGCATTCGGCGGGCCACGGATGCTCTTGATGTGGCCATGGGGCGGTAGCTCAGTCGGTTAGAGCCGTGGACTCATAATCCATTGGTCGCGGGTTCGAGCCCCGCCCGCCCCACTGGGGAAGTCCCCCTCGCGCGCCCACCGTGCCGGTAGGTTGTCACCGCAACGATCATTCGTGGACCCTGGTGAGGGAGCCCGACCATGAGCGCAGCGCAGCAGTCGGCGGGGTCGGCCCGTTACTACGCCCACCGCGTGCAGCGGATGGCCGGTCGTGACCCGGACGAGGCCCACCGGTCGGCGACCCCACTCGAACTGCTCTTCGACCTGACGTTCGTCGTCGCCTTCGGCGCTGCCGGCGAGGAGTTCGCCCACCTCATCGCCGAGGGTCACCTCGGGAGCGGGCTCGCCGGATTCGGGTTCGCGATGTTCGCGATCACCTGGGCCTGGATCAACTTCTCCTGGTTCGCCTCCGCCTACGACACCGATGACTGGATCTACCGGGTCACCACGATGGTGCAGATGGTCGGGGTGGTGATCCTCGCGCTCGGACTGCCGCAGATGTTCGCCTCCATCGACCGCGGGGCCGAACTCGACAACGCCGTGATGGTCGCCGGGTACATCGTGATGCGCGTGGCCATGGTCTTCCAGTGGCTGCGGGCGGCGAAGCACGATCCGACGCATCGCCCCGCGGCGCTCACCTACGCCGTGACGCTCGTCATCGCCCAGGTCGGCTGGGTGGCGGTGCTCATCGCCCCGCTCACCCTCGAGGAGGTGTTCGGGGTCGCCGCGGTGCTCATGCTGCTCGAGCTCAGCGGACCGGTCATCGCCGAGCGGAACAAGGGCGGGACGCCGTGGCACGTGCACCACATCGTCGAGCGCCACGGGCTGCTCGTCATCATCACGCTGGGGGAGGGCGTGATCGGCACGGTGGCGTCGCTCTCGGCCGTGGTGGGCAGGCAGGGGTGGACGCTCGATGCGGTTCTGGTCGCGGTCGCCGGGATCGGGCTGACCTTCGGTCTGTGGTGGGTGTACTACATCCTCCCGTCGGCCGAGGTGCTCGAGGTGCACCGAAACCGTTCCTTCGTATGGGGTTACGGCCACATCCTGATTTTCTCGTCGCTCGCGGCGGTCGGGGCCGGGCTGCATGTCGCGGCCTACTACATCGAGCACGTCGCGCACGTCGGTGCCGTGGCCACGGTGCTCGCCGTGGCGATACCCGTTGCGGTCTTCATCGGGGCCGTCTACCTGCTCTACGCCTATCTCGTACGGGTACCCGATCCGTTCCACCTGATCCTTCTCGTCGGCACCGTGGCGCCCCTGGTTCTCGCGGTCGTCATTGCCGCACAGGGCGTCTCGATGGCGTGGTGCCTGATCGTGGTGATGCTGGCCCCCGTGGTGACGGTCGTCGGCTACGAGTGGGTCGGACACGAGCACGAGGCGCGCGCCCTCGACGTGTGTCTCGAGCGCGCGGAACCCGGGCGCGATCACTAGCCTGGACCCATGACGATCACGCCCGACACCAAGAACTGGACCTGGGTCCTCGAGCGTCCCTGCGCCGACTGTGGATTCGATTCCGGTGCGGTCGAATACGACGAGATCCCCGGCCTGGTCCGCGCGAACGCGGCGGCCTGGCCCGCGGTGTTGGCGCGGCCGGATGTCGCCGTGCGGCCGGACGAGCAGACCTGGTCGGCATTGGAGTACTCCGCGCACGTTCGGGACGTGTTCCGGATCTTCCGCGAACGACTGGAGCTGATGCTCGCGCAGGACGACCCGCACTTCGCGAACTGGGATCAGGACGAGACCGCCGTCGCCGAGCGCTACGGCGAACAGGACCCGGCCACGGTCGCGGCCGAACTCGGTGCCGCCGCGGCCGCCGTTGCGGACGCATTCGAGGCGGTCCCGCTCGCGGACCGGGGGCGGCGGGGACTGCGCAGCGACGGATCGGCCTTCACGGTGGACTCACTGGCGCGGTACTTCGTGCACGACCCGATCCATCACCTGCACGACGTGCGCGGCTGACGGACGAACGTTCAGTTCGGGGCCTGGAAACTCACTCACTGGGACTCGGAGAGACTCACGTGTCGCCTGTGAAAACCCTGCTGTCCTGGTCTTTTCTAGCTTCGTTAGACCATGGCACGAAATTCCCCTAGAACGTGTTCCAATTTGCGGAGTTTCGGGATATTGTGTGCGCTGTGATCGCCGTCACCTCGATCACGTATAGCGGATGCGGACGAAAGGCCGGAACGAAATGAAGACAAAAGGCGCGCTCCTGTGGGGTCTCAACGAGCCGTGGTCGGTCGAGGAGATCGAGCTGGGTGATCCCCGAGAGGGCGAGGTCCAGATCCGCATGGAGGCGGCCGGTATGTGCCACTCCGACTATCACATCGTCACCGGTGCCACCCCGATGCCGTCGTTCCCGGCGCTGGGTGGACACGAGGGTTCCGGCGTCGTCACCAAGGTCGGCCCGAACGTGAAGAGGCTGAAGGAGGGCGACCATGTCGTCCTGTCCTTCATCCCGGCGTGCGGCACCTGTGACCCGTGTACGCAGGGTCATTCGAACCTCTGCGACCTGGGCATGGGCCTGCTGAGCGGCCAGTCCATCTCCGACGGCTCGTACCGCATCCAGGCCCGCGGCCAGAACGTCATCCCGATGTCCCTGCTCGGCACGTTCTCGCCCTACATGACCGTGCACGAGTACTCCGCGGTCAAGATCGACGAGCACATCCCGTTCGAGGTCGCCGCGCTCGTCGGCTGCGGCGTGACGACGGGTTGGGGCTCGGCGACCAACGTCGCGCAGGTCCGCCCCGGTGACTCCGTCGCGATCGTCGGCGTCGGCGGCGTCGGCATGGCCGCGCTGCAGGGTGCGGTGGTCTCGGGCGCACGCCACGTCATCGCGATCGACCCGGTCGCGTTCAAGCGCGAGCAGGCCCTCAAGTTCGGTGCCACGCACGCCTACGCGAGCCTCGAGGAGGCCATCGTCCCGGTCATGGAGCTGACCTGGGGCAAGATGTGCCAGAAGGTCATCCTCACCATGGGCGAGATGGACGGCGCGATGGTGGATCCGGCGCTGACCCTGACCGCCAAGACGGGCACCTGCGTCGTGACCTCGATGGGCAACATGTCCGACATGGACGTGAAGATGAACCTCTTCCTCTTCGCGATGCTGCAGAAGACGCTCAAGGGCAACGTCTTCGGTGGCGCCAACCCGCGTCACGAGATCCCGATGCTGCTCGACCTGTACAAGTCGGGCCAGCTCAACCTGCAGGACATGATCTCCAACACCTACAGCCTCGAGCAGATCAACGAGGGCTACCAGGACATGCTGGACGGCAAGAACCTGCGCGGCGTCATCAAGTACACCGACGCGGACCGCTAGACAACACCGCCACGGCGCCGGGCAGCTCAGTCGAGCTGCCCGGCGCCGTTGTCTATTTCGTCAGCCACTCGTCGATGAGTTCGGCGACCCGGTCCGGGGCGTCGAGCGGGACGAACGCGCCGCAGTCGTCGAGGATCTCGAGCCGGGCGCCCGGGATGTCGGCCGCCAGCCTGCGGCCCAGCTCGAGACCGAAGACGCGGTCGTCGGAACCCCAGACGAGCAACGCGCCGCCCGTGTAATGGCGCAGCTGCCGCGCGGCCGCCAGGGTGTGCGAGGCCTCGATCCCCGCGAAGAACTTGACGGTGTCCCGGCGCAGCGCCCGGTCCCGCAATGGTCGGGTCCAGCCGGCGACCATCTCGTCGCCGACCCCGCGATGGCTCAGCGGACGGGGGATCGCGAACCGTCGCGCCGTCCGCAGCCGCATGAGCTGCCCCCCGAGGGTGAGAACGCCGGGCGCCCTGCCGAGCGCGAAGAAGGCGCGCAGCGAGCGGGGCGGGAACTGTTCGTAGGCATCGCAGGCGGTGAGGACCAGCGTCCGCACCAGCTCCGGATGTCGCGCGGCCAGGATCTGGCTCAGGCCGCCGCCGGTGTCGTTGCCCACCACCGTGACCGCGCGGAGCCCGAGCTGCTCGACCACCTCGGCGGCGAGGTCGGCAAGCGCGGGCGGATCCAGGTCGGCGCCGGGGTTCATCGGCCGGGTGTGGGAGCCGAGGGGCAGCGTCGGCAGCAGGCACCGGTAACCCAGCGCGGCTGCTCGCTCGGCGACGCCGTCCCAGAGGTGACTGTCGACGAGCGCGCCGTGCACGAACAGCAGCGGGGCGCCGGTCGGGGGGCCGAGCTCGCGCAGATGTACCGGGCCCGCGGTGGTCTCGATCCAGCGTTCTACTTCCAGGTTGGTGCCGCCGTGCGTCATGTCGGTCTCCCTGTATTGAAAGTGGATTCAATAGTGTCTACGACGGTAGCCTCTGTTGAACGCCATTTCAATAGCCTTCGAGCGCCTAGAGTGGGCGCGACCGAGGGGAGGGGCGCCGATGCCCGAGCAACGCACCCGGCTGACGACCGAGCAACGTCGCGCCGAGCTGATCGAGGCGACCCTGCGTGCCCTGGCCACTCGGGAGCCGGAACGGCTTTCCGTGCAAGAGATCTCGGCCGAGGCCGGGGTGTCCGTCGGGCTGCTGTACCACTACTTCGGCGGAAAGGACGCGCTGGTCTTCGCGGCGATGGAGTCCGCGGCGGACAAGATGATCGCGGACCTGACCGCGGCCGCGGGGGAGGGATCCCTGCTCGGCAGGCTGATGACCGGGCTCGGGGCCTACCTGGACCATGTGCAGTTGCACAGCGTCGGGTGGCAGGCGTTGATGCGGGCCGGCGGGAGTTCGGGCCTCGCCGAACTCGGGCGCAGGGTGGACGCGGCCTCGTTCGAGCTGATCCTCGACGCGCTCGGCATCGATACGCCGAGCGAGGTCGCGGTGATGGCGATCGAGGGCTGCCTGGCGTTCGAGAAGGCCGCGTGCCTGCGCTGGCTGGCGAGCGCGGACGTCGAGCGGGCGGTGCTCGAGCAGCTGCTGGCCGGTACGTTCCTGGCTGCGCTCCAGTCCGCCTCGGGTGCGGATCCGGCAATTGCGGCGGGGCTGGCCAGGCTGGCGGAGGGGTGAGTGCGGTCTCGTAGGCTGCAAAGGTGCACAGCCTCAATGCGATCGAACACTGGCCCGTAGACCACGCCGCGGTGGCGGTGGTCGGTCCGGACGGCACCATCGGCTCGGCCGGGGAACAGGACCGGGTGTTCGCGCTCGCCTCGGTGACCAAGCCGCTCGTGGCGTACGCCGCGCTGGTGGCCGTCGAGGAGGGTGCGATCGAGCTCGACCAGCCCGCGGGGCCGCCCGGCGCCACCGTGCGGCACCTGCTCGCACACACCTCGGGGCTGGCCTTCGGCGAGCCGACGGTGCAGAGCGCGCCAGGGACCAAGCGGATCTACTCCAGCGCCGGATTCGAGGTGCTGGCCGACCTCATCGCGTCGGAGACCGACATCGCCTTCCCGGATTACCTGCGCGAGGCGGTGTTCGAGCCGCTCGGCATGGCGTCGTCGACCCTCGACGGTCCGGCGGGGCACGGCGCCAGGTCCAGCGCGACCGACCTGGCTCGGTTCGCGGGGGAACTGCTTGGCCCGACCCTGATCTCGGCCGAGACGGCGCGGGAGGCCGTGGGTGTGCAGTTTCCCGGGCTGGACGGTCTGCTGCCCGGCTACGGCGTCCAGCGGCCCAACGACTGGGGGCTCGGCTTCGAGATCAGGTCTCGCAAGGCGCCGCACTGGACGGGTGCGACGAACTCGCCGTCGACCTACGGTCATTTCGGTCAGGCCGGGACCTTCCTGTGGGTCGACCCGGCCCGCTCGATCGCGTGTGTCGCGCTGGCCGACCGGGCCTTCGGAGATTGGGCCAAGGCGGCCTGGCCTGCGCTGAGCGAGGCCGTGCTGGCCGAGCTCGCGGGCGCGTGATCACACCAATCTCGTCTATCACTGGCGTAACAGGGGTTCACAGGGCACACTGGTGACGCAAATCGCGCGGCAGGCACAAATGAGGTCGTTGGGGAAGACGTCCCTCGTCTGAGCCGGAGGTGCTTGTGCGCGCGTTGAATCAGTTCGCCGATGCGACGACTGGTGTGCTCTACGTGCATTCGTCGCCCGCCGCGGTGTGTCCCCACGTCGAGTGGGCGCTCACCGCCACCCTCGAGAGCCCGGCCAACCTCAAGTGGACCTCGCAGTCCGCAGGGGCAGGGCTGCTGCGCGCGACCAGCAACTGGGTCGGGCCGGTCGGCACCGGTGCCCGGCTGGTCACCGCGCTGCGGTCCTGGCCGATGCTGCGGTTCGAGATCACCGAGGACCCGAGCGACGGCGTCGACGGCGAGCGCTTCAGCCACGTCCCCGGGCTGGGGCTGTGGCGCGGCGCGATGAGCGCGAACGGCGACGTGATCCTCGGCGAGATGCGGCTGCGCGCGCTGATGCAGGCCCACGGCAGCACGGGCGAACTCGCCTCCGAGCTCGACACCGCGCTCGGCACGGCCTGGGACGAGGCGCTCGAGCCGTACCGCAGTGGCGGCGAGGGCGCCGAGGTCACCTGGCTGCGCAGGAACGTCGGCTAGTCGACCCCGTCAGGAATCAGCTGTCCGTGGCCAACAGGTCGGCGAGGTTGTCCAGGCTCGCCCGCTGCGAGCGCTCGGCGGCCTTGGTGACGAAGAGGTCGGCGAGTTTGCCGAACACGCCACCGAGACCGGCCTCGGTGTCGGTCCGATACGTGAACCGGGTGCCGCCGTCGACCTCCTCGAGCCTCATCGTCGTGGTGAAGTCGATCGTGCTCTCCACGGATTTGGAGACGGTCGCCTTCGGGGGGTCGAACTCGGTGAACTCCGCCACCCAGTCGATTCGTTTGCCGAGGACCCGGGTCGCCCCGCGCCACCGTGTGCCCAACCGGAGCGGGCCGTCGGTGACCTGCTCCATTTCGAGCATCGACGACTCCCAGGACGGCCAGTTCGCAGGATCTGCGAGAAAGTCCCACACCTCCGACGCGGGGCGGGCGATGAGGACGGACTGTTCGAGGACAGGCATGGCGATCATCCCTTTGATGGTGGATCGGACCGAAGGTTGCCTACTCCCTCAGGATTCGCCGCTCGCCCCGCGAGGAAAAGACTTGCATGTCACCCAGTGATACGTTCAGGACTATCGGTTTGTTTTGCTGACACGTCGGGGCCGCGGCCATGGATGACCACACCGTTGCGGGGCGAATGCTCGCCATCATCGACGCGACCGCCGAGCTCGACGGACGCGCGTCCCTCGCGGCGTTGACGGAGTCCACCGGAATCCCCAAGCCCACGGTCCTACGCGTCGCCAACGATCTGGCCGCGCGGGGTGTCCTGCAACGGGGCCCGGGCGGATACCGCCTCGGCGCGAAACTGATCGATCTCGGCACCACCGCGGCGATTCATCACGGCATGCGCGACGCGGCGATGCCGCACCTGCAGGAGCTGTTCGCCCGGACGGGTGAGGTGATCGTCCTCGCGTTGTTGTGTGGGGACGACATGGCGGAACTCGAACGCGTCCACGGTCACAACAGGGATGCCATCGCCCAGCGCCAACTCGCCGGTGGTCCCGTGACGGACGCGGTCTCCACCGCCTTGGGGCGCTGTCTGCTGGCACATCGACCGGATCTCGCCGATGTCGCTCTCCGCGAGCCGATTCGACGTTTGACCGCGTACACCGTCACTGAGCCCGGCAGGCTTCGCGACCAATTGACCTCGGTCCTCGACCACGGATTCGCGGTCGAGTACGAGCAGACCCTTCTCGGGTGGTCCTGCGTCGGTGCCCCGATCCTCGGCGGGAACGGGAAGGTCGTCGGTGGCGTGGGAATCATCGGTCGGCGCGGTGCCCGATACTCCCCGAACCGGCTCACGGGTGCGGTCGCCGCGGCTGCGACGGGCATCGCCGCGGACTGGGCGTTGGATCCGGGCCGAACCGGATCGGCGGTGGCACCATCATTGCCGACGCAGACGGGGCGCGGCCGTTCTCATACGCGGACCTCGCCGCCGCGCTGATCGACGAGGTCGAGCGTCCTGAGTACAGCCTAGAACTGGTCGCGGTCGGCTGACGGGAACGCGTGAGGGGGAGGTTCTCGGGGCGATGGTCGAGTGCGGGCCCGACAACCACCCCCTCGGCCCGGGAGCCGCCCCCTCGGCATTCTGTGGAGGGGTGCTTCGGTCATCCACAGGGCGGGTATTCCGTCCCTGAGTGGGGTCCGGATCGGGGATTGTCGAGGCGTGAATCCGATGCCGTTCCGCGGAACCCTTGCCCTGCGCCGGGGCGCCCTGACGGCGCATCAGCTCAGGCGCGACTTCCTGCGGCTGCACCGAGACGTCTACGTGCGCAAGGGCACTCCGCCAACCGCAGTGGCCCGTGCGCGCGCTGCACAGCTGTGGTCGGGGGACGCGGGCGTGCTCGCCGGGTTCTCCGCCGCCGCCCTGCACGGCAGCAGGTGGATCGATCCGAGCGAGCCCGCCGAGCTGATCCGTGCGGGTCACGTGCGCGCGCCGAAGGGAATCGTCGTCAGGAAGGCACAGCTACTCGACGGTGAGATCTGTCGGGTCGATGGCGTGACCGTCACCACCCCGGCGCGCGTGGCCTGGTCCAGCTGCGACGGGTGCTCGACCTGGTCGACGGCGGGGCGGAGTCCCCGCCCGAGACCCGAACCCGGCTGTTGATCGTGCGCGACGGGCTGCCACGCCCCGAGACTGGTCGAGTACGACGGCGACCACCACTGGCTGGATGAACGGCAACGTTCACGCGACATCGACAGGGCCGCTGACCTCGAGGCGCTGGGGTGGGCGGTGATTCGGGTGAGTGCAGAGCTGTTGCGTGATCGGCCGGACGTGGTGCTGGAGCGGGTGCGCGCGAAGCTGCGCATGGCCGGGGCGCCGGTGTGAGCGGGCGAAGGGGAGGTTATCGGGGCGGTGGTCGAGTGCGGGCCCGACAGCCACCCCCTCGACGGGGAGATGGCCCCGTCGGGAATGGATCCGCCGGCGCGGGCGTTACACCAGGCGGTCGTAAGTTTTGTGTGTCTGTGTATTACGCACGCTCGCAGGAACTCAAGTTGCGTGCGCTCTGTTTGCCTTCAGGAATCTGGAGACGCCGAGTCTCGAACCGGCCCGGGACACCACACCGTGTGGGCCCCGTCATCCCAGCCCTGTGAGGAGCAAATATGAGTCAGGGAACAGTCAAGTGGTTCAACGCGGAGAAGGGCTTCGGCTTCATCTCGCGCACCGACGGACCGGATCTCTTCGTGCACTTCTCCGAGATCCAGGGTTCCGGTTTCCGGAGCCTCGAGGAGAACCAGCAGGTCGAGTTCGAGGTGACCGAGGGGCCGAAGGGCCCGCAGGCCACCGCGGTTCACGTGCTCTGAGCCACCCGTTCAGCGAGAAGGGCCCCCGACCTCAGGTCGGGGGCCCTTCTCGTCTCTGCTGCGATCAGAGCGGGATGTTCTTGTGCTGCCCGCGGCCAGCCGGGGCGGCCGCCAGCGCGGCGGTGACCCGGCTGCGGGTCTTGGCGGGGTCGATCAGCTCGTCGACGACGCCGATCGCCATGGCGCGGCCGACGCCGCCCGCGATGGCCTCGTGCTCGGCGGCGAGGCGATCGTGCAGTGCCTCGCGCTCCTCCTCCGGCGCGGCGGCCAGTGCCCGCTTGTGCAGGATGCCGACGGCGGCCTTGGCACCCATCACGGCGACCTCGGCATCCGGCCAGGCGTAGACGGCGGTGGCGCCGAGGGCCCGTGAGTTCATCGCGATGTACGCGCCGCCGTAGATCTTCCTGGTCACCACCGTCACGCGGGGGACGGTGGCCTCGGCGAACGCGTGCAGCAGCTTGGCGCCGCGACGGACGACGCCCTCCCACTCCATGCTCACGCCGGGCAGGTAGCCCGGGACATCGACGATCACGACCAGCGGGATGCCGAACGCGTCGCAGAGCCGGACGAAGCGCGCGGCCTTCTCGGCACTCTCCGAGTTGAGGCAGCCGCCGAGGCGCAGCGGATTGTTGGCGATGACGCCGACGGTGCGACCGCCGAGGCGACCGAGACCGGTGACGATGCTGCGGGCGTAGTTGCCCTGCAGCTCCTCGAGGGTCGACTCGCCCTCGACGTTGTCGAGCAGCTCGTGCACGATCGGACGCACGTCGTAGGCGCGCTTGGCCGATTCGGGCATCAGTGCGCGCAGGTCGGTGTCGCCGTGTTCGGCCGCGGCCTGGTCGAAGGTGCCCTGGTCGCAGAACATCGACACCAGGCGGCGCGCCCGGTTGAGCGCATCCAGCTCGTCGGTGGCCGCGATGTGCGCGACGCCCGACTTCTTGGTGTGGGTGTCCGGGCCGCCGAGGGACTCCATGTCGACCTGTTCGCCGGTGACCGAGCGGACCACGTCGGGGCCGGTCACGAAGACCCGTCCCTCGGGCGCCATGATCACGACGTCGGTGAGCGCGGGCCCGTAGGCGGCGCCGCCCGCGGCGAAGCCGAGGACGACGGAGATCTGGGGGATCAGGCCGGACGCGCGCACCATCGCCTCGAACACGAGGCCGACAGCGTGCAGGGCCTCCACGCCCTCCGCGAGCCGCGCACCGCCGGAATGCCAGATGCCGACGATCGGGGACTTCTCCTCGATCGCGGTGTTGATCGCGTTCACGATGTGCTTGCAGCCTTCGACACCCATCGCGCCGCCCATGACGGTCGCGTCGGAGCAGTAGGCGATCGTGCGAACTCCGTCGATCTCGCCGGTAGCGGCGAGCACACCGGACTTGTCACGATCGTGCAGCGGGACGGTGGTCCCTGCGTCGAAGAGGTTCTCGAGTCGCGCCATCGGGTCGCGGGGATCGAGCTGGGCATCGGATCGGGTGATCGGGGCCAAGATGGTCATCGCTTGTCCTCCTTGTACTGGCCGCCTGCGGCGGTAGTCGGGGTGGGGGCCCCGGGATGCGAGGCCCCCACCATCGAGCTAGTCCGACCGGTCAGGCGCGGCCGAAGGCGAGCGCGACATTGTGCCCACCGAATCCAAATGAATTGTTGAGCGCGAAATCGATCTGGCCGTAACGGGGTTCACCCTTCACGACATCGAGATCGATCTCTGGATCCTGGTTGTCGAGATTGAGCGTGGGCGGAATGACTCCGTCACGCACAGACAGGACCGTGAGCACGGCCTCGAGCGCGCCGACGGCGCCGATGGAGTGCCCGAGAGCTGACTTCGGTGCGTACACCGCAGCGTGGCCACCGACCGCGGCCTTGATGGCAAGGGCCTCGGCCGTGTCCCCGATCGGCGTCGCCGTGGCGTGCGCGTTCACGTGGGTGATGTCGGACTTCGCCAGACCGGCGGTCTGGATCGCCCGGGTCATCGCGCGGGCGGCGCCCGTGCCCTCGGGGTGCGGCGCCACGATGTGGTAGCCGTCCGAGGTGATGCCCGCACCCATCAGGCGTGCGTGGATGGTGGCCCCGCGCGCCTTGGCGTGCTCCTCGGTCTCGAGGACCATCAGCGCCCCGGCCTCGCCGAAGACGAAGCCGTCGCGATCCTTGTCGAAGGGTCGCGAGGCGGCCTTCGGATCGTCGTTGCGCGAACTCAGTGCCCGCATCATCGCGAAGCTCGCGATCGGCACGGGATCGATCTGGCCTTCGACTCCACCGGTGACGACGATGTCGGCGTCACCCATGATGAGCATCCGGTACGCGTGCGCGATCGCTTCCGAGCCCGACGAGCACGCCGAGACGGGAGTGATCACGCCTGCGCGGGCGCCGAGCTCGAGCCCGACGACCGCGGCGGGACCGTTCGGCATCACCATCTGCACAGAGAACGGCGACACCTTCCGGTATCCCTGGGTCTTGATCTTGTCGACGGCGTCGATCAGTGCCTCGCCGCCCCCGAGTCCGGTACCGAGGACAACGGCGAGCCGGTCCTTGTCCACCTCGGGGCTGCCCGCGTTCTGCCACACCTGGCGTCCGAGCACGAGAGCGAGTCGCTCCACGAAGCTCATCCGCCGGATCTCGACGCGGGAGAGTGCATCGTCGGGGCTCACCTTCAGGTGCCCGCCGATGCGGACGGGAAGGTCGTACTCCGCGATGAACGGATCTTCGAGGACGTCGATCCCGCTCTCGCCTGCGAGCAGGCCCTTCCACGTGGCATCCACGTCACCAGCGATCGACGTCGAGGCCGCGAGGCTGGTGACGACGATGTTGGGGAAGTTCCTGGTGGAGGTCACGGGCCTGCTCACTCCTCGTTCGCGGAGTCGAGCTTCGCCTTGACGGCGTCAGCGGCTTCGCCACCCTCGGCCTCGAGCTTCTGGATGTAGCTGACGGCGTCGCCGACGGTGCGCAGGCTGGCGAGATCCTCGTCGGGGATCTTCACGCCGTACTTGTCCTCGGTCTGCACGGCGATCTCCACCATGGAGAGCGAGTCGATGTCGAGGTCGTCGACGAAGGACTTCTCGATGGTCACCTCGGACGGCTCGATGCCGGTGACCTCCTCGATGATCTCCGCGAGTCCGGCAATGATGTCTTCCTGGGTGGTGGCCACTTCGTGGCTCCCTTCTTGTTTGTTGTTACTTGGGTCTGGCCTTGGCCGGTCGGCAGACCGGCCAATGTGGTGTGTGGTCCTGCTGCGAGGCGCCTAGGGCCGCAGGATCGCGGCGGTCCTCATCCGAGTCCTGTGAGCTCGGACAGCGCTGGGATGTCGTCCGGCGTCTTGAGCGCCAGGGTGGGCGTGCCCTTCATCTCCCGCTTGGCGATACCCACCAGGGTGCCGGCCGGGGGGAGCTCGGCGATCGCCGTGACCTGGGCCGCGCGCAGCGATTCGGTGCACAGGTCCCAGCGCACGGGCCTGGTCACCTGGGCGGCCAGCTTGGCCAGCGCGTCGGCGCCGGAGGTGACCGGCTGACCGTCGGCATTGGACAGGAGGGTGCGCGTCGGATCCGAGGGGCTGATGCGGGATGCCGCCTCGGTGACGGCTTCCTGCGCGGGCGCCATGAACGCGGTGTGGAACGCGCCGGCCACGGGCAGGGCCCGGACCCGGGCCTTCTCCGGAGGCGCGGCCGCGAGCTCCTCCAGGGAGCTGAGCAGGCCCGCCGCCACGATCTGGCCGGCCGCGTTCCGGTTCGCGGGCTCGAGGCCGAGCTCGGCGAGGCGGGCAAGGACGACCTCTTCGTCGCCGCCGAGCACCGCGGACATGCCGGTCGGCTGGAGCGCGCAGGCCTTGGCCATCTCGGAGCCGCGGAGCGCGGCGAGCGCGACGGCGTCGTCCGAGGAGATCACTCCGGCGATGGCGGCCGCGGCCAGCTCACCGACCGAGTGACCAGCAGCGATCACGTCCGCGGGGACGAGGCCACGGCGCTCGAGCTCCTCGAAGGCGAGCAGCGCGGCGGCGACCACGAGGGGTTGGGTGACCGAGGTGTCGGTGATCTCGTCGGCCGTGGCGGTGGTGCCGAGCCTTTCGAGGTCGAGGCCGGAGGCCTTCGACCAGATGGAAATGCGGTCTGCAGTGCCCGGCAGCTCCAGCCAAGGGCTGAGCATGCCGGGGGTTTGGGAGCCCTGACCCGGGGCAAGCAACGAAATCACAAGATAAGGGAACACTGTCCAGCGGTATGTGGGTGATGTTTTTGACCATCAACCTTGGACAAGTGTTTTGTAGGGTTCCCACAAAATCGCATGTGGGGTACCGGCATCGGAAGTGGGCGGGGGAACGTTACAAGTCGATCGCACGGTTTGTGAAGAATGTGATTGGAGTGACTGGATGGGTTGTTTCGTGACCGGCTTGAGCCAAACGACCCACCGTTGACGCGACTCTGAGAACGTATGCGTCGCGCGGGTTCATGGGGTCCCTGCCGGTGATCTCACTGATCCTTTTAAGTCGATACCGGACAGTGTTGGGGTGCACGAACAGCTTGCGGGCGCAGGTCTCGACGGCGGCCCCGCAGTCAAGATAGGTCTCGAGGGTGTCGGTCAGTGCCGACCCCGCGACGGCCAGCGGCCGCACGAGCAGATCGATGAGCGAATCGAGGGCAGCCCGGTCGCCGAGCAGGGCCCGCTCGGGTAGCAGTTCACCCGCGTGGACCGGCCGCGGGGCGCCCCGCCAGCCGGCAACGGCCTCCATGCCCGCGAGGGCCTCCACTGCGCTGAAGTGTGCGGCGCTGAGGGTGCGGGTGGTCGGCCCGATCACCACGGGACCGTCGGAGAAGTTGGTGAGCAGGTCCGTCATGAACTGATCGCCGTAGGGGTCCTGCATGTCGCCGCTGACGACCATCACCAGCCGGGACCCCTGCACGACCGCGAGCGCGGCCCGCCCGTGCTTCTGGGCGATCGAGTGCACGGTGCTGACCACCGACACGCCCTGGTCCGGCGGCGGGGTGCCGACGAGAACGGTCGCGGGGGCGGTCGCGTCCCAGTTGAGTGTCGCTGCGCGGGAGAGCATGTCGGAGCCGGTGTCGCCGCGGACCACGGCGTCGACGACGAGGGCCTCCAGTCGGGTGTCCCACGCGCCGCGGGACTCGGCGGCGCTCGCATAGACGGAGGCGGCGGCGAACCCGAGCTCGCGGCCGTAGCGCAGCACCGCCTCGGTCAGGGCGATGAGCTGTTGCTCGTTCCTGGCCAGCGCGGGCAGCCATTGCTCGAAGAACTCCATCGCCACCCGCACCATGTCGACGGTCTGGCGCAGGGTCAGCCTGCGGGCCAGGTCCTGGGGGATGACCTGGAACGCCTCCATGCTGAACCGGATGTCGCCCTCGGGGTCCTTGAGCCATTCGAGGAAATTGACCACCGCGGTCTGCACGAGCAGTTGCACGCTCGCCCGCTGGGCGGCGTCGAGGTCGCCGACGAACGGGAGTTGGTCCTGCATCGAGGTGATCGCCTCGGTGGAGAGCCGGCCGGAGAACTGCTTGACCCGGCGCAGCAGCGCGTCGGGCAGGGGGTCGCGGGGCTGACGTTGCCTGCCGAAAGCAGGCGCGGCCGCCGTCTGTGTCCCGTCGTCGGCGGAGCCGTCCACCGGGGTTTCCTGCTCGCCCATAGTCTCGAAACTTACGCCCATCGAGACCTCAGGCGCCCAGGGGCACGATCGACGTGCTCCCCGGGCGCCTGATTTGTCAGGTGTCTATAAACGCCCGTGTACAGATAGTCGTCAGGCGCTGCCCGGGTCCTTCAGCGACTTCGGCGCCGCGAGGACGTCGTCGATCCGGTACTGCCTGGCGGCCGCCGCGGGGGTGTTGTGCTCGATCTTGCCCTCCTTGGCGAGGCCGGCCAGCACCGCAACCACGATCGACTCGGCGTCGACGTTGAAGTAGCGCCTGGCCGCGGTCCTGGTGTCGGAGAAGCCGAACCCGTCGGTGCCGAGCGTCGTGTACGCGCCGGGCACCCACTGCCGGATCTGGTCCGGGACCGCGCGCATCCAGTCCGAGGCCGCCACGAACGGGCCCTCGGCCCCTGCCAGCGCGGTGGTCACGTACGGCACCGCCGCGGTGTCCTGCGGGTTCCGCAGCGCCTGCCGCTCGCATTCGACGCCGTCGCGGCGCAGCTCGCCCCACGACGTCACCGACCACACGTCTGCCGCCACGCCCCAGTCCTCGGCCAGCAGCTCCTGGGCGCGCAGGCCCTCCGGCATCGCGACGCCGGAGACCAGGATCTGCGCGCGCGGACCGGTGCCCTCGCTCTTGCTGTAGAGGTAGATGCCCTTGAGCAGGCCCTCGACGTCGAGATCCGCCGGCTCGGCGGGCTGCACGTACGGCTCGTTGTAGATGGTCAGGTAGTAGAAGACGTTCTCGCCACCGAAACCGTCCTCGCCGGGCGTGCCGCCGTACATCCGGCGCAGGCCGTCCTTGACGATGTGCGCGATCTCGTACGAGAAGGCCGGGTCGTAGGTGACAGCGGCCGGGTTCGTCGACGCCAGCAGCAGCGAGTGCCCGTCGGCGTGCTGGAGGCCCTCGCCCGTGAGCGTGGTGCGGCCGGCGGTGGCGCCGAGGACGAAACCGCGGGCCATCTGGTCGGCGGCCGCCCACAGCCCGTCGCCGGTCCGCTGGAAGCCGAACATCGAGTAGAAGATGTACAGCGGGATCATCGGCTCGCCGTGGGTGGCGTAGGAGGTGCCGACCGCGGTGAACGAGGCGGTGGAGCCTGCCTCGTTGATGCCCTCGTGCAGGATCTGGCCGATCGAGCTCTCCTTGTAGGCGAGCATCAGGTCGGCGTCGACGGAGGTGTACAGCTGGCCGTTGCGGTTGTAGATCTTCAGCGACGGGAACCACGAGTCCATGCCGAACGTGCGGGCCTCGTCGGGGATGATCGGCACGATCCGCTTGCCGATCTCCTTGTCGCGGAGCAGCTCCTTGAGGACCCGCACCAGCGCCATCGTGGTGGCGACCTCCTGCTTGCCCGAGCCCTTGCGGATGGCGTCGAGGGCGCTGATGTCCGGCACCGCCAGCGGCGCGACGTCGGTGCGGCGCGAGGGCAGGAACCCGCCCAGCTGCTTGCGCCGATCGAGCATGTACTGGATCTCGGGGGCGTCCGCGCCGGGGTGGTAGTACGGCGGCAGGTACGGGTCCTTCTCCAGTTCCGCGTCGGAGATCGGGATGCGCTGCAGGTCGCGGAACGCCTTGAGGTCGTCGAGGGTCAGCTTCTTCATCTGGTGGGTCGCGTTGCGGCCCTCGAAGTGCTTGCCGAGGGTGTAGCCCTTGATGGTGTGCGCCAGGATGACCGTCGGCTGGCCCTTGTGCGCCAGCGCCGCCGCGTACGCCGCGTGGATCTTGCGGTAGTCGTGCCCACCGCGCTTGAGGTTCCAGATCTCCTGGTCGGAGAGGTCCTTGACCAGTTCCTTGGTGCGGGGGTCGCGGCCGAAGAAGTGCTCGCGGACGTACCCGCCGTCGTTGGCCTTGTAGGTCTGGTAGTCACCGTCCGGGGTGGTGTTCATCAGGTTGACCAGCGCGCCGTCCTTGTCGGCGTGCAGCAGCGCGTCCCACTCGCGGCCCCAGACGACCTTGATGACGTTCCAGCCGGCACCGCGGAAGAACGACTCCAGCTCCTGGATGATCTTGCCGTTGCCGCGGACCGGGCCGTCGAGGCGCTGCAGGTTGCAGTTGACGACGAACGTGAGGTTGTCCAGGCCCTCGGTGGCGGCGACGTGCGCCAGGCCCCGCGACTCCGGCTCGTCCATCTCGCCGTCGCCGAGGAAGGCCCAGACGTGCTGGTCGGAGGTGTCCTTGATGCCGCGATCGTGCAGGTAGTGGTTGAACCGAGCCTGGTAGATGGCGTTCATCGGGCCGAGGCCCATGGACACCGTGGGGAACTCCCAGAAGTCGGGCAGCAGTCGCGGGTGCGGGTACGACGGGAGACCGCCGCCCGAGTCCGCGTGGCTGTGCTCCTGGCGGAAGCCGTCCATCTGCTCGGCCGGGATCCGGCCCTCGAGGAAGGCGCGGGCGTAGATGCCGGGCGAGGCGTGACCCTGGATGAAGATCTGGTCGCCGCCGCCGGGGTGGTCCTTGCCACGGAAGAAGTGGTTGAATCCGACCTCGTAGAGGGCCGCGGAGGACGCGTAGGTGGAGATGTGGCCGCCGACGCCGACGCCGGGGCGCTGCGCGCGGTGCACCATGACCGCGGCGTTCCAGCGGATCCAGGCGCGGTAGCGGCGCTCGACCTCCTCGTCGCCGGGGAACCACGGCTCGTTCTCGGTCGGGATGGTGTTCACGTAGTCGGTGGAGGTCAGCGCGGGAATGGACACGTGGTTCTCGCCTGCGCGCTCGAGCAGTCGCAGCATCAGGTAGCGGGCGCGCGCCGGGCCCGAGTTCTGCAGCAGGCCGTCGAAGCTGTCCAACCACTCGCTGGTCTCGTCGGGATCGATGTCGGGGAGATATGAGGCCACCCCCTCACGAATCACGCGGACGCGGCCGTCGCCGCTGGGTGCGGGCTGCTGCGCTGGCGAGAATTGGTCCTGGGTGCGCTCGGACAACGTATGACTCTCCTTCATCGGGGAGGACGCTCGGTGCGGCGCCCTATCCATGCGAATCGCCTGTGTGACGGCGGTCCGCTTTACGCGTGATGGTGATCTGGCTCAATCCTGCCGTATTGCCCAGCGAGGGTCGACGGCGAGTCACAATCTGGTACGTCACAAAATCTTTGTTCGGTTTTTCGGTGGCGTCGGCTTGCGCGAGAGCCGTTCACCCTGTTCGCTTTCACTACTGATCCACACGGACCGGGTGCTGGAGGTTTCGGCCCCGACAACAAAAGGAGGACACCACCGTGGTCGCCGCGGCGGACGCCCAGAACTATGCCCAGAAACTCGGCATCACCAATGACATGGTTGTTCAGGAACTGGGTTGGGACGAGGACACCGACGATGCGCTGCGCGCATCGGTGGAGGAGACCATCGGTGGGGAGCTCCTCGACGAGGATTCAGATGAGGTGATCGACGTGGTCCTGCTGTGGTGGCGGGACGGCGACGGAGACCTCGTCGATGCACTCATGGACGCGATCGGCCCCCTGGCCGACGAGGGTTTCGTGTGGGTACTCAGCCCCAAGACCGGACAGCCTGGCCATGTCGAGCCCAGCGAGATCGCCGAGTCGGCGCCGACGGCGGGTCTGACCCAGACCTCGGCGGCGAACCTCGGCATGTGGAGCGGCAGTCGGCTGGTTCAGCCGAAGGCCCGCCCCGCCAAGCGCTGATCGCACTACTCCAGAAGGAACCCCCATGCCTCTCGACGTCGGTGCGATCGCTCCCGATTTCACCCTCAAGGACCAGAACAACCAGGAAGTCTCGCTCTCGGACTACCGGGGCAAGAAGAACGTCCTGATCGTGTTCTATCCGCTCGCCTTCACCGGTACCTGTCAGGGTGAGCTCTGCAAGGTCCGGGACGGGCTGCCGAAGTTCGAGAACGACGACGCCGCGGTGCTCGCGGTCTCCGTCGGTCCGCCGCCCACGCACAAGATCTGGGCGGCGGAGCAGGGGTACACCTTCCCGCTGCTGTCGGACTTCTGGCCGCACGGTGAGGTGGCCCAGGCCTACGACGTGTTCAACGACAAGGCCGGGTTCGCGAACCGCGGAACCTTCGTCGTGGACAAGGAGGGCTACATCCGGTTCGCCGAGATGAACGGCCCCGGAGAGGCCCGTGACCAGGCAGCTTGGGAGAATGCGCTCGCCGCGCTAGATTCCTGAGTGCAATTCGACGGGAAACCGTCGGATTTCGGGCGTGTAGCTCAGTGGTAGAGCTCTGGTTTTACACACCAGCGGTCGGGGGTTCGAAACCCTCCGCGCCCACAAAGTCTGTACAGGTCAAGGCGGTTTGCGGTCGCTGGGTTCCGTTCGAATGGGCAGTCAGACCGCAGCGAGACCGCACTTCCATTCTTTTGGGGTCCGGCGGGAGCGCTTTCAAACCTCGGAGCGGCTCCAGTATTGCGTGGTTCGCTGTCCAGATCGCAGTATCGAACGCGGCGCCCAGACGGGTCCGCTGCTGCACCGAAGTTGCCGGCAGCCAAGCCCGTCGGCGACTTGCTCGACGCCTGCTAAGCAAGTAGCGAGACCCCCACAGCAGCAGTGGTGGCTCCCACTCCGCCCGTTGGCCGGGTGTGGTGCCCGGCACCTGGCCGGTGGGGAGGTCGGTGCATTGTGTCGTCCTCTCCATGAGGTCAATAGGGACACCAGCACAATGGGTTACCGGTCTCGACTGGGCGCGGCGCAGTGAAGGCAACGAACCCGCTTGCCACTGTGCGGGTCGGCCACGAAATCGTGGTCGAATAGTCTGCGGTGGTTCCTATTGCGCTCACACGCGCGGCAGTTGCGCGATCCACTCTTGAGCCTCGTGTTCTCTGGCGTGAACTCGTGACCGTACGGACAGAACTGCGGCGTCGCCCGCTTCGCTTCCGCGCAGACCAAACACCGGCGCGCCGTAGCGGGACTGTCGGGGTCGATGACGTACTCGTGGCCGTGAGTCTGGACGTGTTTGGCGTTGAGCCGGCACATAACGCAATTGCGCTGACCCTTCGCGGTGTACTCGGCAGTCAGTTCGGTGTACTCGTGCCCGTTGACGCAGTGGGTCCGTTCCGGCTTGGACTCGTGGCACGTGAGGCACCGGCGCCGCTTGTCGGAACCGCCGTTCGGGTCGGGCAGAAAGGAGTGTCCGAACTGGGGGAGATGGGTCCGGTCCCATAGGCACTGCTGGCACACCCGCTTTCCCTGGGTGTCGATCCTCTTGTTCTCGGGTGTGTACTCGTGACCGTACGGACAGAACTGCGGCGTCGACTCCTCGCGCTGTCGGCAGATCAGGCAGCGACGGCGCACCTCGCTGGGGTTGTCCGGGTCAGCCACGAACGCATGTCCGTGTGAGGCGACGTGGTAGCGGTCGGTGTTGCACTGGCGGCACCGGCGGTGCCCGTCGGGGCTGTAGTCCGTGTTGTCCGCGCCGTACGGGTGACCCTCGGGGCAGGCCATGATGACTACGGCAGCGCGCCGGAGGTTCTCGGCGATTGTCACCGCCTCCAGATGGTTCGGGTTGCAGCACAATCGGACGCCACACAGGTGGTCGATGGTGAGGGTGTGGGCCGACCCATCCCCGTTCGCCAACTCGTAGGCGAGGCGGTGAACCTGAGCGCTCCGTCCCTTTCGCTTCCGTCCCGGTACGCGAAGGTAGACGCGGCCATAACCTGCCGGGTTCTTGGCGCCGGTCCACACCACGCAGTCGTCCGTCAACCCATGAAAGGTCTTGCCACGCTCCGACACCGCCTGCGTCGTGACGTTCGCACGCAGCTTCGCCTCGGGGGAATCCGCGATACCCGTGAGGCCGTGGCCGTCGATGTAGGTGACGACGGCGACGTGCCCTCCCACCATGATCAGTTCACCGCAGCCGCAGCCGCACCTGACCTTGTTGGGGTCGCCATACTTTCTCAACCGTTTGTAGTGCGGCGCGCATAACCCGCGTGCGTAGTGCGGGCGCGCACACCCGACCAGTTCGCACCGGCGGCCCTCGACCTCCGTGCGGGGTTGAGTCGGCACCGTGGGCAGCGCTTCATCGTCGGGAGTCGCCGTATCGGACAGGGTGTTGTACTTGCGAGCGTTGCACGTCCAGTGAGCAGCCCGGCAGTTTTCCATCGTGTGAGGGCCACCCTTAGACAGTGGGACCACATGGTCGATCACCGGAGACAGCGGTTCATGCGTGCCCCCGAGCACCCGGGTTGCACGCAAGAGCTCCGGGATCGTCTCCCCGCACAAGTGACAGATCCACCCGTCTCGCTCGAACACCTCTCGGGCGATGACGAACTCAGTCTCGACTCCCCACTCCTGAGCACGATTAAGCATGTCGCGAGCTCGCATGAGCTCCTGCTTACGCAGCTTGACGTGCACTGGGCAACGCTGACGGCTCGGCCCACGCCCGGTGGGTCGCGGGTCGAACATCACGTCGCAATCGGCACACTTGACCAGCAATGGGCACCTCCACCGCACATTGCATCATCAATGACCGACCGACCTTGCGTCATGCTCGGATGTCTGCAGGATCACGCCGGCATCGAACCGGACGAGACCAAGCGGAGAGCAGCCAGGCGATGGCCAAGTCCGGGAAGTCCTGACCGGTATTTCCTCCGCCATGGTCACGGGTTAACCGCAGCGCCCGACAACAGAGGGAAGGCAGAGAGGTTCCGCCTCCCTCGCACGTACACGCGTGCACCCGCATGTAGTTGGGCCGAACCGCTGAGTCGTGGATCTCGCTGTCGGACAGCCAACAAGCCCCCCGCCTCGACGAGGCGGGGGGCTTGTTCTGTTTCGTCGAGCGTGGGCCGAAGCCGGTCGGTCAGGAACCCAGCGGGAGGTTGTCGAAGATGAAGCCTTCCAGGCTGCCCGTCATTCCGAGAAAGCCCAAGTCGTCCGACCCGGCCAACCCGGACGGGTTGCCCTGCCGGTGCCAGGTGGTGCAGCCGACGGAGTCGAGCCGGTCGCCGGCATCCAGGTCGACGATGCGGTACCTGTTGCTGAAACTGACGCCGTCGTAGCTCGGCTCGGTTTCGCCGGCCTGGGTGAGGTCGAACTGGCAGGCGGTGTCGGTGTAGCGGGAGTAGTACGTCCCCGGCTCCACGTCGACACCCCCCACGTAGGCGTGGCTGGTGGTGCCGGGAATGCTCACCGGAAGCGCGCTTGCGACGCTTGCGGTGCCGATGGTGAGGCCGACGGCGGCGATGGCGGCGCCGATGAATCCTGCGGTTCTACGCACTGTGGTTCCCCTCGTGGGTTGTGGAGTGAACCAGGCCACGCTATTGGCCTCACGACGCTCGGGTAGTGAAAGTCGGCAATTCACTGTGCCGTCCGCGCGGGTGGTCAGCCGCCGTATTGCGAACTCCACCAGGCGTCCTCGGCCGCGAGCCGATCGGCAACGCCTTGCGGCATGACGGCGCAGCTGTGCGGGCCGAGTGGGTGATCGCTGGCAGCGTCGGTGATGCCGACCGTCGCGACCGCTCCTTCCCAGCCGCCCATCTGCCGAATCCGCCCCGGCAGCTTGTTCTGGGCATTCGCGACGGTGCTGGCCACCAGCCATGTCCCGTCGCTCTCGATGTCGACGCCTCCACCCGGCGCACGTCTGACGTCCTCGCCGAGGGGAAGGAGACCGGCCAGAGTTGCTGCGTCCCAGGGGTTGCTGTCCCATGGCGGACGATTGAAGTAGTACCAGCTGGCGGCGCAGACGCCGTACAGGTTCGGGCCGAACTGGGCGTAGTTCAGATACAGCTCGAGTTGCCGCTTGTCGCCCACCAGGCTGAAGGGCCAGGACAGCCCGGCCTCCACACCCTTGCGGAAGACCCTGGCTCCTGCCGACTCGCCCCGGACGAGGAAGATGTTCTTCACGAGCTGCTGGGGGATGGTCGAGCCGGAGAGGTCCTCGCCGGTCTCGAGATAGGTCTGTGTCCGGTCGATGAATTCGCCGATGTGGAACGGCCCCTTGCGCGTGCCTAGTTCGGCGTCCTCGTGGGCGAGTACGGCCGCGACGTAGTGCCTGCTGATGTAGTCGAGTGAGACTTCCTGGAAGACCGTGTTGCCGTCGGCGCTGTCCGTCAGCATGAACATCGTGCGGGGCGGCGTCCACACGCGATAGATCGCGGGCGTCACGACGAGCCACACGACGAATCCGATGGCCATCCATTTCGTCCACCGCCGCCAGGCGGGCCTCCGCGACCTGGGTGCTGCGGTGTCGGGGAACTCAGGGGTGGGAGGGGCCGGAGGCGGTGGTCCCGGGGTCGGCGGCAGCGGCGGCGGCCAGGCCGGAGCCTCCTGCCTCGCCTGCCGGAACCTCCGCCTCGCCGGGGGAGGCGGCCCGTACGGCGCGAGGCCGGGAGCCCTCGGGGTATCGGGCGGTAGTGCAGGCCACGGCCGCCGCGACGTCGCGGCAGAGTACCGAGACCCGGGCCGGGGAATAGGACGGTTCTGGCTGTCGCCGAGTCGTTTGTTCATAGTGCCTGGAGAGCGTGGGCGCGCCCGTTACTTCTCATCCGTGACGGTCAATGCGTGATCGACGAAGCTTCGGTTGGCAGGCATGAACACACATACAGGCTACAGAAATGTCCAGATTGTCGATTTCGAGCTTCCGTCGGTGCGGCTCAGAGGGGCCGAGGCGAGTGCGGGCGTAGAGTCGGGTGTATCGGATGCACCTCGAACGCGGCATTCTCTCGATCGCGTCGTCTCCGATTGGAATGAACCTGGCCGGTTCGCGGCCAAGGCAGGAGCGTCAGTCGTGACGCTGAATCACACGAGCACGTCCCTGGACCATCGCAATGTCCGTCAACCCCGTGCGCGGCGGCTACCAACACTGCGGCTGCGGTTGAAGCCGCAGCGTGCAGGCCGGGGGTTCGTCGACGGCGCATGGTGGCCCAGGTCACCCGACCTGGCCACCGAAGTCCCCGGACTGCTGGCGGTGCTCGGCACCCACCTGGGTCGAATCGACAGAGTGGTCTACCACGTCAACGAGTGGGCGAAGGCGCCTGCACGGATCCGCAGCGATGGAGACGAAGTTCGATTGGACGGCTACCCATTTCAGCCGGTCAACACCCTGTACGTCGTCGGTGCGAACAAGAAGAGGATGGCCTTGCTGGTGGTCCCGCCCTACACCGAGCCCGACTACGCGCACGCGACCATGATGACCGCCGCCGAACCGAACAGTGCGACAACGGCGAACGACCTCCTGAGGGTCGGGGTACGTGAAGCGTCCCATCTTGCCGCCCAGCATCGCTGGGATTCGGAAGGTGGGGCTGGGAAGGTGCGTCGGCCATGATGCGCGACGGGGTCCGAAGCGTCGGGAATCACTTCGACATGGGTTCGCGACTGCACGTGACCGACGGCCTCCAACCCTTCGAACCGGCAACCCGCACATCGCGCGTTCTCCTTCGGGCTCGAGGCGCGTCGCCCGGTCTGGTCGACGGCGCGTGGTGGCCGTGGACCGCGAACTTGACGTTGGAGCTGCATGACGTGATCAGTGCTGTCGCATCACATCTCGGCCGCACAGCCCGGGTTGCCTTCGCGTGGAATCCGCGCAGTGTCACGCAACGCGGCCTCGATCGGCACGACGGAGTGCTCGTCTGCGGCCCGGTGGACGGTCAGCCACAGAACGTCATGTACCTGTTCGGGACCGACGGGTCACGGCTGGCGTTGCTGGTCGTCCCACCGGACACCGAGGCGGGCGGTGCCTATGCGGCGATGCGGCTTGCAGTGGGTGATTCCGAGGTGTGACGCCTTCGCCTGCCGGTCACGCGATCTGATCGGTCCGCTCTGCGGGCGTGCCGTACAGGTCGTCGAGGAGCCGCTCCCGGGCGCCCGCCCGACGCAGGCTCTCGAGCAGATCCGGCGACCGCAGCAGGTACGAGGTTTCTCGGAGCGCCTCGTAGTGGGACCGTGAGATCAGGACAGCGCTACCGTGCTTGCCGCCGATCTCGATCGCGGCGGACTCATCGTTTGCCCTCCGGATCAGCTTCTTCAGTCTCTTCCTGGCGGTCTTCACTTTCATTGCGGCCACAACGCATCTCCATTCCCGACGGATCTGACTCGTGAATCCTGCCATTACGTGGTCGGGTTGAACCCACTTCTGTGCCTCGGACACTCCCAAATTCTGTATCCGCCGTACGAAATGGCGCGGCTTTGGCTCGTCCCGCGCACGGGGATCGGCCGGATCGCACGGACTAGGGTCACCTGTGTGCGTCTGATCAACATCGTCCAGTCCTGGCGGCTCGTCCCGGTGTGGCTGCGCATCCTGTTGCTGCTCGCCGGTGGCGCCAAGGTGTGGGGAGCCGGGATCTACGCGGGATGTCACTTCGGCGGCAAGGACATCCGGATGGGCCTCGGCACCTTCGTGAACAGGGGCGTGTTCTTCGACGGCACCGCGCCGATCACGCTGGGCAGGCAGGTTGCGGTCGGGCATCAGGCCGCCTTCATCACCAGCACCCACGAGATGGGCCCGGCGGACGGGCGTGGTGGTCGCGTCTACGACCTGCCGATCGTCGTCGGGGACGGCTGCTGGATCGGTGCGAGGGCGACGATCCTGCCCGGCGTCACCGTCGGGCCCGGTTGCATGATCGGCGCGGGTGCGGTGGTGACCAAGGACTGCGAGCCGAACGGCCTGTACGCCGGGAATCCGGCGCGACGGGTCCGGGATCTGCCCGCCTGATCACGGATTCCCCGGCGCGGCTTCGCGTTTCGCGCGCCGTGCAGCGTGCGCGATCCGTGGGGCGGCGCGGGAACTCGCGCCGCCCCACGGATGGGCGGCCCTACTTGTCGCAGGCGATGCCGTCCTTGTCCCGGTCCAGTTTGGGGCTGTATCCGGGGTCGCCCTTGTACATCGGTGCGGCTCCCGCCGCGATCGCGTCCTCGCACGATGAGAACTTGCCCGACGGCGAGGGCGCCTCGACGAGCGGCTGGGGTTTCGTGATCACCGGCGGCGGGGCGGGCATACGTGCCGAAGTATCCGGAACGTAGGCGGGCGCGGGCGCACGGGTGGTGAGGGGGACGTCAGGAACGTAGGTCGTCGGCCTCGGCACGTCGACCAGCGGCGCCGGCTTCACGGGCGCGGGCACCGCAGATGAGCGGGCCGGCGTGGTCGCGGGCGTGGACGGGCGCGCCGTCGTCGTTGGCACGGTCCTCGAGATGGTCGGGGAGGAGGCGGGTTCGCTCGTCGCCGAGCCCATCACGCCTGCGGTGACGGCGAGCACTGCCACCGCGGCCGCGCCTGCCACCAGCAGCGGGACGGTCTTCGACTTCTTCTTCGGCGCGGGCTCCGGCTCCGGTTCGGGCTCCGGCTCGGCCGGGATGACCGGCAGCAGGGTGGTGGCGGTCGAATCCGGCGGCACGGGGCGCGTTGTCAGGGTCCATTCGTCGCCGTTCCAGTAGCGCTGGAATTCCGCGGCTCCGCTCGGCTCGGGATCGGGATACCAACCGGGAGGGGGTCCGCCGGGGTTCGTCATGGGTGGTGGTACTCCTTTTGGGATGTGTGCCCGCCATGACTACCAGACGGGGCGGACGCCACCGACATTCCCCGGCTCGTGACCGTCCGCCGACGTACGCTTGACCGATGAAGATGGGAGCGGTGCTGACGCTGGTCGGGCTCGCGGTGCTGGCCTTCGGCCTCGGGTTGGCGGCGGCCCGGCTGGAGAGCGTCGGCTGGACCATCGCGCTCGGACTGCTGTGGCTCGTCATCGCCGCGGGCGCCCTCGCCCGGATCCGTCGCAGCGGCTGACCGGTAGCTGTCAGTTCCCTTCCAGCGGGACCGAATCCGTGATCCCTGCGCAGGGCGGCCCCCACAGGCCGGCGCCCGCGGCTCGTGCCTCGCCCTCGGCCCGCGCAATGTCCTCGGTCAGCCGACCGGTGCTGCGGCCGTAGGCATACGCCTTGGCCATCCCGGTCCGGACGGCGGCGGTCCCGTAGTCGGAGCCGTCGGGCAGTGTCAGGTAGGCGAGGGTGCGGCCGTAGTCGTCGACGGCGTCCGCCAGGGGATCGGTCGAGACCCGCACCGCGACACCGTCGAGCGCGGCGCGGGCGTAGGCGGTGGACTCCGGTCCCCAGCATCCGACGGTGTATCCCGCCTTCACGGTCTCGGGGGTGTCGATGCCCAGCACCCGGACCGTCAGTTCTCCCTTGCCGTCGCGCGTCCGCACCGTGTCGCCGTCGTACACGTACTCGACCGTCATCGCCCGCGGGTCGACCCGCGCCGCGGGTTCGGTGACCGTCCACCGGTCCGTCGTCACCAGCGCCACACCCACCGCGACGGCGGCCCCCGCGCCGAGGGCGAGGATCCACTTCCTCCTTGGCGCAGGGGCGTTCATCGGTCAGAGCCTAATCGGCGAGCACCCGGCGCATCACCGGTCGGGCCACGAGCGCGCTTGCCAGCACCAGGGCGATGCCCGCCGCCAGCGTGACGCCGAGCTGCACCAACGCCATCGGGGTGGTGAGGACGACGGCGCCCGCGAGGGGGAACAGGAACAGCAGCGCGCCGCCCGCGCCCGCCAGCGCCATCACCACGACCGGGGTGCGGACCTGCCGGATCCGGGCCCGGTCCATCACCTCGACGGGGGTGCCTGCCAGCGCGAGGCTTCGGTAGACCTGCCGGTTGTCCAGGATCGTCGACACCTGGGTGAGCGCCGAGGAGATCGCGGCGAGCGCGAAGGTCGCGCCGAGGGTGAACAGCACGCCGGTCCGCATGTCCGCGAAGATGAACTCCTGACCCGGCTGGAGCTCCTGGCCCTCACCGTCGCCGATCGCGGCGAGCAACGAGGTGCCCGCCGCGACGAAGGCGGCCATCGTGACGCCGCTGACGGTGCGCCACACGGATTTCGGGTTGTCGAGCACCCGGCGCGCGGCGATCAGCGAGGCGGCGTCCCTCGACCGGGCGAGCATGATGCGGCCCAGCAGGGAGATCACGAACGGTCCGATCAGGGCGACGACGCCGAAGCAGACCGCGAGCCCCACCAGGATGGCCGCGACGCCCGGCATCGCGCCGCCGACGGCGGTCCACCCGATCAGGACCGCGACGGCGAGCACGGCGATGAGGGCCTTGGGCGCGGGCCGGGGATTGCCCTGTGCGACGCCGAGCGGGCTGACGAACACCTGCCGCATGCCGAGCATCGAGGTGAGCGCGGCCAGCGCCGTCATCCCGAGCACCACCCCGAGCAGCGGCAGGACGCCGACCCAGAGCTCGGCGAGGTCGAAGGTGCGGCCCTGGAACCGCAGCTGCGCGACCAGTGGCAGCGCGGCGAGATAGCCGACCACGCCGATCAGCGCGCCGACCAGGCCCTGCGCACCCGATTCGGCAGAGCACAGGGCGACGATCTGGCGCGGGGTGGCGCCGATCAGCCGCAGCGCCGCGAGCCGCTCGTCCCGGCGCCGCGCACCGAGTCGCGCCGCGGCGAGTCCGAGGGTCACGGCGGGCACCACCATGAGGACCGAGGCCACGCCCGCGAGGGAGAGGTACATCTGCGCCTCCGGCTCCCCGGTGCGGCCGTCGAAGGCGCCGTACCCGCCGAGGACCGTGAGCAGCAGCGCGGTGGAGGCGGCGAAGGCGGTGACAGGAAGGGCGTAGGTGCTGATCGCCTTTCGGCCCTCGCCCCGCACCGTCAGCAGGGCGACGCGGGCGGTGGCGCTCATGCCGCCACCTGCTGCGCGACCAGGGAACCGGCCTGCATCACCAGCGTGCGATCGCACCAGCGGGCCACCTCGAGGTCGTGGGTGACCACCACGAGGGCGGACCCGATCTGCTGTGCCGACTCCCGCAGCAGGCGCATCACCTCCCAGCTGGTCTGCGCGTCCAGCGCGCCGGTCGGCTCGTCCGCGAACAGCACCGAGGGTTTGGTCGCAAGGGCGCGGGCGATCGCCACCCGCTGCGACTGCCCGCCGGACATCTGGCCCGGCCGACGGTCCTGCAGACCGTCCAGGCCGAGCGGCGCGAAGAAGGTGTTCGCGGTGGCCCTGGCGTCGCGGATGGAGGCGCCGTTGAGGATCAGCGGCAGCGCGACGTTCTCGATCGCGGGCAGTTCCGGGAGCAGCTGCCCGGACTGGAAGACGAAGCCGAAGGCCTCGCGCCGGAGCCGGCTGCGGTCGTTCTCGCCGAGGTTCTGGATGTGTTGCCCCGCGAGCAACACCGCGCCGGAGTCCGGTTTGACGATCCCCGACATGCAGTGCAGCAGGGTCGACTTGCCCGATCCGGACGGGCCCATGATCGCGGTCGCGGTGCCGGCCTGGATCTCCAGGCTGACGTCGCGGAGCACCGGGGCCTGCCCGAAGGACTTGCCGAGGGCGTGCACGGACAGGACGGGTAGCGGGGTCGGGATGGTCATGGTTCCACCGTCGCCGATGCGGGGTGTCCGAGTCATCGGACCGTCGCCGGACTCCAGGTGGCCCCGCATCATCCCCGGGTATGACGAGACCCCGAGGCCGACCCGGACCGGCCGCCCTGGCCCGCCGGGAGGCGAACCCGATGCCGTTGATAGAAATACCGGCGTGAACTTCAGCGGTCGCGCGACGGCGAGGGCGGCCGGGATCCTGCTCGGGTACGCGGCGGATCGGGCCGTGGCCGACCCCGTGCGGTGGCACCCGGTGGCCGGGTTCGGTCAGACCGCGGCGCTCCTCGAACGGCGCACGTACGCCGATCGGCGCGCGGCGGGCACCGTCCACACCGCCGTCCTGGTCGGTGCGGTCACGGGCGTGACCCTGGTCGCCGTGCGATTCGGGCGCGGGCTGGGCTGGGCGGGGGAGACCGCGATCACCGCGGCCGCGACCTGGACCGCGCTCGGCGGCACCTCCCTGGCCCGCGTCGGCGCCGACATGGCCGCGCGCGTCGAGGGCGGCGACCTCGCCGCGGCCCGCGCGCTCATCCCGTCGCTGTGCGGGCGCGACCCGAACTCCCTCGACACCGAGGGCCTGACAAGGGCCACCGTCGAATCGGTCGCCGAGAACACCTCCGACGCCACCGTCGGGCCGCTGTTCTGGGCGGCCGTCGCGGGCGCGCCCGGCGCGCTCGGCTACCGCGCGATCAACACCCTCGACGCGATGATCGGCTACCGCTCGGAGCGGTACCTGCGCTTCGGCTGGGCGGCGGCCCGGCTCGACGACCTGGTGAATCTCGTGCCCGCCCGCGTGACCGGGCTGCTGGCCGTGCTCACCGCGCCGGTCGTGGGCGGTTCGCCCGCCGCAGCGGCGGCGGCGTGGCGGCGGGACGCGGCGGCGCATCCCAGCCCCAATGCCGGTGTCGCCGAGGCGTCGATGGCGGGCGCGCTCGGGGTGCGGCTCGGCGGTCGCACCGAGTACCCGCACGGCGTCGAGGAGCGGCCGACGCTCGGCGACGGTCCGCCGCCGGCCACCGCGGACCTGCGGAGGGTGGTGCGGCTCTCCTCGGCGGTACAGATCGGCGCCGCGCTCGGGTCAGCGGCGCTTGCCGTAGCGATCGGCGAGCTTCGCCTCCGTCGCGGTCAGCGCCGCGGGCTCGGGCTGCGGTGAGCGGCCGAACCGGCGCCGCGGCAGCGTGATGTCGTCGGTGGCGCCCGCGGGTTCGGCGGCGGGCGCCGGGGCGGAGGGGGCCGCCGTCGGCTGTGCCGTGCGGGAGCGGCGGCGTTCGCGGATCTCGGCGCGCGCGAAGTAGATCAGCCCGAGCGGGGCCATGATCCCGAACGCCAGCCACTGCAACCCGTACGACAGGTACGGGCCCGCATCGAGCTGGGGCAGCGGGATCGGCTTCAGGCCGCCCGGCTGGTCGGGGGCGAGCTGGAAGTAGGCGTCGACGGGCTCGAGGCCGAGCGTGGCACCGATCTGGCCCGCGTCGATGAAATAGACCTGCTCGTAGCCGTTCTCCCGGATCGGGTCCTTGCCCGGCACGGTGCCCTCCGAGACCCGCGCCCGCGCGGTGACGGTCACCTGGTCGGTTGGCGCGGGCGCGAACGACGGCGGCACGGCGCCCTGTTCCGGGCGGGCGTACCCGCGGTTGACCAGGACGATCCGGCCATCGGTCAACCGCAGCGGGGTGATGACCTCGTAGGCGGGCGAATCCTCGATCGAGCGCAGCCGGATCAGGACGTCGCTGCCGGGCAGGTAGCTGCCGGTCAGGGTCACCTGGCGCCACTCGTCGTCCCGGTCCAGCGGTCCCGACTCGGGCAGGATCGACTCGACGGGCACCGGTTCGGCGTTGCTCGACTCCTCGATCAGCCGGTTGCGGTGCTCGGTGTCGGTGTTCTTGCCGAGCTGCCACGGGGCGAGCACGGTGAAGCACATGAAGGCGAACCCGGCGACGACGGCGGCCAGCGCCAACCAGCCCGGACGCAGCAGAAACTTCAGCCTTCGCACGGTTCCACGGTACTTGCCGCGCCGACCGGCCCGGTCGACCGGTGTCCGATTCAGCGCTGCTCGCGTACCCACCGCAGCAGTCCGGGCACGGCGGCCTCGATCTGCTCGCGCACGAGCTCGAAGTCGGCGCGGTCGCCGTAGTACGGGTCCGGCACCGAGTCGCCGTCCGCGTCGGGATCGAAGCTCCGCAGCAGACGACGCCGCTCCGTCGGCACCCCGAGATGCGCCAGCGCGCGGTCGTGGCCGGTGTCGAGCGCGACCACCAGGTCGGCGTCGAGATGGTCGCGGTCGACCTGTGCCGCCCGGTGCCCGGTGGGGTAGCCGTGTCCGCGCAGCACCGCGTTGGTGCGGTGGTCGGCCTCGTGCCCGACGTGCCAGTCGCCGGTGCCCGCGCTCGACACCCGGACCCGCCCGTCGAGGCCCGCCTCGCGCAGGTGTCCGAGCAGGATCTTCTCGGCCATCGGGGACCGGCAGATGTTGCCGGTGCAGACGAAGGTGATGTGCAGCGGGACGTCGGCGACCTTCGCCGTCGCCGCGCTCGTCTCAGCCGGCATGGAGGAGCCTCCCGAGGTCGTCGACGGTGTCCACCGACCAGCGGGCGCCCTCGGCCTCCGCGGCGGATCCGTAGCCCCAGCCGACGAACACCGTCGGGATGCCCCAGTGCGCGGCGCCGTGCACGTCGTGTTCCCGGTCGCCGACCATCACCACGTCGGGGGTGCCGCCGCTGCGCGCGTCGATCGGTTCGATGCCGAGCCCGCGGAGCGCGTGCTCGATCACGTCGACCTTCGCGCGCCGCGAGGTGTCGTCGGAGGCCCCGGCGATCACCTCGAAGTGCTCGGCGAGCGCGAAGTGTTCGAGGATCCGGCGCGCGAACCGTTCCGACTTGGACGTCGCGACCGCCAGCCGGGACCCGCGGCCCGCGGCGGTGGCGAGCAGGTCGCCGATGCCGTCGAACACCGCGTTCTCCGCCCAGCCGACCTCGTCGTAGCGCTCGAGGTAGCTGGCGAAGGCACGCTGGGTGGTCTCCTCGTCGAGCCCGAGCGAGCGCAGGGTGTCCACCATCGGCGGCCCGACGATCCGGTCCAGCAGGGCGCCGTCGGGTTCGGGGGCGCCGACCGCGGCCAGCGCGTGCCGGAAGCCGGCCACGATGCCCGGCGCCGAATCGGTGAGGGTGCCGTCGAGGTCGAAGAGTGTCACGGTGGGGCTCACGCCTTCATCCTGCCCGTTGTCCTGCCGGGCGATGCGACCGCCATAAACTCCCCTCGTGGACACCCGCTCCCCGCAGTGGACCGACCTGCGGCATCACGGCGATATCGACGCCGAACCCGGACTGCTCGACTTCGCCGTCAACGTGCGCGGCGACGGGCCGCCCGACTGGCTGCGCCGACGCCTGGTCGAGGCGCTGGGAACGCTGGGCCGATACCCGGAGGTTGCCGCGGAGGAGGCCGCGCGGGACCAGGTCGCCGCGCGGCACGGCCGCCGCCGCGACGAGGTGCTGCTGCTCTCGGGTGGCGCCGAGGGTTTCGCCATGCTGCCGCGGCTCGCGCCCGCGGGGGCGGCGCTGATCCACCCGTCGTTCACCGAGCCCGAGTGGGCGCTGCGGGAGGCGGGCGTCGCAGTCACGACGGTGATGCTGGACGAGCCGTACCGGCTCGATCCGGCCGCGGTCCCCGAGGACGCGGACCTGGTGGTGATCGGCAACCCGACCAACCCGACGTCGGTGCTGCACCCCGCCGCGGACATCCTGGCGATGCGCAGGCCCGGCCGGATCCTGGTGGTCGACGAGGCGTTCGGGGACGCTGTGCCGGGCGAGCCGGAGTCGCTGGCCGGGCTGTCCCTGCCCGACGTGCTGGTTCTGCGCAGCCTGACCAAGACGTTCGCGCTGGCGGGGCTGCGGTGCGGGTACGTGCTCGGTCCGCCGGAGTTGTTGGCACGCCTGCAGGTCGGCAGGGCGCACTGGCCGCTCGGCAGCCTGCAGGTGGAGGCGATCCGGGCGTGCAGCGAGCCGGCCGCCGTCGCGTGGGCTCGCCGCGAGGCCGACGTGATCGAGGCCGAGCGCGCGGAGATGGTGGCGATGCTGACCGAGGCGGGCGTCGCCGTGCACGGTCCGGCGCGGGCGCCGTTCTTGCTGCTGCGGGTGCCGGACGGCGAGGCGGTGCGAGCGCGGCTGCGGGACAAGGGGATCGCGGTGCGCCGATGTGACACCTTCCCCGGCCTCGGCCCCGACCACCTGCGGGTCGCGGTCCGGGAGTCCGCCCAGGCGCGGGTGTTGGTCGACGCGATGAGAGAGGTGCTGTGATGGCTGTTCGGCTGGCCGAGGTGATCGATGCGCTGGAGCTGGCCTATCCGCCCGCGCTGGCCGAGAGTTGGGACTCCGTCGGCCTGGTGTGCGGCGACCCGGCCGACGAGGTCAGCCGGGTGCTGATCGCCGTCGACGCCACCGAGTCGGTGGTCGAGGAGGCGTTGACCTGGGGCGCGCAACTGCTGCTCGTGCACCATCCGCTGCTGCTGCGCGGGGTGGACACCGTCGGCGCGCACACCCCGAAGGGTGCGCTGGTGCACCGGCTGATCCGGTCCGGGTGCGCGCTGTACACCGCGCACACCAACGCCGACTCCGCCGATCCCGGGGTGTCCGACGCGCTGGCGCTGGCCCTTGGCCTGACGGTGACGGGCCCGCTGGACCCGGCGCCGTCCGAGCCGCTCGACAAGTGGGTGGTGATGGTCCCGACGACGGACACCGACGCCGTGCGCGGGGCGCTCTTCGCCGCGGGCGCGGGCGAGGTCGGGGACTACCGCGACTGCAGCTGGACGGTCACCGGCACCGGACAATTCCTCCCAGGCGCGGCCGCGACCCCGGCGCTGGGCGAGGTCGGCCGGCTCGAGCGGGTCGCCGAGGACCGGGTGGAGGTGGTGGCCAGGCGGTCGCTGCGACGCCGGGTGCTCGGCGCGCTGCGCGACGCCCACCCCTACGAGGAGCCGGCCTTCGACGTCCTCGAGCTGGCGGACACCGGGTCGCCGCGGGGCATCGGCCGGATCGGTGAGCTCGCGGCACCGGAGACGTTGCGGCAGTTCACCGCCCGGGTGCGGGCCGCGCTGCCCGAGACCACCTGGGGCGTGCGCGCGGCGGGGGACCCGGACGCGCAGGTGCGGACGGTGGCGGTGTGCGGTGGATCGGGCGACTCGCTGCTCGGCGTCGCCGCCGCCCGCGGTGTGGACGCCTACGTGACGGCCGACCTGCGTCATCACCCCGCGGACGAGCACGTGCGCGCGGGCGGCCCCGCGCTGGTCGACGTCGCGCACTGGGCCAGCGAGTTCCCCTGGTGCGCGCAGGCCAGGGGAGTGCTCGACGCCCGGTTCGCCGGGACCCCGGGTTGGGCGAGCGCCGTGTCCGCGGTCCGCACCGACCCGTGGACCCTGGGCGGCTGCTAGCTCGTCGCCCGTACCCGCTCGGGCACGCTCTCGTAGCGGCTGACGTCGATGGCGTTCGCCGCTCGGGTGGACATCCAGGCCAGCACCCTGCTCAGCGGGCCGAAGGTCAGCACCTTGAACATCCGGTTGCGCTGGCCGAGCTTCTTCGCGGTCGGCGGGGCGAGGCTCGGACCGGCGCCCTTGGCGACCTTCTGGCAGGCCGTCGCGTAACCGCGGATCTGCTCCTCGTACCGCGCGAACGCGGCGCGGTGGTCGCCGTCCGCTGCGGCCAGCTCGGCGGCCAGCACATAGGCGCTGATCAGCGACATGCCCGCACCCATCCCGCCGCAGGTGGCGCCGTAGCCGGCGTCGCCGATCAGGGCGATCCGGCCCTCGCTGTAGCGGTCCATCTCGACCACGCTGATCGAGTCGAAGTAGAAGCTCGTCGCGGACTCGAGCTCGCGCATCAGGGTCTGCGTCTGCCAGCCGACGCCGGCCATCACGTCGGCGAGTATCCGCTTCTGCTGGTCGATGTCGCGGTGGTCGTAGTCGATGGCGGCCGACTCGAACAGGCACATGACCTCGCACTCGTCGCCGCTCCTTGTGCCGTACGCCATCACGCCGACGCCCGGCTCGTTGTAGAGGACGGTGTCGTCGCCGAGACCGATCGTGTTGGGTGCGTTGAAGATCGCGACGTAGTAGCCGGACTGGGTGAGGAACCGGGACTCGTCACCGAAGGTCAGCTTGCGGACATTGGAGTGCAGGCCGTCGGCGCCGATCACCAGGTCGAAGGTGCGCGGTGCGCCGTGCTCGAAGGTGACGTGCACGCCCTCGTCGGTGTCGGTGAGTCCGGTGATCGAGTCGCCGAAGACGTACTCGGTGTAGGCCTCGGTTTTGTCGAACAGCAGCTGGGCGAGGTCGCCGCGCTGGATCTCGACGTCGCCGCCGGTGAACTCGGGGGGCAGGCTGGCCACCGTCCGGCCGTCGGCGTCGATGACGTTCAGTCGGCCGCCAGGGGTCCGGAGTGCGCGGATCTCGTCGAGCAGGCCCATCCGGGTCAGCATCTGCAGGTGCGCCGCGCCACGGAAGTCGACAGCCTGGCCGCCCTCGCGCAATCGCGGTGCGCGCTCGACGACGGTGGCGGAGAAACCGAACCGGTGCAGCCAGAACGCCAGGGCGGGGCCGGCCAGGCTGGCCCCCGAGATGAGGACGTTGCCGCTGCGTGCCGTTGTCGACTCGATCATGGGTGCCTCCATATAGTAAGTGCGAATCGCATTCACTGTGAATGCCGTTCACGATTGAGTGTAGGTTATACACAGTTTCTGTTTGCGGTCAATGGCGGGCCGCGGTGTCAACGGAGGAGAGCAGATGACCAGGGCATTCGAGCTGCTGTGGCGAGACGAGGAACCCGCGCGCCGGGGGCGGCGCCCGAGCCTGAGCGTCCGCGAGGTGGTCGCGGCCGCCGTCGCCATCGCCGATGCGGGTGGGCTCGACGCGGTGTCGCTGCAGCGAGTGGCCGCCGAGTTCGGGTTCACCACGACGTCGCTGTACCGCTACGTCCCCGACAAGGCGACGCTGCTCACGCTGATGCTGGACGAGGCGATCGGCCCGCCGCCCGACCTCGGCGACATCGAGGGCGGCTGGCGGCCGCGGCTGGAGGCGTGGGCGCGCGAGCTCCACCGCCTCTTCGTGCGGCGCCCCTGGGTGCTCGCGTCGACCGGCGACGAGGGGGTGATGGGTCCGAATCAGCTCGGCTGGATGGATTCCGCGCTGCGCGCATTCGCCGAGACCGGGCTGGCGCACCGTGATGTCCACCAACTGTTCCTGCTGCTTCTCGGGCATGTGCGAGGCGTCGCCGGTCAGGCGGCGTTGCCCGACGCGACGGCCGAGCTGTGGCGCGGGGAGTGGCTCGGTTCGGTCACGTCGATCGTCGATCGGCGCCGGGACGACTATCCCGCGCTGATCGACGCCATCGACGGCGGCGCATTCGAGCCGGGAGACGGGGACGGGCTCGAGCTCGGACTGCGGTGCGTCCTCGACGGAATCGAGGTATTCGTCGCGCGGGCGCGGTGACCCTGCGCAGCTGTACTGTCGGCGCCCCGCAGAGCGGTACGGTAGCGGGGCCAATATCCCCACTCAGCACAAGCAGGAGCCCTCCCGAGTGAACGTCGAACCCCGGATTCAGGCCAAGTTGCTCGACCTCGCCGCGGTGGATACCGAGCTGGCCAGGATCGCGCACCGCCGCCGGACGCTGCCCGAGCAGGAAGAGGTGCAGCGCCTCGAGTCCGACCGCGTGGCGCGCAAGGACGCCGCGGTCGCGGTGGAGATCGTCCTCGACGACCTGGATCGGGACATCAAGAAGCTCGAGGGCGAGGTGGACGCCGTCCGTCAGCGCGAGGAGCGCGACCGGAAGCTGCTCCAGAGCGGCACGGTCGGGGCCAAGCAGCTCACCGAGCTGGAGCACGAGCTCGGCAGCCTCGAGCGCAGGCAGTCGATCCTCGAGGACGAGTTGCTCGAGGTGATGGAGCGCCGCGAGGCCTCCCAGTCCGACTACGAGCACGCGGGCGCGCAGCTGAGCCAGATCGACGACGCCCTGATCGACGCCTCCCGTCGCCGCGACGACGCCGCCGCCGATCTCGACGCGGCCGAGCAGCGGTGCGTGGCCGATCGGGCCGCGCTCGAGCCGGAGTTCCCGGCCGACCTGCTGGCCATCTACGACCGTCAGCGGTCGGCGGGCGGCCCCGGCGCCGCGCTGCTGCAGGCCCGCCGGTGTGGCGCCTGCCGGATCGAGATCGACCGCGGCGAGATCTCCCGCATCGCGAAGGCCGACCCCGAGACGCTGATCCGCTGCCCCGAGTGCAACGCGATCATGGTGCGTACCAAGGAATCCGGGCTGTGACCCGGTCCGGGAGCTCCGGGCCCGGACATGTCTTCGTCGAGGCCGACGGCGGGTCACGCGGGAACCCGGGGCCTGCCGGCTACGGCGCTGTCGTCTTCGACTCCGACCACGACCGGGTGCTGGCCGAACGCGGCGAATCCATCGGCATCGCGACCAACAACGTCGCCGAGTACCGGGGGCTGATCGCCGGGCTGACCGCGGCCGCCGAGCTCGGCGCCCGTTCGGTGTCGGTGCGGATGGACTCGAAGCTGGTCGTCGAGCAGATGTCCGGGCGCTGGCAGGTCAAGCACCCGGACATGAAGCCGCTCGCCAGGCAGGCGGGCGAGCTGGCCGCCGGTTTCGACCGGGTGGACTACACCTGGATCCCGCGGGCCGAGAACTCGCACGCCGACGGGCTCGCGAACGAGGCCATGGACGGCAAGCCGACGAACCTGACGGCCCCCGCCCCCGCGGCGGCCGCGGCGGGAAGCGAGAAGCAGGCGCCCGCCCCGGTGTCGCCGGGATGGACGGGCGCGCTGGGCAAGCCGACCAGGATGCTGCTGCTGCGCCACGGGCAGACCGCGCTGTCGGTCGAGCGTCGCTACTCCGGCCGCGGTAATCCCGAGCTGACCGACCTCGGTCTGACGCAGGCCCGCGCGGCCGCGAAGCGGATCGGCGAGCGCGGCGGCATCACGGCGGTCCTGACGTCGCCGCTGGGGCGCGCGCGACAGACCGCCGAGGCGGTCGCCGCCGAGCTCGCCCTGCCGGTCCGGGTCCACGAGGGCCTGATCGAGACGGACTTCGGTGACTGGGAGGGGCTGACCTTCGGGGAGGCGTCCGCTCGCGACCCGGAGCTGCACCGTCGGTGGATCTCCGACACCTCCGTCCGGCCGCCCGGCGGCGAGAGCTTCGACGAGGTGCGAGCGCGCATCGAGCGGGTGCGCGACGAGCTGGTGGCCGAGTTCCCCGGCGCGAACCTGCTGCTGGTCTCGCACGTCACGCCCATCAAGACCCTGCTGCAGATGGCGCTCGATGTCGGGCCGTCCCTGCTCTACCGGCTGCACCTGGACCTGGCCTCGCTGTCCATCGCCGAGTTCTACCCCGACGGCGGCGCCTCGGTGCGCCTGGTCAACGACACCTCGCACCTGTAGTGCGGCTGCGCCGCCCGTGAGTGATCTGTACCCCAATCGGGGTACAAATCGCGCACGGGCGCGCGGCGCGTTTCTTAGCGGGAGTAACATGCTCCGGGTGAACTCGCTGCTGACCAGTCGACGGTATGTCGACAACTGTCTGCAGGCGAGCGCTGTCTGTACGCGCTGACCCATCCGCTTGTGTCACCCGGTCGACGTCTGTCCCGGGTCTGGCCCCCGTCAGCACTCCTCGCGCACCCACGCTGGAACGAGCGTGCCTTCAGCTGCGCACCCTTCACGAAAGGTCCGTCACATGTCGGCCCCCACCCTCACCCGCACCAGGCGTCTGCCCGGTTGGGCAACCTCCTTCGGCCCGCAGATCGTCGCCGGCCTGATCGCAGGCGTCCTCATCGGGCTGCTGGCCCGTTCGATGCCCAAGGCGGACGACGGCAGCGCGAACTGGCTGACCGGCACGGTCACCACCATCGGCTCGAGTTACGTCGCGCTGCTGACAGTCGCGGTGATCCCGCTGGTCTTCACGGCGATCGTCAGCTCCATCGCCAATCTCCGCCAGGTGGCCAACGCCGCCCGTCTCGCCGTCCAGACCCTGCTGTGGTTCGCGATCACCGCGTTCATCGCGGTGCTCATCGGCATCGCGGTCGGGCTGATCACCCAGCCCGGCTCGAACACCTCGGTCAATCCCGACGATGCCGGAGTGCCGAAGGGCTCCGGCTCCTGGTGGGCGTTCGTCACCGGCCTGGTGCCGCAGAACTTCCTCGCGCTCGGTGCGAAGACGACGGTCACCGACGCGGGCGCCGCGACCACGTCGCTGAGCTTCAACGTCCTGCAGCTGCTGGTCATCGCGATCGCGGTCGGGATCGCGGCGCTCAAGGTGGGGAAGAAGGCCGAGCCGTTCCTGGAGCTGAACGCCTCGCTGCTCGCGATCGTGCAGAAGGTGCTCTGGTGGATCATCCGCCTCGCCCCGATCGGGACCGCCGCGCTGATCGCGAAGGCCGTGGCCACCTACGGGTGGGACGCGATCGGTCAGTTGGGTGTGTTCACGCTGGCCGTCTACATCGGCCTGGCCATCGTCTTCTTCGTCGTGTACCCGATTCTCGTTCGCGTGCACGGACTCTCGGTCAAGCAGTTCTTCTCGGGCGTGTGGCCTGCCACCCAGCTCGGGTTCGTGTCCCGGTCCTCGATCGGCACCCTGCCGCTGACCGAGCGGGTCACCGAGCGCAACCTCGGCGTGCCGCGCGAGTACGCGTCGTTCGCGGTGCCGCTCGGCGCGACCACCAAGATGGACGGCTGCGCCGCCATCTACCCGGCCATCGCCGCGATCTTCGTGGCCCAGTTCTACGGCGTCGACCTGAGCCTGACGGACTACCTGCTGATCGTCGTGGTCTCGGTGATCGGTTCGGCCGCCACCGCGGGCACCACCGGTGCCACCGTGATGCTCACGCTGACCCTGTCCACCCTTGGTCTGCCGCTCGCGGGCGTCGGACTGCTGCTGGCCGTCGAGCCGATCGTCGACATGGGCCGCACTGCGCTCAACGTCACCGGGCAGGCGCTGGTCCCGACCATCGTCGCCAAGCGGGAGGGGATCCTCGACGAGGAGCTCTACAACGCGCCGCGCAACGGTGACCCGTTCGCCGAAGAGGATCCCGATCTGCCGCCGTCCGCGGAGAAGGTCCCCGCGACCGTCTGACCGGACCCGCCGGATCGCATCCGACGCGAAGCGCCCCGTCTCCCTGGTGTGGAGGCGGGGCGCTTCGTGATCTCGGGGGACCGTGTCAGGACGCGTCCGGGCTTACGAGGCGCTCCGCCTGTGCCCGCCCGACGGCCCCCGCCCGCTCGAGGTAGTCCGCGATGATCGCCAGCTCCTCGTCGCTGTAGGTCTCCAGCACCGCCCCGAAGGCCTTCCCCGGCACGTCCCAGGCCGCGCCGATCCGCGCCCTGGCCTCGGGGGCCAGCGTGACCAGTGACTTCCTCCGGTCCTGCGGATCGGCGTGGCGTTCCACGAGTCCTGCCTTGGCCATCCGGTCGACAAGGCGGGTCGCCGACCCCGAGGTCAGTCCGGTCAGCCTGGCGATCTCGCCGGTGCTCACCGGGCCCGGCTCGACATCGAGCAGTGCGACGCATTGCAGGTCGGTGGGGTGCAGGCCGAGGTGATCTGCCATCGCCTGGTTGAACAGCGTGTAGTCGGCGTAATGCCGCTGGCTGTCGACGGCGATCTGTTCCAACAACTTTGCACGGGTTGACACCGGGGACCTCCTTGCCTAAATTTATCTGCGTCACGCAGAGAATGCGTCACGCAGAATCTGCGTAGTGCACATAGAGTACTCCAATGAAGGGAACCCCATGACCATCCTCGTCACCGGCAGCCGCGGCGCTGTCGCCCAGCGCCTCATCGCACTCCTCGACGCCAGGGGGCTGCCGCACCGCGCGGCCTCCAGCAACCCGCAGGACCCGTCCACGATCCGCTGCGACCTGACCGACCCCGCCGACTTCGCCGCCGCGCTGGACGGGGTGACCTCGGTCTTCCTCTACGCCGCGGCCCAACAGATCGATGCCTTCATCGCCGCGGCGACGGCGGCGGGCGTCGAGCACGTCGTGCTGCTGTCCTCGTCGTCCGTCCTCGCGCCGGATGCCGCCACCGACATCATGGCCAGGTCTCACCTCGACGTCGAGAACGCCCTGCTGGCGTCGCCGATCCGCACGACGCTGCTCCGCCCCGGCGCGTTCGCGGGCAATGCGCAGGCCTGGGCGTGGCCCATCAGGTCCGGCAGCCCGGTGAGCCTGCCGTACCCCGGCGCCCACAACGACCCGATCCACGAGGCGGACGTGGCCGAGGCCGCGCTGGCCGTGCTCACCGATCCCGGCCTCGCGGGTTGTGCGTACACCCTCTCCGGTGCCGAATCCGTCACCTTCGCCGCGCAGATCGATGTCCTCGAAGATGTCATCGGCAGGCCCATCGCGGTCAACCACGTCACCCGTGACGCCTGGAAGGCCGAGATGGCCGAGTATGTCCCGGCGGACTACGCCGACGCGCTCCTGAAGTTGTGGCAGTCCAACGACGGCACGCCCGTCGAGCTCACGGACGACGTCCGGCTCCTCACCGGCCACGGTCCGCGCAGCTTCGCGACGTGGGCGCAGGATCACGTCGCCGAGTTCGCCGCCTGCTGACCCGACGCGAGTCCTTCGGCAGCGTGTCAGAGCGCCAGCCACAGCGCGGCGACGGCGCCGACGATGGTCAGGGGGGTGCTGATCAGGCCGAGCATCGTGAAGGTGTGCAGCGAAGGCGGCTGCCCACAGCGGGTCGCGACCCGGCGCCACAGCAGCGTTGCCAGGGACCCGGTGTAGGTCAGGTTCGGCCCGAGGTTCACCCCGATCAGCATCGCCAGGAGCAGTCCGGTCGGTGCGCCCGGCCCGAGGGCGCCGATCATCAGGAGGGTGGCCGGCAGATTGTTGACCAGGTTCGCGGCGATCGCGGCGATGGACGCCGTCACCAGCAGGGCCGTGAACGATTCCGAATGCGGCAGCAGGCCACCGACCCAATCGCCGACCGCCCCGTCGGTCAGGGGAGCGACCAGGATCCCGAGCGCGAGGACGAACACCGCGAAATAGGGATCGGCCGCGGCGAGCATCGACCGCGGCCTGGTGCGCCCCTCCTTCATGGCGGGCACCCCGAGAAGGACAACGCCTGCGACCGCGATCCACGCCGGGGCAACCCCGACGATTCCGGACAGCGCGAAGCCGAGCAGGGTCAGACCGAGGACCGTCAGCGCCCAGCGTGGCGGCGGCGCGGGCCGGGTCGGCGTCGAGGGCGGGGCCGGCTGGGGCGGCGCCGCGAGGTCGCGCGCGAAGAAGAGCCGGAACACCACGAACTCCACGGCGATCGCCACGAGCCACGGCAGGGCCATCAGGGAGGCGAAGTGAACAAAGCCGAGGCCTGTCGCCGAGAAGGCCAGCAGGTTCGTCAGATTCGAGACCGGTAGGAGCGTCGACGCCGAGTTGGCCAGGTGCGCCGCGGCGTAGTTCACCGGGCGCGGCGAGACGCCCACCCTCCTCGCGGTCGCCAGGATCGCGGGCGTCAACAGCACCACCGTGGCGTCCAGGCTCAGCACCGCGGTGGTGAGCGCGCAGGCGGCGAACGCCAGTCCCAGCAGCCGCTTCGGGCGACCTCGGCTGCCGCGCCGCAGGACCGACGCGGTCCACGTGAACACGCCGTTCGCGTCCGCGAGGTGGGCGAGCACGAGGATCGCGGCAAGGAACGCCACGGTCGGCCCGAGCGCGCGTACCTCCTCGAGGGCCTCTGTCGGGGTGAGAGCCCCGATGCCGACCACGATCAGGGCGGCGGGAGCGGCGACGGCGACCTCGGGCAGTCCGTGCGGCCGGATGATCGCGGCGGCCAGCACCAGGGCGACGAGGGCGCCGACCAGCCAGACCATTCGGTGAGTACCTCAGCCGACCGTCACAGCAGCTTGCGCAGGGTGCGCAGGTTCCGGTTGGTCGTCGTCGACTTGTACTTGGCCTTGGCGCTGAGCTTTCCGAACGGGCTCTGCAGGGTCTGGCCGCGTTCGACGTGCCAGTACAGGACGCCGTCGCCGAGTGCGACGGCCTCGTCGCCGAGCGCGAGAGACTGTGCGGCGGCGAACATGTCGTCCAGCGACGCCGGGTCGGAGGACAGCAGCACGTACGGGTGCCACCCGTCCCGGTCGGCCTCGAACGGGAACGCCTCGACGATCGCGGCCAGCGTCGGATGGTCCACCAGCACGATCCAGGCGTCGTAGCCGAACCGCTCCCGCAGGCAGGCCTCGATATCGGACTTGATCTCCTGCCGATCGGTGCGGTCGGAGTCGAAAAGCACATTGCCCGAGGCCAATACGGTCTTGACGCCGTCGAATCCGAGCCCGGAGATCGCGTCCTTGAGGTCCGCCATCTTGATGTTGATCCCGCCGACGTTGACGCCCCGGAGCAACGCGATGTATCTGGCCATGGCTAGACCGTAGACAGTCGACGCCGGTCAAACAAGCGTTCGAGTGTCAGAGCCGAGCGTGGCAGGCAGTAGTCTGTAGCGGCGGACGAGTTGGTCGGGCGGCCGCGGCTCGGGGAACCGTGCGCTCGCGCGCGCAGGCCCAGGGCCGAGGAAAGTCCGGACTCCACAGAGCAGGGCGGTTGCTAACGGCAACCCGGGGTGACCCGCGGGACAGTGCCACAGAAAACAGACCGCCGGCGCGCGAGCGTCGGTGAGGGTGAAACGGTGCGGTAAGAGCGCACCAGCACCCCAGGTGACTGGGGTGGCTAGGTAAACCCCGCCCGGAGCAAGGTCGAAGGCCGCACCTTCTCGAAGGTGCGGCTGCGCAGGTGTTCGAGGGCTGCTCGCCCGAGCCTGCGGGTGGACCGCTCGAGGTACCCGGCAACGGTGTGCCCAGATGGATGGTCGCCACCCGGCGCCTCGGCGCCGGGGACAGGATCCGGCTTACAGACCAACTCGTCCGCCCACTTACCGAGAAGGTGTGGGTCGGGAGTCGTTACTCTCTGCCGATGACACTGCTCAAGTCGTCGAGGGACGCCTTCCTCACTGTCGCCTCGCTCGTCTTCCTCGGGGCCTACGCACTCCCGATCCTGGTGGTGGGACTCCCGCCGGGAATGCGACTCCTCTGCGACGTCACGATGATCGTCACGTGGGTCGCCTTCGCGCTCGACTACGGCGACCGACTCGTGCGGGCACGCGAGAAGTGGGACTTCATCAGGGCCAACCTCTTCGAACTGGTGGCGCTGCTGCTCCCGGTGCTGCGTCCGCTGCGCCTGGTGGTGGTGCTGGCCGCGCTCAGCCGCAGCATGGCCGGATCGTTCCGGGGCAGGGTCGGCGCATACGTGGTCGGCGGGGCCGGGCTGCTGGTGTTCTGCGCCGCCCTCGCGGTCCTCGACGCCGAACGGGCCAATCCGGACGCGAACATCACCGGGTTCGGGGACGCGCTCTGGTGGGGGGTGACGACGGTGACCACCGTCGGCTACGGGGATCGGTACCCGACCACGGCGGAGGGCCGGCTGATCGCGTTCGGGCTGATGCTCGGCGGCGTTGCGCTGCTCGGTGTCGTCACCGCGTCCCTGGCGTCCTGGTTCGTCGAACGGGTCGCCGCGGCGCAGGAGGACGGGACGAAGCACGCCACCGACGAGATCCACCGGCTCACCGCGGAGGTCGCCGACCTGAACCGGCGGCTGGCGGAGCAGGCCGCGATGCGCGGGCAGACCCCGGTCGCCGACGGATACAGCTATGCCCCCACCGAATCGGCGGGGGCATAGCCGGTGAAGCCGGACCTAGACCGGGTCGACGACGAAGGTCGTCGCCCAGTGGGTGGCGGCTTCGGCTCCGAGATGCGGGAGGAGGGCATCGTAGAGCAGGTAAGACATGGGGGCCATGCGGGTGATTCTCCATTTCATACGGGTTGAGGCGGAGCAGCGCGGAATCTCTCGAATCCTGGATACGGGTGCGGTGGATGTGACACGCCGTACCCTGCCGCGCGTAAGAGTCTCATGCTTGCGTGCAGTCCTCAAGCGAACTGGCCGAAAAGATTTCGAGTCTTCGGTTCGGATGGTGAGGGTCGCGGGAACCGGGCACACTGAAGACATGAGCGAGGACGAAGAGCACCTCTGGTACTACTGCGTGTCGGACGGTTCGGTGCGTCAGGGCAAGGACGCCCGCGGGCTCGACCGGATGGGTCCCTATCCCGATCGCGAGACCGCCGAGCGGGCGTTGGAGATCGCCGCGGAGCGCAACAGGGCCGCGGACAAGGCCGAGGACGACTGGAACAACTGACGGTCGGCCGCCCGGTCGCCGGGAGCCATTACTCTCGGCAGTTGTGATGACGCGTATCTCAGCCCGCGGGATCGACTTCGGTGCCATCCGGACCGACTTCTCGCTGACCGCCGATTTTCCCCCGAGGGCCGTCGCGGAGGCGGAGTCCGCGGTCGACCGGTTCGCGGCCGAGCGCGCGGACCGAACCGACCTTGCCCTGGTCACCATCGACCCGCCGACGTCCATGGACCTCGACCAGGCCCTGCACCTCGAGCGCACGCCCACCGGGTTCGTCCTGCACTACGCGATCGCCGACGTCGGGGCCGTCGTGATCCCCGGCGGCGACCTGGATGCCGAGGTCCGGCGGCGCGGGCAGACCTTCTACCTGCCGGACGGGTCGCTCCCGCTGCACCCGCGGGTGATGTCCGAGGGCGCCGCCAGCCTGCTACCCGATCTGGTGCGGCCCGCCGCCCTGTGGCGAATCGAGCTCGACGAGCGGGCGGAGCCGGTCTCCGTCGAGGTCACACGCGCCCTGGTGCGTTCGGTCGCACGGTTCGATTACGCGGGGGTGCAGGCGGATTCCGAGTCCGGTTCGTTGCATCCCTCGATCGCGGCGCTGCCCGAGTTCGGCAAGCTGCGACTCGCATCCGCGATCGACCGCGGCGCGATCGAGCTCAAGCTGCCCGAGCAGGAGGTGGTCGGCGACGGCGACGGCTGGCGGCTCGAGCTGCAGCCGCGCACCGAGGCCGACGACTGGAACGCGGAGGTGTCGCTGCTGACCGGGATGTGCGCGGCCCAGCTGATGATCGACGCAGGCATCGGGCTGCTGCGCACGCTGCCGGACCCGGCGCCCGGCGCGGTCGCGGCCCTGCGCACGGCCGCGAGCGCCCTCGGCATGGACTGGCCGGCGCGGGTCCCGGTCGGCGAGTTCCTCGCGGGGCTGGAGCCGAACACGCCCGCCACGCTGGTGATGATGACCGAGGCGACCTCCCTGCTGCGGGGAGCGGGCTACGCCGCGTTCGACGGCGAGGTCCCCGAGCTGGTCACGCATTCCGGGATCGGCGCTCCGTACGCCCACGTCACCGCTCCGCTGCGGCGCCTCTCGGACCGGTTCAGCACCGAGGTGTGCCTGGCGGTCTGCGCGGGAACACCGGTGCCGCAATGGGTTCGCGAGGCCCTGCCCTCCCTGTCGGATCTGATGAGGGGCTCGGACACGGTGGCCAACAAGGTCGACCGCGCCTGTGTGGACCTCACCGAGGCCACCCTGCTCGCCGGCCGCGAGGGCGAGGTGTTCGAGGCGGTGGTGCTGCGCGGGGTGGACGGCAAGCGCGAGGCCGAGGTCTTCGCGCCGCAGGCAACGGTCATCGGCAAGTGCCTCGGCGATCCGCCGGAGGGCGAGGCGGTGTCGGTTCGTCTGGTCCAGGCCGACGTGGCCGAGCGGACGGTGAAGTTCGGCTACCCGGCTACAGCTTCCGGCTCGCAGACCTGATCTTTCGCACCAGCTTTCGCGACCGCGGCACGGCGCGTCGAACCCGGTCGGCCTCGACGGCTGTCAGCACGCCGTAGGTGAAGGTGTCCTCGCCCGCGCCGCGGGCCAGGTCGGCCGCCGCCAGCAGCCGGGAGCGTGCGACCACGGAATCGTGGTGATCGCCGAGCACGGTCTGCAGCTTCTTCGCCGCCTTGCCCGCGCGCACGGGCGAGGGACGAGTGGATGCGGCGGCCTCGGCGGCGTACCGGAGCGCCTTGGCGCGCTTGCGGACCGTGTGCAGGCGCTCCGGCGTCGGTTCGCCGGTGCCTCGTGCGGTGAGTCCCGCCCTTCTCGCCGCCTTGCGCATCCTGCGACTGGCGTGGTTCAGCCCGGACCGGACCGCGTCGTGCCGGTGTGGGGCCGCCGCGAGCAGGGCGTCCAGCGCGGCCAGGAGCGCCTCGTAGCGCGGGCCGTCGAGCGTGGCGACCGCCTCGGTGTGCGCGTCGCGGTAGGCGAGCTCGTTGGTCTCGATCAGGCGGTGGCGGACGGGCCCGCGGATCAGCTCGGGAGGCTGCGCGTCGAGGAGCTCGCGAAACCGTTCGGCCATCACCTCGGCGTCCCTGGCGTTGCCGAGAACCGTACCCAGCCATCGGAGTTCGGCCCGCACGCCGTCGGTGTCACCGTCCGGGAACAGCGACCGGTAGCTGCCGAGCACGCTGCGCAGGCGCCGCGCCGACACCCGCATCTGGTGCACGGAGTCGAACTCGTCGCGGCGCACCTCGTCGGCGTGCGCGTCCAGTTGGTCGGCGTAGTCGCGCAGCGCCGCCAGCACGGCCGTGGTCCCGTCCGATGTGCGCCCCTTGCCCATACCTCAGGTCTACCCGCCCGCGTCCGTCGCTGTCGAGAGTTGCGCGCGTCAGCCGCGAAAGGTGTCGGTCGCCTCGACCAGGTGATGGGTGATCCCCGGTTCGTTGGCGGCGTGCCCGGCGTCGTCGACGATCACCAGCCTGGCCGACGGCCAGGCCCGGTGCAGGGCCCACGCGCTGGTCGTCGGGCACACCACGTCGTACCGGCCCTGCACGATCACCGCCGGGATCGTCTCGATCGCGGCGATGTCCCGGAGCAACTGGCCTTCATCGAGGAATCCGTGATTGCGGAAGTAGTGGTTCTCGATCCGCGCGAACGCCAGGGCGAAGCGCGGCTCCGCGCTCTCCTCGACGCGCGCCGGCCTCGGCAGCAGCGAACTGGTGGCACCCTCCCAGGTGGACCAGGCGACGGCGGCGGCCAGCGCGACGTCGGCGTCGGGGGAGTGCAGCAGGCGGTGGTACGCCTCGACGAGGTCGCCGCCGCGCTCGGCCTCGGGCACCGGGGCGAGGAAGCCCTCCCACAGGTCGGGGTAGATCGCGCTCGCGCCGCCGTTGTAGTACCAGTCGATCTCGCTGCGGCGCAGCAGGAACACCCCGCGCAGCACCAGCTCGGTGACCCGGTCCGGGTTGGCCTGCGCGTAGGCCAACGCCAGCGTCGAACCCCAGGAACCGCCGAAGACCTGCCAGCGCTGCACCCCGAGATGCGTGCGCAGGGCCTCGATGTCGGCGATGAGGTGTTGGGTGGTGTTCACCGACAGGTCCGCGCCGTCCGCGACGTGCGGGGTCGAACGCCCGCAGCCGCGCTGATCGAACAGCACGATCCGGTAGGCGTCGGGGTCGAAGAACCGGCGGTGGTCGGCGGTGGTGCCGCCGCCGGGCCCGCCGTGCAGGAACACGACGGGTTTGCCGTCGGGATTGCCGCTGACCTCCCAGTAGATGCGCTGCCCGTCGCCCACGTCGAGGTGTCCGGCGCGGTGCGGCTCGATCTCGGGGTACAGGGCCCGCATCGGCGTCAGAACCCGATCAGGCCCGATGCCAGGTCCGGGATCCGCAGTGATTCGATGGCCTCGGCGCGCACATCAGGGCACTGCGCCTGGGTGATCGCGTCGATCCGGGCCTTGTTGCCCATCAGTTCGATGACGTTGATTCCGTTCTGGGCGGCCCAGGTGCCGACGACCGTGTTCAGCCCACCCTTGCCGATGGTCGGGGTGTAGGTGCGCCAGCTCTGCAGCTGTGCTTGCATGTCCGAGCACAGCTGGGCGGCCTGCGCCTCGGTGACGCCGCCGGCGACGAGGCCGCCTGGCGCAGGGGCGGCGGAGGTGCCGGGCAGGGTGCCCGTGCCGCCGCTCGGCGCGGGGGCGGGTGCAGGGGCGTTCTCGGTGGCGCAGCCGCTCGCGAGAGCGACGACAGCAGCGGCTCCGGCGACGGCGGCCGCGAGACGACGATGGAACATGTAGGCACCCTGTCTTTCGGTGAAGTGTGTGGCGCGCGCGGGATACCCGCGCGCGCCGTTGTCATCGAGTGTGCCATCGCGCGACGACAACCCGCCCCGCGAGAGGGCGGATCGTCGCCGCGCGTGGAGCCGGCGTCAGAAGCTGTGTTCCTCGGCGGGGAAGGTGCCGGACCGGACCTCGGCGGCGTAGGCGGCCGCCGCGCCGCGCAGTTCGTCGCCGACGGCGGCGAACTTCTTGACGAACTTGGCGGTCTTGCCGCTGGTGTACCCGGCCATGTCCTGCCAGACCAGCACCTGGGCATCGCACTCGGCGCCAGCGCCGATGCCCACGGTCGGGATCGTCAGCTTCCTGGTGACCTGCCCGGCGATCTCGGCGGGCACCATCTCCATGACCACGGAGAACGCGCCGGCCTCCTGCACGGCGATGGCGTCGGCGACGAGCTGCTCGGCGCCGTCGCCGCGGCCCTGCACGCGGAAGCCGCCGAGGCTGTTCACGGACTGCGGGGTGAACCCGATGTGCGCCATCACCGGGATGCCCGCCGCGGTGATCGCGGCGATCTGCGGGGCGACGCGCTCGCCGCCCTCGAGCTTGACCGCGTGGGCCTGGCCGTCCTTCATGAACCGGGTGGCGGTGGCCAGCGCCTGCTCGGGGGAGGACTCGTAGCTGCCGAACGGCAGGTCGGCGACGACGAGGGCGTTCGGAGCGCCGCGGACCACGCCGCGGACCAGGGGGATCAGTTCGTCGATGGTGATCGGCACCGTCGTGTCGTAGCCGTATACGACGTTCGCGGCGGAGTCGCCGACCAGGAGTACCGGGATGCCGGCCTCCTCGAAGAGCCGCGCGGTCGAGTAGTCGTACGCGGTGAGCATCGCCCAGCGCTCACCCTCGGCCTTCATGGCCTGCAGGTGATGGGTGCGGATCTTGGTTCGCTTGGCGGCCGGCTGAGCGGGCGCGGAACCGTAGGGCGCAGTGTTATCGGACATCAGTGTCCCTTTCGTGCCTCGAGGCCCAGTGCGGGTCCCCGGGTTGTGGGTGATGACGTAGCTCAGTCTGCCACCGGCCGATCACCCCGAGAACAGGCGGTGACGTGCAATTGGTCACACTCGCAGTGGTCGGTTGTGGGAAGGATCGGCCCCGCATTCCGGGGCCGATCCTTCCCACATTGGTTACGAGCGGCCCCCGAGTGCCGCGACGATCTGGTGCAGGACGAAATCCGGGTCGTGTCGAAGCTGGTGCCAGGTGAAGCGCAGCACGTGCCAGCCGGCGTTGACCAGGATGTTCTGTCGCCGGGCATCGTTGTTGAACCGGGCCACGTCACGGTGCCAGGCCCACCCGTCTACTTCGATCGCAACGCGGCTGCGCACGAACGCCACGTCGATCTCGTAGCCACAGCTGGTGACGTGGGTACTCCAGCCGGTCAGCTCCGAGCCCCGCAGCAACCGCATCAGCATTCGCTCGGCTTCCGACGCGCCACCCTCGCCTGCCGAGCGGAGCAGTCGGGTGGCCGCGGTGGTGCCGAACCGTCCGCTGTTTCGCTCGTGCACTGCCTCCAGGATCGCGAGGGTCGTGTGCCGCTGCAGCGCTCGGTCCATCAATACCGATCCGTCCCGGAGCTCGACGGCGGCCTCGAGGACGGTCAGCGGGAGCTCAGTGATACGCAGGCCGCGAACTGTGCCGATATCGCTCCAGTGCAGGTCGCGTCGCCGGACGCGGATCCGATCCCGGTTCTTGACGGCACGGGCGCGAGGGATCGTGACGAGGTCGTCGGCGGGAGGTCGGTCGGTGAGACCGAGCCACCAGGCCGCGCTGGTTCCGCTCGCCACGGCGTCCGGTCCGGCGGCGAACACCGACGCGCGCAACCGCGCGGCCCGAGTCAGCTGCCTGTCGGACCGTAGGTAGATGCCCCGGTGCAGACGACGCCACTGCCCGGTGCTCACCCGGCGGTCGACGGCGGTCGCGCTCATTCCCGCCGACCGCGCCTGATCCAAGGTGATGACGCCGTCTTGATGTGCCATCAGGGCGTGCACGGCGATCGGAGTCATGTCGTCTTGGACGTCGGCCGGACCGCCTCGCGTTCCAACCGACGCGCAGTTCGGCAGGATCTGCCCCGGAATACGGGGTCAACCCTGCCGAAAGAGCGCGGACCGGCCCGTTTCGGGGACCGTGGCACCATCGATGGCATGCCGATATCGCGCCGAGTCCCTGTCGCCCTGGCCGTGGGAGCGCTCGTCGCAGCCATGGCCGCCGGATGCGGAAGCGTGGTCGACGGGGCCGCCAAGGGGGAGCCCGTCGGCGGGGCTGCGGGCGATTTCGGTCCCGGCGCGGGCGCCGTGCCCGCCGGCCTGGAGGCGTTCTACACGCAGACCCCGCAGTGGGAGTCCTGCGAGGGCTACAGCACCGACGGGATGCCGCTGTCCAGCAGGATCGACTGCGCCGAGGTCACCGTGCCGGTGGACTACGCGGACCCGTCGGGCGACACCGCCAAGATCGCGATCTCCCGGAGCAAGGCGACCGGCTCGAAGATCGGTTCCGTGCTGGTCAACCCCGGCGGTCCCGGCGCCTCCGGCCTGTCGATGGCGACCGAGGGCTCGGGCACCGCGTTGGGCGAACGGTTCGACGTGATCGGGTTCGACCCGCGTGGGATCGGCGCGTCGACACCGCAGGTGCGCTGCCTGACGCCCGCAGAGAACGACGAGAAGCGCGCGGATCCCGGCGTGGACATGAGCCCGGAGGGGATCGCCAGGACCGAGGCGAAGAACGCCGACTACGCGCGCAAGTGTGCCGAGCGGACCGGCGCCGAGTTCCTCGAGCACGTCGGCACCCGCGAGGTGGTCCGGGACATGGACGTGATCCGGTCGGTGCTCGGCGACGAGAAGCTCAGCTATCTCGGGTACTCCTACGGCACCCGGCTCGGCTCGAGCTACGCCGAGACGTTCCCCGCGAACGTGCGCGCGATGGTGCTCGACGGTGCGCTGGACCCGAACCAGGACTCGGTCAAGGAGGTGGTGCTGCAGGGGGCGGGCTTCCAGACGGCGTTCGACGCGTTCGCGGCGGACTGCGCGACGTCGGACGACTGCCCGCTCGGCACCGACCCGGCCCGGTTCACCGCGAGGTTCCAGGAGCTGGTCGACCCGCTGGTGGACAAGCCCGCCGCCACCACCGACCCAAGGGGCCTCGGCTACCGGGACGCGATCACCGGGGTCCAGCAGGCGCTGTACTCGCAGAACCTGTGGGGGGCGCTCCGCGGAGGGCTCAGCTCGCTGGCCGACGGCCACGGCGACACCCTCCTGCAGCTGGCCGACACGTACGAGGGTCGCCAGGCGGACGGCAGCTACAGCAATATCGATGACGTGTTCAACGCGGTTCGGTGCGTCGACGACCCGCCGGTCACCGACCGGGCCGAGGCCGGTGCGGCGGACACCGAGTTCCGGCGGGCCGCCCCGTTCCTCGACGACGGCCGCGGCACGGGCAATGCCCCGCTGGACACCTGCGCCTTCTGGCCGGTGCCCAGCTCGGGGGGCCCGCACACGATCGATGCGCCTGGCCTGCCGCCCCTTCTCGTGATCTCGACGACCGAGGATCCCGCCACGCCGTACCAGGCGGGAGTGGAGCTCGCCAAGCAGCTCGGGGCCTCGCTGATCACCTACCGGGGGACTCAGCACACCGTCGCGATGAGCGGCGTCTCCTGCGTCGACGACCCCGTCGTCGAGTACCTCACCGAGCTGACCGAACCCCAGCCCGACCTCACGTGTTAGTAACCGATTTCACGATGTAACACAGATTTAACGGACTTTGCCTACTCTCGCGGACATGGATCGCCAAAAGGAATTCGTGCTCCGCACCCTCGAAGAGCGCGACATCCGTTTTGTCCGACTGTGGTTCACCGATGTGCTCGGCTACCTGAAGTCGGTGGCGATCGCCCCGGCCGAGCTCGAGGGTGCCTTCAGTGAGGGCATCGGGTTCGACGGCTCGGCCATCGAGGGCTTCTCGCGGGTCTCGGAGGCGGACACCGTCGCCAAGCCGGACCCGTCGACGTTCCAGATCCTGCCGTGGGCGCACAAGGACGGCGCGCAGCACTCGGCTCGCATGTTCTGCGACATCGCGATGCCGGACGGGACCCCGTCGTGGGCCGACCCGCGGCACGTGCTGCGCCGACAGCTGAGCAAGGCGAGCGACCTCGGGTTCAGCTGCTACGTGCACCCCGAGATCGAGTTCTTCCTGCTCGAGAACGGCCCCGTCGACGGCACCCCGCCGGTGCCCGCGGACAGCGGCGGCTACTTCGACCAGGCCGTGCACGACTCGGCGCCGAACTTCCGCAGGCACGCCATCGACGCGCTCGAGTCGATGGGCATCTCGGTCGAGTTCAGCCATCACGAGGCCGCGCCGGGGCAGCAGGAGATCGACCTGCGCTACGCCGACGCGCTGTCGATGGCCGACAACGTGATGACCTTCCGCTACATCGTGAAGGAGGTCGCGATCAACGAGGGCGTGCGCGCGACCTTCATGCCCAAGCCGTTCAGCGATCAGGCCGGGTCGGCCATGCACACCCACATGAGCCTGTTCGAGGGCGAGAACAACGCCTTCCACAACCCGGACGACCCGATGCAGCTCTCGGACACCGGCAAGGCGTTCATCGCAGGCATCCTCGAGCACGCCAACGAGATCAGCGCGGTGACCAACCAGTGGGTGAACTCCTACAAGCGGCTGATCCACGGCGGCGAGGCCCCGACCGCCGCGTCCTGGGGCCCGTCGAACCGCTCGGCCCTGATCCGGGTGCCGATGTACACGCCGAACAAGGCGTCCTCGCGCCGCGTCGAGATCCGCAGCCCAGACTCGGCCTGCAACCCGTACCTCACCTTCGCGGTGCTGCTCGCCGCCGGACTCCGTGGCATCGAGAAGGGCTACGAGCTGCCGCCTGAGGCCGAGGACGACGTCTGGTCGCTGACGTCGGCGGAGCGCAGGGCGATGGGCTACAAGGAGCTGCCGAGCAGCCTCGACACCGCGCTGCGCGAGATGGAGCGCTCGGAGCTGGTGGCCGAGGCCCTCGGCGAGCACGTGTTCGATTTCTTCCTGCGCAACAAGCGGCGCGAGTGGGAGGAGTATCGCAGCCAGGTGACCCCGTTCGAGATCAAGACCTACCTGGGTCTGTAAGCGCAGATGGTCAAGCCGCCTACCGCCCGTTCCACGATCCCCAGCGTCGGCCGTCTCGGCCTCGTCGAGCCGACCGCGGGGGACGAGCTCGCCCACCTCGACTGGGCCAACCCGGAGAGCCTGGAGCTGCTCTGGGCGCTCTCGCGCGCCGCGAATGCCGACCTGGCCCTGCGCACCCTGGTCCGTGTCAAAGACGGTCTCGGTGACGGGTGGGCCGAGCTCGATGCCGAACTCCGAACCGATACGGCCTTGCGGGGCAGGCTGTTCGGACTGATCGGTGCGTCGAGCGCGTTCGGCGACCACCTCGTCGCCGATCCGTCCGGGTGGAAGCTGCTGGCGGGGGAGTCCCAGCTGCCGAGCCGGGACGAGCTCACCGACGAGCTGCTGGCCAGCGTGCAGGCCACCCCGGACGGCAGCGCGTCCGAGACCAATCTGGTGTACCGGGCGGGGATCACCGGACCCGCCGCGATCGCCGCGCTGCGCAAGACCTACCGCGACCAGCTGATGGTGCTGGCGGCCGCCGACCTGGCGGCCACCGTCGAGAACGAGCCGGTGCTGCCGTACCAGACGGTCGGGCGACAGCTCTCCGACATGGCCGACGCCGCGCTCACGGGGGCGCTCGCGGTCGCGGTCGCGGAGATCTACCCCGACGGGCCGTGTCCGGCCCGGCTCGCCGTGGTCGCGATGGGCAAATGCGGTGCGCGCGAACTGAACTACGTCAGCGATGTCGACGTGGTGTTCGTCGCGGAGCCCTCGGACGCATCAACCAGTCGGCTCGCGGGCGAGCTGATGCGGGTGGGTTCGGCCGCCTTCTTCGAGGTCGACGCGGCGTTGCGGCCCGAGGGCAAGCGCGGCGAGCTGGTCCGCACCCTCGACTCGCACATCGCGTACTACAAGCGCTGGGCCAAGACCTGGGAGTTCCAGGCGCTGCTCAAGGCGCGACCGGCGACCGGCGACCTCGCGCTCGGCGAACGCTACGTCGACGCGCTGAACCCGATGGTGTGGACGGCCTCCGAGCGCGAGGATTTCGTCGTCGACCTGCAGGCCATGCGCCGTCGGGTCGAGGAGATGGTGCCGCCGGAGCTGCGCGAGCGGGAGATCAAGCTCGGCCGCGGCAGTCTGCGCGACGTCGAGTTCGCGGTGCAGTTGCTGCAGCTGGTGCACGGGCGCGCGGACGAGTCGCTGCATGTGCAGAGCACCGTCGACGCGCTGACCGCGCTCGCGGCCGGCGGCTACGTCGGGCGCGACGACGCCGCGAATCTCGCTGCGTCGTACGAGTTCCTGCGGTTGATCGAGCACCGGCTGCAGCTGCAGAAGCTCAAGCGCACGCACACGCTGCCGCCCGCGCACGACGAGGAGGCGCTGCGCTGGCTCGCCCGCGCCGCGCACATGCGCCCGGACGGCCAGCGCGACGCGCTCGGCGTGCTCAATGCCGAGGTCAAGCGCAACGCGCACCGGATCCGTCGCCTGCACGCCAAGCTCTTCTACCGCCCGCTGCTGGAATCGGTTGCCCGGCTGGACAAGGACGCGATCCGGTTGAGCCCGGACGCGGCGACGCGTCAGCTCGCGGCGCTCGGCTACACCGCGCCCGAGAACGCCCTCGGTCACCTGAAGGCGTTGACCGGCGGCGCATCGCGCAAGGGGCGGATCCAGGCCCTGCTGCTGCCGACGTTGCTCGAATGGCTCAGCGACACACCGGATCCCGATGCCGGACTGCTCGCCTACCGCAGGCTGTCCGAGGCCATGCTGGAGCAGGACTGGTTCCTGCGGGTCCTGCGCGACGAGGGCGCGGTGGCCCAGCGCCTGATGATCGTGCTCGGGTCGTCCGCGTACATCCCGGACCTGCTGATCAAGGCGCCGGACGTGCTGCGGCTGTTCGCCGACGGACCGGCGGGCCCCCGGCTGCTCGACATCGACCCGGACGAGGTCGCCCGCGGGATCCTGTCTTCCTCTGCGCGCTATGACGACCCGGTGCGTGCGGTCAATGCCGCCCGCTCGCTGCGCAGGCATGAGCTGGCGCGGGTGGCGTCGGCCGACGTGCTGGGAATGCTCGACGTCCCGCAGGTGTGTCGCGCCCTGTCCTCGGTGTGGGCGGCCGTGCTCGGTGCCGCGCTCGACGCGGTGATCCGGGCCAGCGAGGCCGAACTGGGCGGACCGGCGCCCGCGTCGTTCGCGGTGATCGGGATGGGCAGGCTCGGCGGCGGGGAACTCGGCTACGGCTCGGACGCGGACGTGCTGTTCGTCTGCGAGCCAAGACCGGGCGAGGACGAGGTCCGGGCGGTCAAGTGGGCCAACAGCATCGCGGATCGGGTGCAGAAGTTGCTCGGCGCGCCGAGCACGGACCCGCCGCTCGAGGTGGACACCGGCCTGCGCCCGGAGGGCCGCAACGGTCCGCTGGTGCGGACGCTGGCGTCGTACGAGGCGTACTACCGACAGTGGGCGCAGGCCTGGGAGATCCAGGCGCTGCTGCGCGCGCACACCGCCGCGGGCGACCCGGATCTCGCCCTGCGGTTCCTGCACATGATCGACGAGACCCGGTACCCGGAGGGCGGGGTCTCGGAACAGGCGGTCCGCGAGATCCGGCGGATCAAGGCCAGGGTCGACTCCGAGCGGTTGCCGCGCGGCGCCGACCCGGCCACCCACACCAAGCTCGGACGCGGCGGCCTCGCCGACGTGGAGTGGACGGTGCAGCTGATCCAACTCCGGCACGCCCACGATGTGCCTGCCCTGCACAACACCTCGACCCTGCAGACGCTGGATGCGATCGGCGCGGCGGAACTGATGAGCGAGACGGACATCGAGCTGTTGCGCGAGGCCTGGCTCACGGCGACCAAGGCCCGCAACGCCCTGGTCCTGGTGCGCGGCAAGCCAACCGATCAGCTGCCGGGACCTGGCCGGGTGCTGTCCGCGGTCGCGCAGGTCGCCGGCTGGGACTCCGGCGACGCAGGGGAGTTCCTGGACAACTACCTGCGCGTCACGCGCCGGGCGAAGGCCGTGGTGGAGCACACCTTCGGCGCCTGACCGCGGTTCTCACGGGCAGAGTGCGTGCGAGAGCAGGGCCTCGCTGTCGGTCTGCCGGGTCGGGATCTGGGTGAGGGTGATGGTCACCGCCCTGCCCTCGGTGCTCGCGCCGGACAGGGTGTAGTAGCCGGGGATTCCGCCGGTGTGGCCGACGTACCTGACCCCGCAGGGCAGGTCGGTGGATCCGACGCCGAGGCCGTACCCCATGCCCTCGGCCTCGTCGGCGGCCGGTTGCGCCCTCGTCATCTCGTCCAGTTGCGCACGGGGAACCACCTTTCCGTCCAGCAGGGCCAGCCAGAACCTGTTGAGGTCGCGGCCGGTGGAGACCAGGGCACCCGCGGACCACGGCACCGAGGGTTCGATCATCGAGACGTCGGCGACGACACCGTCGACGTCCTGGTATCCGGACGGGTGCGGGCCCCGGATCGCGCGCTCGCCCGGGCCGGGAAGGTAGGTGTCCTCGAGGCCGAGGGGGCCGAGGATGCGGGTGGTGAGCTCGTCGGTGTAGCTGTGCCGGGTCACCGCCTCGATCAGCATGCCGAGCACGATGTAGTTGGTGTTGGTGTAGAGGAAGCGGGAACCCGGTGGGAACTGCGCCGGTTTGGCCATCGCGATCGCGACCGCCTGTGCCGGGGTGATCGTGCGGTTCTCGGTCGCGGCGACCAGTTCGTCCGCCCCTGGCTCGCCCGCGAACTCGGGCAGCCCGCTGCGATGCTGCATGAGCTGCCGGACCGTGATCGCCGTGCCGTCCCCGCCCGCGCCCGCGATCATGCCGGGCAGGTAACCCTCGATGGCGCGGTCGAGATCGATCTTTCCCTCCGCCACGAGCTGCATGATGACCGCGGACGTGAAGGTCTTGGTGATGCTGCCCACTCGGACGCGGCTGTCGTCGGCGATCTCGGCGCCCGTCGTGCGATCGCCGACACCACTCGTCAGGACCGTGGTGGTGCTGCCCGCGCTCACGGTCGTCACCGCGCCAACGACCCCCGCGCCCGTCAACCCGTCGAGGTCGGTCTGCAGGGTGCGGGTGCGCTCGAAATCCGCACAGCCGCTGAGCAGTAGGGCGATCGCGGCGATGGCGGCGGTCAGCGCCGACTTCTGTGGTCGCATGGCGATGACCGTACGGACGGGGCCGATCGGTGTCATCGGGGTTACCCCCGATCTGTGCCCTGATCTTCGGTCGGGGATGGGCCGCGGTGACCCGACCGGCCCCGGCGTCGGCGGCGTTGGCGGGTTGCCCCGCCCGGGCATCGCGCCTACGGTGGGCAACGCAGCACCTCGTTAGGCGAGGCTCCTGCACGAACACAGGCCACTGATCTGACGACGTCGAGAGACGCCCAAGATCAGGACAGATCTCCCCGGCTTAAGGGGTGATCCCAAGTGGCTTCCCTTCGGTGATCGGGATACGTCGTGCAGTGTCAAAGCCCTTACGTGGAGGTGTCATGTCGACGGAATCCCGATCGGATGATGGTGGATTCGGCCTCGTGTGCTCGCAGGTTCCACCGCGACGGTGTCCATCCGTGTGCGGCAGCCCGACGCACCAGGAGGTGACCACCGTGGACGACCCGCCCAGTCGAGTTTTGACGCAACGCATTTCGGCTGACGGTGGTCGCTGAGACGACTGGTCTCGCCCACCTCGGTCCTTCCCCTCGCGACCTTTGCGCCGATTCGGCACAGGGGACTAGGAGTTGAAAATGGATACGACGGTGATCATCTTGCGCGTCGTGCTCGGCCTCACGCTGGGCGCGGCGGTCGGGATCGAGCGACAGTGGCGGTCTCGGCTGGCCGGGCTCCGGACCAACGCCTTGGTCAGCCTCGGGGCGACGCTCTTCGTGATTCTCGGTGCCTACAGCTTCGACGGTCCGGGCGCCGACCCGACTCGTGTTGCCGCACAGATCGTTTCGGGTATCGGATTCCTCGGGGCCGGCGTGATCATGAAGCAGGGCGCCTCGATCACGGGGCTGAACACGGCGGCGACGCTGTGGGCGACGGCAGCGATCGGCGCGCTGGCGGGTGGTGGGATGTACTGGGCGGCGGTGATCGGCACCGTGGCGATCATGGCGGCGAACACCCTGCTGCGCCCGCTCGGCCGGTTGATGGACCACCAACCGGCCACCAAGGGGCGCGAGATGCCCGCGGCCGAGTACGTCTTCGAGGTGACCTGCCGCGATGACGCCGAGGCCCACGTGCGCGGGCTCGCCGTGCAGGCGGTCTCCCGCCCGGAGTTCCGACTGCGGTCAGTGCGCTCGTTCGATCTGCCCGAGACCGGCGAGGTGACGGTGCTGGCGGAGTTGACGGCCGACGAACGGGATGACCGACTGCTCGAGAGCGCGGTCAGCAGGCTCAGCATGGAGCCGCTGGTGACGCACGTGCGCTGGACGGTGGAGACCGACTCTCGCTGCGCTCGGCCCGCCGCCGAGTGTGCACCTGCCGTCGCCGGCCCTCGGCCGACGCGGCGGTAGCTGCACACTCGGCGAAACGCCGCTGGAACTCGGACGATCGTCCATGAGCGGGTGCCTGGCGGAGCCAGGGGAATTGCGGCGTTTCGCTCACCCGTCGCCGCGACCGGAAGTTACAGTCAGTCCCGACTCGTCCTTCGTCGTCAAGGTGGGGATCGACATGAAACTGATGACCCGAACGTCAGTATCGGCAGTGTTCGCCGCGGCGGTGATCGCGGCCGGAGCGGGAACCGCACACGCCGGCCCGATCGCCCAGGAGGACGGCCCGCCGCGACCGGTGATCCCGGGGGTGCACCTGGTCGACCAGAAACAGGCAGCGCTGGAGAACATGCTCAACGAGCTCAATCTCGGTTGGGCCAACGGCGGCGCGGCCGGAACCGCGATCGGCGCGGCCATCGGGCTCGGTGTCGGATGCCTCTCGATGTTCCCTGGCAGCCTCGCCGGATGCATGATCGGGCTGCCGACCGGTGCCGTGACCGGCGCGCTCATCGGAATCGGTAATGGAAACCCCAAGGCGCAGAAGGCGATCGAGGACTACATCAACACCCCATAGCGGGTGTCGCGCTCGCGCCTGGATTCGGTGCGAGCGTGTGGGGTGCAAGCCGACCGGGGAGTCGGTACGGATTCCGACCCAGGTAACAGACAAATCGCCCCAGGTACCCAAATGTCACGAAACGGGTACCTGTCCGGGTAGTTCTCCCGATGTCTCGATTGGGTAACGAAGGAACTCTGGGTTCCGCCAGTCGACCGAGCCACACGAGGCATCGGTCAGCGGACCACCCGGAGGACCCCTCGTATGAGCAAGCACCGCCTGCAGAAGAACAACCGACTGACCCGTGGAATGCTGCTGGGGGCGATCACCGTGGGAGCGGTGCTGATCCCCGTCGCCCCCGCGATGGCACAGCCACTGAGCATCCCCGGTCTCGGAAACATCGAGATCCCCGGCCTGCCGCCTGCCGGCGCGATCTCTCCGAATGCGGTGGTCAGCCACGGGCAGCGCGCACTGGACGCGGCGCAGACCAAGATCGGCGCGCCCTACGTGTGGGGCGCGACCGGCCCCGACTCCTTCGACTGCTCGGGCCTGGTCCAGTGGGCGTACCGGCAGGCCGGCGTGTCCGTCCCGCGGACCACATATGACCAGATCAACGGCGGGACGCCGGTCGGCAAGGGTGACCTGCAGCCGGGCGACGTCGTGCTGTTCTACGGCACCGAGCATGTCGGCCTGTACGCAGGCGGCGGCATGGTCGTGCACGCGCCGACGCCCGGCCAGTCGGTCAAGCGGGCGCCCCTCGACTCGATGCCCTTCACCGCGGCCCGGCGGTACTGACCCCCTCAGGACAACGGCGCCCCGACCAGAACTGGTCGGGGCGCCGTTGTGTGTTCAGTTGTCAGCTGTGACGACTTAGACGTCGTAGTACAGCTGGAACTCGTACGGGTGCGGCCGCAGGTTGACCGGGGCGATCTCCTGCTCGCGCTTGATCGAGATCCAGGTCTCGATCAGGTCGGTGGTGAACACGCCACCCTCGGTGAGGTACTCGTGATCCTCCTCGAGCCGGTTGATGACGGCCTCGAGGCTGGTGGGGGCCTGCGGGATGTTGCGGGCCTCCTCCGGCGGGAGCTCGTAGAGGTCCTTGTCGACCGGCGCCATCGGCTCGATCTTGTTCTTGATGCCGTCCAGGCCGGCCATCATCTGCGCGGCGAAGTTCAGGTACGGGTTGCCCGAGGAGTCCGGCGCGCGGAACTCGAGGCGCTTGGCCTTCGGGTTGTTGCCGGTGATCGGGATACGCACGGCCGCGGAGCGGTTGCGCTGGCTGTACACCAGGTTGATGGGGGCCTCGTAGCCCGGCACCAGGCGGTGGTACGAGTTGATCGTCGGGTTGGTGAACGCCAGCAGCGACGGCGCGTGGTGCAGGATGCCGCCGATGTAGTGGCGCGCCATGTCGGACAGGCCCGCGTAGCCGGACTCGTCGTGGAACAGCGGCTTGCCGTCCTTCCACAGCGACTGGTGCACGTGCATGCCCGAGCCGTTGTCGCCGAACAGCGGCTTCGGCATGAAGGTGGCCGACTTGCCGTGCTGCCAGGCGGTGTTCTTCACGATGTACTTGAACAGCTGCAGGTCATCCGCGGCCGCGAGCAGCGTGTTGAACTTGTAGTTGATCTCCTGCTGGCCGCCGGTGCCCACCTCGTGGTGGCCGCGCTCGAGCTCGAAGCCCGCGTTCTGCAGGTTGGTGGAGATCTCGTCGCGCAGGTCGACGTAGTGGTCGTACGGGGCGACGGGGAAGTAGCCACCCTTCGCGCGGACCTTGTAGCCGAGGTTCGGGGTGCCGTCGGCGTTGCGCTCGTTGCCGGTGTTCCAGGAACCCGAGACCGCGTCGAGCTTGTAGAACGCGCCGTTCATGCTCGAGTCGTAGGCGACGCTGTCGAAGATGTAGAACTCGGCCTCGGCACCGAAGAACGCGGTGTCGGCGATGCCGGTGGACTTCAGGTACTCCTCGGCCTTGCGCGCGACGTTGCGGGGGTCGCGGCTGTAGGACTCGCGGGTGAACGGGTCGTGCACGAAGAAGTTGATGTTCAGCGTCTTGGCGGCACGGAACGGGTCGAGCTGCGCGGTGCTGACGTCGGGCAGCAGCATCATGTCCGACTCGTGGATCGACTGGAAGCCGCGAACCGAGGAACCGTCGAACGCGAGGCCGTCCTCGAAGACGTCCTTGTTGAACGCCGAGGCCGGGATCGAGAAGTGCTGCTGGACGCCCGGCAGGTCGCTGAACCGGATGTCGACGTACTCGACCTTTTCGTCGGCTATGTAGTTGATGACCTCTTCGGCCGTGGTGAACGCCACGCGTGTGCTCCTTCAGTTGGTGCCTGCCGATTGTGCATTCCGGCGGCTTGCGTCGAGACAGACGGTATGGACCTGGTGTTGCCCAGCAATCAAGGTTGTGTTTCGCCAGTGTTACACGTCTTGGAAAACGGTATATCTCACACCCCGTGATCGACCCGCCACGCTGGGCCTATCCTGGATGCATGGCGCGAAGTACCGGATCCTGGCTCTCTGGCCCCTCGGCGGCCCTTCCCAAGGGGGAGGACGGCACCGAGAACCGCTACAAGGGCGAGCTGCTCGGATTGCCGGAGACGGGCCCCGGCTCGTTGGTCGGCACCGGCCGTCGGCTCGCGGCGTTCATGATCGACTGGCTGATGGGCGGCGGTGTCGCGCTGCTGTTCCTCGGCGGGAACGCGCTCGACGGCCGGCTCGGCAGCATCATCCTGATGGTCTGGTTCGTCGTCGGCGTGGTCACCGTGTCGCTGTTCTCGTTCACCCCAGGTCAGTACTGCGTGGGACTGCAGGTGGCCCGGGTCGACGCACCGGTGCCCGTCGGCGTCGTGCGGGCGCTGGCCCGGCAGGTGCTACTGGTGTTCGTCGTGCCCGCGCTGATCACCGACCTCGACGGCCGCGGCATGCACGACCGCGCCACCGGCACGGCGCTGGTCCGCTCGCGCTGACTCCACGCTCCAACCAGAAGTGCCCTCGACGTGATTCACGTCGAGGGCACTTCTGTTGTGAGGGGAGGGTCAGCGCCTGCGCATCGTGCGCTGGACGCCCTTCATCTTGGCGCCGCCGGGCAGCGGACCCTTCGGCATGGCCGGGCCGCCGCGGGTACCGAGTGCCGCCAGCCGCGCCTCGATCGTGTCCATCCGCTTGGTGTCGATGTTCTTCGGCAGCTTCGCGAGGTACTTCTGCAGCTGCGACAGCGGCACCTGGCCCTCGTCGTTGCCGATGATGATGTCGTAGATCGGGGTGTCGCCCACGAGTCGCGCGGTCTTCTTCTTCTCCTGCGCGAGAAGGGACTTCACCCGCTGAGGCGAACCCTCGGCGACCAGGATGACGCCCGGCCTGCCGATCACCCGGTGCACGGCGTCGAGCTGGGTGGTGCCCGCGATCGCGTTGGACACCCGCCATCCGCCCTGCATGTTGTCCAGTGCCCACGCGCCCGCGCCCGCCTGGCCCTCGGCCTTGCCGTACACGGTCTTCTGCACACGCCTGCCGAAGATGATGAACGCGGCGAGCACGCCGAGCAGAATGCCGATCGGCAGCAGGAACCACTCGATGCCGAAGATGAGGCCGACCAGGAAGAACACCACGGCGAGGCCGACGACGGCGCCGATCATCAGCGGCAGCAGCAGCTTGTCTTCCTTGCGCTGCATCTGGAACGCCTGCCAGAGCTGGCTCCTGCGCTCCTTCGATGCCTGCTTACGGGCCGCTTTCGCCGCAGCCTTCGCCTCTTTGGTGGGCTTGCCCTTGCCGTTCGCCATACGTCACAGGATACGTCCCTGGCCGGAGGCGAATCGCACCCGAGTGGTGGTCGGGCTCAGGCGCGGGCGAGCCGCTCCATCAGCGAGCTGGCTTCCTGCGACGCGCTGCCCCCGTCGGCGAGATGTGCCTGGCCCTCGGGCAGCTCGCGGCCGTGGTGCGCCATCGCCTGTGCGTAGAGGCGACCGGCCCGGTAGGAGGAGCGGACCAGCGGTCCGGCCATCACGCCTGCGAAGCCGAGTTCGGTGGCGAACTCGGAGTGCTCGACGAACTCCTCCGGCTTGACCCAGCGCTCGACCGGGTGATGCCGCGGCGACGGACGCAGGTACTGGGTGATGGTGATGATGTCGCAGCCGGCCTCGTGCAGGTCGACCAGCGCCTGCTGGATCTCTTCTGGCGTCTCGCCCATGCCGAGGATCAGGTTCGACTTGGTGACCAGTCCGAAATCGCGGGCGGCGGTGATGACGCCGAGCGAGCGCTCGTACCGGAACGCCGGACGGATGCGCTTGAAGATCCGCGGCACGGTCTCGACGTTGTGCGCGAGGACCTCCGGCCGCGACTCGAACACCTCGGCCAGCAGGTCCGGCTTGCCGTTGAAGTCGGGGATCAGGTTCTCGACGCCGGTGCCGGGGTTGAGGGCGTGGATCTGACGAACCGTCTCGGCGTACAGCCAGGCGCCGCCGTCCTCGAGGTCGTCGCGGGCGACGCCGGTGATCGTCGAGTACCGCAGACCCATCGCCTGCACCGACTCGGCGACGCGGCGCGGCTCGTCGCGGTCGAGCGCGTCCGGCTTACCGGTGTCGATCTGGCAGAAGTCGCATCGGCGGGTGCACTGTTCACCGCCGATGAGGAAGGTGGCCTCGCGGTCTTCCCAGCACTCGTAGATGTTGGGGCAGCCTGCTTCCTCGCAGACCGTGTGCAGACCCTCCCGCTTGACCAGACCCTTGAGCTCGGAGTATTCCGGGCCCATCTTCGCTCGGGTCTTGATCCAGTTGGGTTTGCGTTCGATGGGGGTCTCCGCGTTTCGGATCTCGATACGGAGCAGCTTGCGTCCTTCTGGGGCCACAGTCACGGCTCCGATGCTACGCCCGGCGTGCGGACGCCGATCGACCGGGAGACGGCAGGCGATGGGCCTCAGGCGAACCGGTGGGTGGTGAACCGGGTCGGCGCGGCCGCGGCCGCCTCGTCGAAGGTGATGCGCTCGATGTCGTGCTCGGTGACCTGGAGTTCGCCGTCGAGCGCGGCCGAGACCGCGGCGACCACCGCAGGGGTGATCTCGGCGACGGTGACCGTCCGCCCGAGTTCGCGCGAGAGCGAGGTGACGCCCGCGTCGGCGATGCCGCACGGGATGATCTCGTCGAAGGCCCCGAGGTCCGCGTCGCAGTTGATCGCGAAGCCGTGCATCGCGACCCCGCGCTGCATCCGCACGCCGATCGCCGCGATCTTGCGCTCGGGCAGCCAGGAACCGCCGGTCAGCGAGGCGGGCAGCCACACGCCCGAGCGGCCCTCGACACGACCGCACCCGATGCCGAGATCGGTGCAGACCGAGATCAGTGCCTCCTCGATGCGCCGGACGTAGTTCACGACGTCGACCGGCACGGCGAGCTTGACGATCGGGTAGCCGACCAGCTGCCCCGGCCCGTGCCAGGTGAGCTTGCCGCCGCGATCGACATCGATCACCGGCGTGCCGTCGGTGGGCCGATCCTCCGGGGCGGTGCGGCGTCCGGCGGTGTACACGGACGGGTGCTCGAGCAGCAGCAGGGTGTCGCGCCCGCTGTCCGCGGCCCGTTCGGCGGCGAGCTCGCGCTGCAGATCCCATGCCGTCAGGTAGTCGACTGTGCCGAGGTTCCTCACCTCGAGGGAATCCGTGCTGAACCGAACCGAGGAAGTGGCGCCCATGGGGCACACGTTACGCCCGGCCGGCCTGCCCGCTCGGCGCGGTCCGGGCCGGAGGCGGTCAGTCCGACAGCGCGGCGTCGATTGCCTCGCCGATCGTGTTGTGGTGGAAGGTGAATCCGGCATCCTCCAGTGCCGCGGGCAGGACCCGCTGCCCGGTCAGGGCGACCTCGTCCGCGATCTCGCCGACGAGGGCGCGCACCGCGAATCCGGGCACCACCCACGGCGTCGGGCGGTGCAGGGCGCGGCCGAGCTCGGCGGTGAAGGACGCGTTGGTCGCGGGCGATGGTCCGGCGAGATTCACCGGCCCGCTCAGCGTCTCGGTGCGCAGCGCGAACGCGATGGCGGCGAGCTCGTCCTCGAGGGAGATCCAGGACAGGTACTGCCGCCCGGTGCCGAGCCGGCCGCCGAGACCGACCCGGAACAGCGGACGCAGGCGACCGAGCAGCCCGCCCCGCGGTGAGATCACCGCCGCGCTCCGCAGCAGCACGGTGCGCACCCCGGCCTCGCGGGCGGGCGCAGTCGCCGCTTCCCAGTCGCGGCACAGGTCGGCAAGGAACCCGGTTCCCGCCGTTGCGGTCTCGTCGACGACCCGCTCGCCGGTGTCGCCGTAATAGCCGACCGCGCTGGCGTTGAGCAGGGTCGGCACCCCGGCGTCCGCCACCGCCCGCGAGATCACGTCGGTGGACGTGATCCGGCTGTCCCGCAGCGTCTGTTTGAACACGCCGTTCCATCGGGTGTCGCCGAAATTCGCGCCGCACAGATTCACCACCGCGTCCGCGTCGGCGAGGGCGCGTTCGTCCAGTTCGCCGCGCTCGGGCGTCCACCGGAACTCGTCCGGACCCGCGGCGGGCCGCCGCACCAGTCGCCGGATCTGGTGGCCGTCGGCCCGCAGCGAAGCCACAAGGGACGACCCGATCAAGCCGGACGAGCCGGCGATTGTCACTCGCATCGTGCTGCCTCCTGACGCCGTCGGGGGCACCATCGGTGATCCGATGGTGCCCCCGACGGGCGTGTCCGTGCTGCCGATCTACTGGTCGAGCTAGAGCCCCAGGTCCGCCTCGAACGACGCTTCCTCGAGCCGCTGCTTGATCGTGGTGAGGAACCGGCCTGCGTCGGCGCCGTCGATCAGGCGGTGGTCGTAGGTGAGCGGCAGGTAGCACATCGACCGGACGCCGATGGACTCGTTGCCGTTCTCGTCGGTGATCACCATCGGGCGCTTGACGATCGCACCGGTGCCGAGCATGGCGGCCTGCGGCGGCACCAGGATCGGGGTGTCGAACAGGGCGCCCTGGCTGCCGATGTTGGTGATCGTGAAGGTGCCACCGGCAAGCTCGTCCGGCTTGAGGCCGCCGGAGCGGGCCCGCTTCGCGATGTCCGCGATCGCCCGGGCCAGGCCGGCAAGGGACAGGTCGCCCGCGTTGTGGATCACCGGGGAGAGCAGGCCCTGCTCGGTGTCCACGGCGATGCCGAGGTGCTCGGCCGCGTGGTACGTGATCTCCTTGGCGTCCTCGTTGTAGCTGGCGTTGACGTTCGGGTGTGCCCCGAGCGCCTCGACGACGGCCTTCGCGAAGAACGGCAGGAAGGTCAGGTTCACGCCCTCGCGCTCGGCGAACCCGGCCTTGGCCTGGGCGCGCAGGGCGGCGATCTTGGTGACGTCGACCTCGAAGGTCTGGGTCAGCTGCGCGGTGGTCTGCAGCGACTCCCGGGTCTTCACCGCGGTGATCTGGCGAATCCGGTTGACCTTCTGGGTGGTGCCGCGCAGGTGCGCGAGCTCGGGCCGGACACCAGCGGCCGGTGCGGCCGGGGCCGCGGCAGCGGCGGCCGCAGGGGCGGCGGCCGGGGCCTTCTTCGCCTCGGCGGCGGCCAGCACGTCCTGCTTGCGGATGCGTCCACCGACGCCGGTGCCGGTGACCGTCGCGAGGTCGACGTTGTTGTCGGTGGCCAGCTTCCGGACCAGCGGGGTCACGTACGGGCTGCCGTCACCGGACGGTGCGGCCGCAGCGGCGGGCGCAGGTGCGGCCGGAGCGGGGGCAGGCGCCGGGGGTGCCGGGGGAGCCGGGGGTGCCGGGGGAGCCGGAGGTGCCGGGGGAGCCGGAGGTGCGGCGGCCGGTGCCGGGGGAGCCGGGGGAGCAGCCGGAGGTGCGGGGGGCGCGGCAGGCGCGGCGGCGGGGGCGCCCGAACCGATGACGGCGAGCTGGCCGCCGACCGGGACGGTGTCGTCCTCGTGGGCGCTGATCTCGAGCAGCGTGCCCGCGACGGGCGAGGGGATCTCGGTGTCGACCTTGTCGGTCGAGACCTCGAGCAGCGCCTCGTCGACGGCGACCGAATCGCCGACTGCCTTGAGCCAGCGGGTGACGGTGCCCTCGGTCACGGACTCGCCGAGTTCCGGCATGGTGATCGGGGTTCCGGACACCGCAGCGGCGGGCGCGGCGGGCGCGGGTGCGGCGGGTGCCTCTGCGGCGGGTGCCGGGGCGGCGGGTGCGGCCGGCGCGGGTGCGGCGGCGGGCTCCGGTGCGGCAGCGGGTGCGGGTGCGGCGGCTTCTCCTGCTGCGCCGATCACCGCGAGCTCTCCGCCGATCTCGACGGTCTCATCCTCGTGCGCGACGATCTTGGTCAGCACGCCTGCCACCGGGGAAGGGATCTCGGTGTCGACCTTGTCAGTGGAGACCTCGAGCAGGGGCTCGTCGACTTCGACCGTATCTCCTTCCTGCTTGAGCCACCTCGTGACAGTCCCCTCGGTAACGCTCTCACCAAGAGCTGGCATCTGGACGGAGAAGGCCATGCTTTTGACTCCTCGACAGTTGTGTTCGGGTTGTTGAGTTTGCCGACTTGTGGTCGAAATTCATTGTGCGGGTCGTACCGGGTCCACGGGGCGTGTTGCGACGCGGAACCTCGCGGTCCCATCCTGTCATTGATCGGATTCGCCCGTCCTATGAGGGCCTCGTCACATGTTCCACATTCGTTTCTCAGCAAGCGCTGGCAAACTCGAAACTGGGCAGAACGGGCGGTCGCGCCACGGTGGGAGGAGGTAGGACGTGGGACTTTTCAGCAGGCTCTCGAGAGGGCGAGCGGGTTCCGGCCGACACGGCATGCGGGGACCCGACGCCCAGTACCTGGCGAACTGGGTGCACACGCACACCGGAGTCGAGGCCTACGTCGAGCCGCAGACCACCGTCACGCCGGTCACGGTCGTGCTCGTCGCGAACGACGGGGAATGGACGCGACGCCCGGTCGGTGGGGAGCACGGAGCCCGCCGCCTCGGCGAGGATCTGCACATCCCCGTGTACGACGTCCGCAAGACCGGGTATCCGCAGCGGATGCGCGACCACGACGCCCGGCAGAAGATCCTGCGCAACCGCGCCCGCGAGGCCTAGGCGACTGCGTCGCCCGTGAGTCCTTCCGGCCCGAGGAGGGGCCGGAAAGACTCACGGGGCGTCAGCCCTGCTGCTCGATGTCCTCGAGGACGCTGATCATGGTCCGCACCGGGACCCCGGTTCCGCCCTTGCCGGTGTAGCCGAACGGCCCGCCGGTGTTGTAGGCCGGTCCGGCCACGTCGATGTGGGCCCACTGCACGCCCTCGGCGACGAACTCCTTGAGGTAGATCGCGGCGGCGAGCATGCCGCCCCACCGGTGGTTGGTGACGTTGGCCAGGTCGGCGACCTTCGAGTTGAGGTCCGCGCGCAGCTCGCCGGGCAGCGGCATCGCCCAGGCGTTCTCGCCGATCTGCTGCGAGATGCGGGCGACGCGGTCACGGAACTCGTCGGTGCCCATCACGCCGGGCGTGCGGTTGCCGAGCGCCACCATCTGCGCGCCGGTCAGGGTGGCGGTGTCGATCAGGTAGTCGGGCTCCTCCTCGCAGGCGCGAACGATGGCGTCGGCCAGGATCAGCCGCCCCTCGGCATCGGTGTTGATGACCTCGACCGTCGTGCCGCCGTACTGGGTGAGCACGTCGCCGGGGCGCTGCGCGGTGCTCGACGGCATGTTCTCGGCCATCGGTACCCAGGCGTCGACGCCGACCTTCAGCCCGAGCTTCGCGGCCAGCACCACCGTCGCGACCACCGCGGCGGCGCCGCCCATGTCGGAGGTCATGTTCTCCATGCCCGCGGCGGGCTTGATCGAGATGCCGCCGGTGTCGAAGGTGATGCCCTTGCCGACCAGGGCAACGGACTTCCCGCCGGATCCCTTGTGGGTGAGCCGGACCAGCCGCGGCTGACGCGAGGAGCCCTTGCCCACGCCGAGGATGCCGCCGAAGCCGGACTTCTCGAGCGCCTTCTCGTCGAGGATCTCGACCTCGAGCCCGGCCGCGGTGCCGAGCGCCTCGGCGCGGGCGGCGAACTCCTCCGGGTAGAGGTGGCTCGGCGGGGTGTTCACGAATTCACGCGCGGTGGCGACGGCCTCGGCGATCGCGGCGGATCGGGCGAGGGTGCTCGCGGACTCCTCGTCGCCGGGCTCCTCGACGAGCAGTTCCACACGGGCCAGCGGCTTTCCGTTGTCCTTCGGCGCCGACTTGGCCGACTTGAACCGGGTGAAGGTGTAGGCGCCGAGGGAGAAGCCCTCCGCCGCCGCGCCGAGGTCGAGGGCGGACAGCGTGGTGGCCGCGACGGTGGTCCCGGTCAGCGCGCGGGCCGCGACGCCGGCGCACTCGCGGATCCGCTGGGCGTCGACGTCGTCGGGGTCGCCGAGTCCGACCGCCAGGATGCTCGCGACGCCCGAGCCCGCGGGCGCCGGGATCCGGGTCAGCTCCTCCGCCTTGCCGGTGGCACCCACCGCGACCAGCCCGGCCAGCACCGCCTCGGCGGTCGCGTCGTCGAGCGCATCGCCGACCGAGGCCTCCGGGCCCTCGGCGCCGGTGGTGAGGCCGATGACGAGGACCTCCACCGACTCGGCGACGGATCCGGCCAGCGCGAGCTCGGGGCCGAGGGATGCGGTGGGGGGCGTGGCGGCACTCACTTCGATCTCCTGATCTGTTGGTGAACAACTGCGCGCCAACTCTAGTGCGGGTGCGACGCCCCGGTCGGCTAGCGTGGACGCCCATGAGCGACGCTGAACTCTTGCAGGGACCCCTCCGCGCGGTGCACGCCGAACTTGGTGCCACCTTCGCCCCGTTCGGCGGCTGGGAGATGCCGGTTTCCTATGCGGGTGTGGTGGCCGAGCACACCGCGGTGCGCGAGAGTGTCGGCGTCTTCGACGTGAGCCACCTGGGCAAGGCGCTGGTCGCGGGGCCGGGCGCGGCGGCGTTCGTCAACGCCTCTCTCACCAACGATCTGGGCAAGATCGGACCGGGCCAGGCGCAGTACACCCTGTGCGCCACCGAGACGGGCGGCGTCACCGACGACCTGATCGCCTACTACGTCAGCGACGACGAGGTCTTCCTCGTCCCGAACGCGGCCAACACCGCGGCCGTCGTCGCCGAGCTGGCCGCCAAGGCGCCCGCCGGGATCACGGTGACCGACCAGCACCGCGAGTTCGGTGTGCTCGCCGTGCAGGGTCCGAAGTCCGCGGAAATTCTTGCCGCGCTTGGTCTTCCGTCCGACATGGAGTACATGTCCTTTGCCGACGCCACCTTCGGGGGAGTCACCGTCCGGGTGTGCCGCACCGGCTACACCGGTGAGCACGGCTACGAACTGCTGCCCGCATGGGACGACTGCGAGAAGGTGTTCCGCGCGCTCGTCGCCGAGGTCCGCGCTGCAGGCGGCGAGGTCGCCGGGCTCGGCGCCCGCGACACCCTGCGCACCGAGGCGGGCTACCCGCTGCACGGTCACGAACTGTCGACGGAGATCTCGCCGCTGCAGGCGCGCTGCGGCTGGGCGATCGGGTGGAAGAAGCCGGAGTTCTGGGGTCGCGCCGCGCTGGTCGCCGAGAAGGAGGCCGGACCGGCCCGCAAGATGTGGGGCATCAAGGCGCTCGACCGCGGCGTGCTGCGACAGGGCCAGACCGTCATGCGTGACGGCGCCCCGATCGGGGAGACCACCTCGGGCACCTTCTCGCCCACCCTCAAGGTCGGGATCGCGCTGGCGCTCATCGATTCCGATGCGGGTGTCGGCGCGGGCGACCAGATCGACGTCGACGTGCGCGGCAGGGCGTTGCGCTGCGAGGTCGTCAACCCGCCGTTCGTCCCCGTGAACACCAAGTAGCCGCCCGCACCCGGTTCGATAGGATTCCCGCCATGACTGGTGTTCTCGACTTCACGCGCATCCCGCACCCCTCGCCCGCCACCGCCGCGGAGCGCGATCGGGTGCTGGCTGCTCCCGGGTTCGGGAAGTACTTCACCGATCACATGGTGACGATCGATTACACCGAGGGGCGCGGGTGGCACAGCCCGACCGTGCAGCCGTACGCCCCGCTGCAGCTGGACCCGGCGGCCATGGTGCTGCACTACGGCCAGGCGATCTTCGAGGGGCTCAAGGCCTACCGCCAGCAGGACGGGTCCGTCGCCTCGTTCCGGGTGACGGCGAACGCGGACCGGTTGCGCGCCTCGGCCCGCCGCATCGCGATGCCCGAGCTGCCCGACGATCTGTTCCTCGCCTCGATCACCGAGCTGCTCGCGGTGGATCGGGACTGGGTGCCCGCCGCCGGCGGTGAGGACTCGCTGTACATGCGCCCCTTCATGATCTCGACCGAGGTCGGGCTCGGGGTGCGACCGTCCACCGAGTACCGGTACCTGCTGATCGCCTCGCCTGCCAGTGCGTACTTCCCGCGCGGGGTCAAGCCGGTGAGCGTGTGGCTGTCCACCGAGTACGTGCGCGCTGCTCCCGGCGGCACCGGTGCGGCCAAGTTCGCGGGCAACTACGCGGCCTCGCTGGTAGCGCAGGCGCAGGCGGCCGACGAGGGCTGCGATCAGGTGGTGTGGCTCGACGCGAACGAGCGCCGTTACGTCGAGGAGATGGGCGGGATGAACCTGTTCTTCGTCTTCGGGTCCGGTTCGTCGGCGCGCCTGGTGACCCCCGAGCTGTCCGGTGCGCTGCTGCCCGGCATCACCCGCGACTCGCTGCTGACACTGGCCGCCGATGCGGGGTTCGCGGTCGAGGAGCGCAAGATCAGCACCGACGAGTGGCGCGAGAAGGCAGCCTCCGGTGAGATCACCGAGGTGTTCGCCTGTGGCACGGCCGCGGTGATCACCCCCGTCGGAACGGTGAAGTCGGCCGCGGGTGAGTTCACCATCGGCGACGGGGAGTCGGGCGAGGTGACCATGGCGCTGCGCGACACCCTCACCGGGATCCAGCGCGGCACCTTCGCGGACACCCACGGCTGGATGTCCACGCTGGCCTGAGCGGCCGCAGCCTTGTGAGGCGCCGGCGCCGGGTGTACATCTGGAGCCATGGGCGTCGCACGTCAGATCGGCTCGATGCGCCGCGTGTTCCCCACGGCGCGTCGCAACAAGTCGGACGCTTTCCGCTGGCTCGGCAGGCGACCGCAGCTGCTCGCGGCGATCGCCGTGCACGAGGTCGCGCTGGTGACCAGCGGGAGGGTCGACATGCGGCTCAAGGCGCTGGGTGAGATCAAGGCGGCCGCGCTGACCAACTGCGAGTACTGCCTCGACATCGGCTCGGCGTTCGCCCGCGACCTCGGCCTGACCGAGGCGCAGCTGCGTGCCCTGCCGACCTTCCGCGACAGCGGCGAGTTCGACGACACCGAGAAGCTGGTCCTCGAGCTGGCCGAGGCGATGAGCCGCACACCTGCCCACATCGGCGACGATCTGCGCGCGCGGCTCCTCGGCAGGTTCAGCAGGACACAGCTCACGGAGCTCGCCGCGGCGATCGCATGGGAGAACCATCGCGGTCGGCTGAACCAGGCCCTGGGTATCCGGCCGTCGGGGTTCTCCGACGGCGGGTTCTGCGTCGTGCCCGAGAAGTAGAGCCCGAGCCCGACCCGGCCCGGGAATCGTTCAGCGGGCGGGCGTCAGACGCCGGGCGAGCATCCGCCCGACGCTGTGCAGCGGAGCCGGATCCTGTTGCGCCCTGGCGAGAACGAGCGCGCCCTCGAGTGCGGAGAGCGTCAGGACCGCCTCGTCGGCGGCCTCGTCGGGCGCCCAGCCGTCCGTCTCGAGCCGGGAGGCGAGCAGGGACAGCCAGGAGTCGTACCCGTCGGCGCAGGATGCCCTGATGACGGGCGATTCGGTGGCGGCGTCCAGGGTGGCGGTGGCCAGCGCGCAGCCGCGCTCGTAGTCGGATTCCACCAGCCGGGCCGCCAGTGCCGCGGCGAAGGCGGCCACCGCCGTTCCGGAGTCGGGCGAGCTGTCCAACAGGTGTGAGATGAAGGCCGCCATCGTCGAACCCCGGTGTCGCAGAGCGACTCCCGCGAGCTCCTCCTTTCCGCCAGGGAAATGGAAGTACAGCGATCCCTTGGTCGTGCCGCTCTCCGCCAACACCTCGGCCATCCCGGTTCCGGTGTAGCCGCGGCGCTGCAGCAGGTCCGCGGCCGCCTCGACGAGCTGATCACGAGTAGACATGTCGTCAACTGTACCAGTCGGTACTCATGTATTCAGCTCTGTACGTGCGGAAATACTTCGAAGCATTGACAGACTAGACCGTTCGGTACAGGATTCGGCTCCTGCGGTGCACAGGGTGCCGCCGAGTCAGAAGGGCTGGTTGGCATGAGCGAGACGATCGAACCGACGGTGCTCGGTCCGGACGAGGATCCGGCGGGCACCCTCGCGTCCTCCGGGGCGCGAATCATGGTGCGCGACCATCAGACCGACGGAGGCTTCTCCCTCGTCGAGCATCGGATCCCGCCGAAGCGGCTGACCTCGCCGGTACACCGGCACGCCAGGGAGGACGAGTACACGGTGGTGCAGTCGGGGCGGGTCGCCGCGCTTCTGGGCGACCGGGTGGTCTACGCCGAGGCAGGCGCGATGATCTTCAAGCCGAGGGGGCAGTGGCACGCGGTGTGGAACCCCGACGACCGGGAGGCGCGATTCCTCGAGATCATCACCCCAGGGGGACTCGAGGGCCTGTTCGAGCAGGTTCCGGAGTTGCAGGCGGACGGCGGCGTTCCCGATACGACCGCCCTCACAGAGCGTTACGGCATCGAATTCGACCTGGTTGCCACCGCGAGCCTCGTGCACACCCACGGGGTGAGCTTCGGCCCCCATTCCGGATAGCGATCACCTCCGACGGGCGGGCCGTGGGGTTCGTACTCAGCCGCCGAGCACGAATCCCACGGCGACCACCGTCACCGTCACCTCGACCGCCGCGCCGAGTACGTCCCCGGTGACGCCGCCGAACCGGCGGACGCAGTGCCGCGCCAGCAGCGCCGTCGCGCCCAGCGCCGCGAGCGCCACGACCGGGCCCTGCCACCAGCGTCCCGGCACCGCGAACACGGCGGCCGCGGTCAGCGCCAGCGACCACAGCGCGCACGACCACCGGCCCTGGCTGTCGGCGACCAGCGCACCGAACCCGGTCTGGCCCGCCGCGGGAACCCCGCGCCTGCACACGAGCACGACAGCCACCCGGCCCGCCGCCACTGCGACACCGATCGCGATCCACTGCCCGGCCTGTGCCAGCGCGCCGAACGAGAGCGCCTGCGCGCCGATGCAGACGACGAGGGCGACCACGCCGAAGGGGCCGACGCCCCCGCCGCGCATCACCTCGAGGGCGCGCGCGGGCGGCCCGTAGCAGCCGAGCCCGTCGACGGTGTCCGCCAGCCCGTCGACGTGCATGCCGCGGGTGAGCAGGGCCAGTGCCGTCACCGCGACCAGTCCGGCCAGGTCGGGATCGAGCGAGGCCGTGAGCAGCAGCCAGAGCAGGCCGGCGCAGGTGACGCCGAGCAGCAGCCCGACCACCGGGGTCGCGGCGATGGCCCGACGGCCCGCGGCCCTGTCGATCGCCTGCGCGTCGGGATCGTGACGCGCGGGCAGCACGGTCAGCCAGGACAGCGCGAGCCGGATCCCGCCGAGTGCGGCAGTCACCGTCAGCGCGCCTCGGCTTCGGTCTCGTCGTCGGCCGCGGAATCGGTTGCGGGCTCCCCGGATTCGGTGCTCACGCCCGCGTCGGCGAACGTCGCCATCTCGGCGAGGGTGGCGACCGCGGACTGCAGCACCGGCAGCGCCACCAGCGCGCCGGATCCCTCGCCGAGCCGCATGCCCAGGTCGAGGATCGGGTCGAGACGCAGGTGCTTGAGCGCGATGGTGTGCGCGGGTTCGGTGGAGCGGTGCCCGGCGACCCACCACTCGCGGGCGCCGGGGGCGAGGTCCTCCGCGACCATGGCGGCGGCCGTCACCACGACGCCGTCGAGGATGACGGGGGTCCGACGCAGCGCGGCCTGGGCCAGGAACCCGGCCATCGCCGCCAGGTCCGCTCCCGCGCCAACCCGCAGCAGCGCGACCGGGTCGGCGGTGACGGGCCGGACCCGGCGCATCGCGTCGCGGATGGCGGCGGTCTTGCGGATCCAGCCCGCGTCGTCGACGCCGGTGCCACGCCCGACCGCGGCGACCGGTTCGGTGTTGGTCAGCGCGGCGATCAGCACCGTCGCAGGGGTGGTGTTGCCGATGCCCATCTCGCCCGCGATCAGCAGGTCGGCCCCGCCGTCGATCTCCTCGTCGGCGATGGCGCGGCCTGCGGCGATGGCCTGCAGCGTCTCCGACTCGCTGAGTGCGTCCTCGCGGTCGATGGAGCCGCTCGAGCGCCGGACCTTGTGCGTCGAGACGGTGGGGTCGGTGTCGGTCGCGACGGCGATGTCGACCACCCGTACCCCCGCCCCCGTGGTGGCGGCGAGCGCGTTCACGGCCGCACCGCCCGCCTGGAAGTTGGCCACCATCTGCGCGGTCACCTCGGCGGGGTACGCGGACACGCCGTGCGCGGTCACGCCGTGGTCGCCCGCGAAGACCACCACCCGAGGGCGGCCGAACACCCGGGGCGGGCACTGGCCCTGGCAGGCCGCCACCCATCCGCCGAGCGCCTCGAGCCGGCCGAGCGAACCCGCGGGCTTGGTCAGCTGCTGCTGGCGGGCGTCGGCCTCGGCCGCGACGGCCGGGTCCGGGGGAGTGACGGCCTCGAAGGCCGCCTCGGATGGGATGCCCGATTCGGTTGTCACAGTTGACCTCTCACTTCAGCGCGGTACCGCTTGACCGTGCCACTTGAATTCGGCGTCACTTGAGTCTGGTCGCCAGCCCGGCAACCACGAGGAGCACCTCGTCGCAGACCTGGGCCATCCTCGCGTTGAGGGAGCCGATCTCGTCCCGGAACAGTCGACCGGACCGGGTCTCAGGGATCACCCCGAGCCCCACCTCCGGGCTGACCAGGACGAGTCTGCCGCGATGGTCCGCGACGGCGTCGACCAGGTCGTCGATGCGCGGGGCGAGGATGCCTCGCGGGAGTTCCCAGGCCTGGGCCGCGTCCATCTCCGCGGTCAGCCAGGTGCCGAGATCGTCGACCATCGTCGGGGTGGCGTCGGTGCGCAGCAGTTCGGCCAGCCCGGTGCCGGTCGCGCTCTCGACGGTGGTCCACTCCCGCGGCCTGCGGCTGCGGTGCGCCTCGATCCGCTGCTCCCAGTCGGCGTCGGAGGCGTCGAGGCGGGCCGTGGCGATGTAGCGGACGGCGCTCGGCGCCGACCCGTCCATCAGGGCCTCGGCGTGGCCGGACTTGCCGGACCTGGCCCCGCCGAGCACGAGGGTGCGCAGCGGCGGTTGCGGGGCGGGGGACGGCACGGGCTAGACGGTACCAACGGCAGGGGCGCGGGCGCCGAAGCGTCGGCGGTAGTCGGCGGGTGCCAGCCCGACCTGCCGGTGGAAGTGGTGGCGCAGGAGTGCGCCTGACCCGAACCCGCAGCGGCCTGCGATCTCCTCGAGCCCGTATCCGGTCTCCTCGAGGAGCTGCTGGGCCAGCAAGACCCGTTGCGTCGTCAGCCATTTGACCGGGGTCGTCCCGGTCTCGGCCGCGAACTTCCGCGCGAACGTGCGGGTCGACATCGTCGACCGCGCGGCAAGGGTCTCGATGCTGTGGGCGGCGTCGAGGTGCTCGCTCATCCATCGCAGGGTGTCGGTGATGCTGTCGTCGGCGCAGTCGACCACGGCCCGCTCGATGAACTGGCGCTGGCCGCCGTCCCGTTGCGGCGGTACCACCATGCGCCGCGCGATGGTGTTGGCGACGGCGCTGCCGAGTTCGCGCCGGACCAGGTGCAGGCAGGCGTCGATCCCGGCGGCGGTGCCCGCGCTGGTGATGAGGTTGCCCTCGTCGACGAAGAGGACGTCCGGGTCGACGGTGGTGGCGGGAAAGGCGCGGGCCAGCTCGTCCGCGTGGACCCAGTGCGTGGTGCACTTGCGGCCGTCGAGCAGCCCCGCGGCCCCGGCGAGGAACGCGCCCGAGCAGACCGTGAGCACGGTGGCGCCCGCGTCCGCGGCCTCCCGTAGCGCCGCGACGACGCCGGGTGGGAAGTCGGTGCGGGTCGCGGAGGCCGGGATCGCGACCAGGTCCGCGCCGCGCAGCCCGTCGAGTCCGTGCTCGGGGGTGATGGTGATGCCCGGGGTGACCGATGCAAGGGGCACGCCCGCCTCCGGGCCGCAGACCCGGAAGTCGAAGGCGGGCAGTCCCGCCGCGGTGCGGTCGATGCCGAACACCTCGCAGACGACACCGAATTCGAACATGGCGGCGTGGTCGACGAGGAGTACCGCGACCGAGGACAGCATGAGGACAGTCTATGGCGCGATATTGACGAAGTATGTCATTGCTGCCACTGTTGGCGGCAAATCTATGGTCGCAAAATTGCAGCCATGACCACATTCATTGCGCTCGTCCTGCTGATGATCGCTCTACAGGGAGTCTTCGTGGCGGTCGCCCATCGCGGCCGGTACGGGGAACCTGCCGGCATCCGGCGGTACCGGTTCAACCACTTTCGGCCCGACAGCGCCTCGGGTTCGGTGAACGTCGTCGATCGGGACGCCGAACGGATGCTCGCCGACCTCCAGGCCGTGCGGCACCGGGCGCCGCACAGCTGAGGGGTACCGGCTAGACGGCGTCGCCAGGGGAGACCCGGGGCTGCGGCGCCCGCATCTTCCGGATCTGCGAGGCCCGGACGAACGCGTACCAGCCCAGCTTCAGGCCGCCGTCCATGGTGTCGGGGAACCTCTCACGGACCTGCCGATTGATGGTGCGGCCCATGATGTACCCCTCGGCCAGCATGAACAACATCAGCACCAACATGGCCAGCGTCACGATCGACTGGATCGCGGGGCTCAGGAACATCGCCATGATCAGCAGCAGCGCCAACGGCATGAACAGCCCGACCAGGTGCCTGCGGGAGTCGACGAGGTCACGGACGTAGGCGCGCACGGGGCCCTTGTCGCGCGGCAGCAGGTACTTGTCCTCGCCCGCGAGCATCCGGGCGCGACGATCGGCTGCGGTCGCCCTGCGCTCCGCGGAGGCCAGCTTGCGCTCCTCCTTGCTGCCCTGGTTCTGCTTGCGGCGAGCCCGCGCTTCCTTTGCGGTGAGCGGTGCCGGTGCGACCGGACCGCGTCGCCTGCCCTCGGCCTCGCGGCGCTTCGGGGTGGGCCTGCCCTTGCCCTCGGTCTCGGACGTGGAGGTCAGTTCGACCGCGGTCGACTCGACGACCTCGTGGTCGCCGTTGTCGGGGGTGTCGGAGTTTCCTCGGCGCAGCAGCTTCACCCCTCCAGGTTACTTGCCGTGCGCGTGCATCGATTCGCACCCGTCCCGTCGGGATGGACACGGGGTCGCCCCGCTGCTGCGCTGCCGCGCGGAGCCACCGGTCCTACACTCGGCCGATGCGAGTGCTGATCGCGCCGGATTCGTTCGGGGACACCCTCACCGCGGTAGAGGCGGCCGCGGCGATGGCGGCCGGCTGGTCCGCGGGCAGACCCGACGACGTGCTGGTCGAGGCGCCGCAGTCGGACGGCGGACCGGGTTTCATCGACGTGCTCGCGACCCGGATCGGCGAGCCGATCGCGGCGACCGTCGACGGCCCGCTCGATCGACCCGTGCGGGCGCGTTGGCTCGCCGCGGGGGACACCGCCTACCTCGAATCGGCACAGGCGTGCGGACTGGCGCTGCTCGGTGGGCCGCCGGATCCGCGCACCGCGGTCGCCGCGCACAGCCGCGGCGTCGGGCAGCTGATCGCCGCGGCCGTGGACGCGGGTGCGAGCACGGTGGTGATCGGGCTCGGCGGCAGCGGCTGCACGGACGGGGGCAGGGGACTGGTCGAGGTGCTCGGTGGCGGGGCCGACGGCGCCGCGGTCCTGTCCGCGCGGGAGCGGCTGGCGGGGATCCGGCTGATCGCCGCGACCGACGTGCGCAACCCACTGCTCGGCGAGCACGGCGCGGCCGCGGTGTTCGGGCCGCAGAAGGGTGCGGACGCCGCCGCCATCGAGCTGCTGGAGCGGCGCAACGCCGAGTGGTCGCGGGTGCTGGAGTCGGCCGTCGGCCACCGTGTGGCCGACGACGAGGGGGCAGGCGCGGCGGGTGGGATCGGGGCGGCGTTGCTGGCGCTCGGCGCGACCAGGGAATCGGGGGCCACGGTGGTCGCGACCCACACCGGGCAGGAGGCGCTGCTGGCGTCCGCCGACCTGGTGCTCACCGGTGAGGGCCGGTTCGATCACCAGTCGCTGCGCGGCAAGGTGGTTGTCGCCCTCGCCGAGGCGGCGGGCAGGCACGGGGTGCCCACCGTGGTGATCGCGGGCCAGGTGCAGCTCGAGGCGGGCGCGGCTGAGGGTGCGGGCCTGCGCGCGGTGTACTCAGTGACCGACCACGCCGGCTCGGTGCGCCTGGCGATGTCGGACGCGGCCGGTCAGCTGCGCGCACTCGCCGAGAAGGTGGCCGGGCAGTGGCCGCCCGAGGGCCGGTGACACGGCCGCTGGTGGCGTGGGAGGGGCGCGGCGCGGCACACTGGAGGCAGTCCGGCCCGGAGAAACGCCGACGGCGCTGTCATCGTCGTCGGCCCCGTCAGGAATACTGCACGGCAGAGTACCGTTGAAGCGTTCACGGGTTTGGTACGAGCGAACAGGGAGAGCCCATGACTGTGCAGAACGAGACGACAGCCCCGGTCGAGACGGAGGCGCACAAGGTCACCATGACCGACGCCGCCGCGTCGAAGGCCAAGGCGCTGCTCGACCAGGAAGGTCGCGACGACCTCGCGCTGCGCATCGCCGTGCAGCCGGGCGGCTGCGCCGGACTGCGTTACCAGCTGTTCTTCGACGACAGGAACCTCGACGGTGACCTGGTCGTGGACTTCGGTGGCGTCAGCCTGGCGGTCGATCGGATGAGCGCGCCGTACGTCGAGGGCGCCTCGATCGACTTCGTCGACACCATCGAGAAGCAGGGCTTCACGATCGACAACCCGAACGCCACCGGCTCCTGTGCCTGTGGAGACTCGTTCAACTGAGCCGACCCCGCGACGTGCGCGTCGCGTGAGTTCGTCCACATCTCTGACGCGGTGCCCCTCGGGGCCCGCGTCAGAGTCGTATCAGGGGGTGCCCGACGGGCGCTCTGGTCGCCGCGGCGGTGACGTGCCGGGTACCGTGGCACTTTTGCGGCACATTAGTTCCGCGGCCGACGGACGTGGCCGCGGTATCGACGAACTGAAAGGTCCCTGCGCGTGACAATTGCGGTCACCGGCTCCATCGCCACCGATCACCTGATGCGGTTCCCCGGGCGCTTCGCCGACCAGCTCCTCGCCGACCAGCTCAGCCACATCTCGCTGAGCTTCCTTGTCGACGACCTGGTGGTGCGCCGTGGCGGCGTCGGCGGCAACATCGCGTACGCCATGGGCGTGCTCGGTCGCACCCCGCTGCTCGTCGGCGCGGTCGGTGCCGACTTCGCCGAGTACCGGGCCTGGCTCGAGTCCGCCGGTGTCGACTGCGACTCCGTGCACGTCTCCGAGACAGCCCACACCGCGCGCTTCGTGTGCACCACCGACGAGGACATGGCGCAGATCGCGTCGTTCTACCCGGGCGCGATGAGCGAGGCGCGGGAGATCTCCCTCGACGGCCTGGCCGAGGGCATCGAGCTGGTCCTGATCGGCGCGAACGACCCCGCCGCGATGATCCGGCACACCGAGCAGTGCCGCGAGCTGGGGCTGCCGTTCGCGGCCGACCCCTCGCAGCAGCTCGCCCGGCTGTCCGGCGCGGAGGCGAAGCAGCTGATCGGCGGCGCGAAGTACCTGTTCACGAACGAGTACGAGTGGGGCCTGCTGCTGCAGAAGACCGAGCTCACCGAGACCGAGGTCGCGGAGCAGGTGGGGCTCCGGGTGACCACGCTCGGCTCCAAGGGCGTCGAGATGGTGGACCGCGAGGGCAACTGGGTCCGCGTCGGCGTCGTGCCCGAGAAGGCGAAGGTGGACCCGACCGGTGTCGGCGACGCCTTCCGCGCCGGATTCCTGGTCGGACAGAGTGCGGGCCTGAGCCTCGAGCGGTCTGCTCAGCTCGGCTCGCTGGTGGCGGTGCTGGTGCTCGAGACCGTCGGCACCCAGGAATGGACCCTCGACCGCGACGACGCGGTCAAGCGGCTGGCGGAGGCCTACGGCACCGAGGCCGCGGACGAGATCGGCGCCCTGCTGAAGTAAGGCGGCTCCGCCGCCTGTGAGTCTTTCTGGCCCCCATGGGGACCAGAAAGACTCACAGGCGCGGAGCGCCTCTAGACGTGGACCGGGTAGACCGGTTCCTGGATCTGCGGCACGATCCGCTTCTCGACGAAGATGCCGTGCCACACCATGAAGCACAGCACCGTCCACAGCCGACGGCTGTGATCCGACCCGCCGTCGCGGTGTTCGTTCAGCATCGCCGCGACCGCAGCCTTGTCGAAGATGTGGTCGGTCTGTGAGTCCGCGATCTGCTGGTGCGCCCAGTCGAACAGCTCGGTGCCGCGCAGCCAGTGCCGCAGCGGAACCGGGAAGCCGAGCTTGGCGCGGTGCAGCACGTGCGGCGGGACGATGCCCTCCAACGCCTGGCGCAGCGCGTACTTGGTGGTGTCCTTGGTGATCTTCTGCTCCAGCGGCACCCGCGACGCGACCTCGAAGACCTCGGTGTCGAGGAACGGCACCCGCAGCTCCAGCGAGTTCGCCATCGTCATCTTGTCGGCCTTGACCAGGATGTCGCCGCGCAGCCAGGTGAACAGGTCGAGGTGCTGCATCCGGGCGACCGGGTCCCAGTCCCGCGACTGCGCGTAGATGGGCGCGGTCACGTCCTGGTGCGTCCATTCCGGCCGGAAGTCGCGGAGCACGGCCCGCAGCTGCGTGTCGTTGAAGCTGCGCGCGTTGCCGTAGTAGCGCTCCTCGAGCGTCATCGAGCCGCGGTTGAGCAGGCTCTTGCCCCTTGTGCCCTCGGGGATGCGCTCGGACAGCTTGCCCGCCGCGCGGCGCAGGCTGCGGGGCAGGTACTCGAACGGCTTCAGGGAGAGCGGCTCCCGGTAGATGGTGTAGCCGCCGAACAGCTCGTCCGCGCCCTCGCCCGACAGCACCACCTTGACGTGCTTGCGGGCCTCCTTGGCCACGAAGTACAGCGGGACAAGCGCGGGGTCGGCGACCGGGTCGTCGAGGTACCAGATGATCTCCGGGATCGCGTTGGCGAACTCGGTCGGGCTGACGACCTTGACGATGTGCCGGGCGCCGATCGCGGCGGCGGACTCGGCGGCCACGTCGACCTCGGAGTAGCCCTCGCGCTCGAAGCCGGTGGTGAAGGTGATCAGGTTGGGGTTGTGCCGCATCGCCAGCGCGGCGATCGCGGTGGAGTCGATGCCGCCGGAGAGGAACGATCCGACGGTCACGTCCGCGCGCATGTGCTTGGCGACCGAGTCCTCGAGGGCCTCGGCGATCTCCCGGTACCGGGCCTGCTCGGTGCCGGCCGCGAACGGCCTGACCGGGAAGGTCGGCGTGAAGTAGCGGGTGATCTTCGGGGCCTCGCCGACCCGCACCCAGGCGTGGCAGCCGGACTCGAGGCGACGGATGTCGGCGTGCAGGGTCTCGGGCTCCGGCACGTACTGCAGCACCGTGTAGTGCTCGGTGGCGCGGGGATCGAGTTCGGTGCCGACACCGATCAGCTCGGTCAGCTCCAGCAGGCTCTTCTTCTCGCTGCCGAACGCGGTGCCCCCCGCGCCCGTCGCCAGGAACAGCGGCTTGATCCCGAACGGGTCCCTGGCCAGGAACAGGTCCTTGGTCTCGGTGTCCCAGATCGCGAACGCGAACATGCCGCGCAGTCGGCGGACCGCGTCGGCTCCCCAGTAGTGGAAGGCCGCGACGATCGCCTCGCTGTCGCCCTCGGTGGTGAACTGGGCGCCGTGATCCCTGGCCAGCTCGTCCCGCAGTTCGAGGTAGTTGTAGATCTCACCGTTGAACGTGAGCGCGTACCGGGTCGGGTTCTCCGGCGGGCCCCAGCGCAGCGGCTGATGCGAGTGCTCGATGTCGATGATCGAGAGCCGGTTGAAGCCGAAGATCAGGTCGTCGTCGTTCCAGGTCCCGTGCTCGTCCGGCCCGCGGTGGCGCAGGCAGTGCATCGCCGAGTCGACGCGCGAGACGGCGTCTTCGGTGGTGCCGGAGGAGGTCAGTAGCCCGAGCAGTCCGCACACGGCGTCCATTACCTCAATTCGCTCTTGGGGAAGGCTCCACACTGATATGCAGCGGATTGCCGAATGACTATGCCGAGTATGCCGCAGACTCGCGGAACTGATGTTGTGACCCGACGGTGGAGAGGCGTCAGCTTTGGTCTACGCTGCGTAGTATTCGGGCGTCCGGCTGGGGCTGCCCTTATTCATTGCGGCGATCAGGAAGGCGTGAACGTGGCGCAGAGTCGGATCCTTCGACGAGCAGGGCTAGCAGCATCTTTGGGCCTTGCTGCCATGCTGCTGTCGGGATGTTCGATCGACAATTCGGTGCTTCGGTTCGGATGGCCGTCGGGCATTACCCCGCAGGCTGAGCGGATGCGCGAACTGTGGACCTGGTCGGTCATCGCCGCCCTGTTCATGGGCGTGATTGTGTGGGGCCTGACCTTCTGGGTGGTGATCTTCCACCGGAAGAAGAAGGACTCTCCCGAGTTCCCCAGGCAGACGGCCTACAACGTCCCGCTGGAGCTCTTCTACACCGCGGTGCCGTTCGTCATCATCGCCGTGCTGTTCTACTTCACCGTGGTCGTGCAGAACTACGTCCACGAGAAGAAGGACGACCCGAACGTGGTGGTCGACGTGACCGCGTACCAGTGGAACTGGAAGTTCGGCTACCGCAGCATTGATCTGCGTGAGGGCGGCGCCAAGTACGACGGCGTCGATGTCGCGGCACAGGCGTACGCCGAGGAGCCGGCAGGCGAGCAGGTTCTCCGCGGCGAAGAGGTTCCGCCGCCGAACGCGGGCAAGTCAGCGAACGACATCTCCTACCTGCGATTCGACAAGATCGAGACCGTCGGATCCAGCCAGGAGATCCCGATTCTGGTGCTCCCCACCGGCAAGCGCATCGAGTTCGTGCTCAACGCCGCGGACGTCATCCACGCATTCTGGGTGCCGGAGTTCCTGTTCAAGCGCGACGTCATGCCGAACCCGGAGCAGAACCACTCCGACAACGTCTTCCAGATCAGCGAGATCACCAAGGAAGGCGCGTTCGTCGGCCGCTGCGCCGAGATGTGCGGCACGTACCACGCGATGATGAACTTCGAGGTCCGCGCGGTCAGCCCGGAGAAGTTCGCCGAGTACATCGAGCTGCGCAAGCCGCTCGACGAGGGTGGACAGGCGCTGACCACCGCCGAGGCGCTCGCGAAGATCGGTGAGTCGCCGGTCGCCACGTCCACGCAGCCGTTCAACACGGAGCGGACGTACCGGCAGGCCACCACCGTCCTCGAGGGCGAATACCAGTAGCAGTGCCGACGGCACCCAGACCCATCAACCGCTGAAGGACTTGCTGAAATGAAGATCGAAGCCAAGCTCTTTGAGATCTTGACGGTGTTTTTCATCCTCGTCGCGATCGTCTACGGCGTCTTCACCGCCGCCTCGCGCACCGGAGTCGAGTGGGCCGGGCTGACCGCGATCGTGCTGTCCGCCGGACTGACCCTGATCGTGGGCACGTACTTCCGGTTCGTGGCACGGCGACTCGACACCCGCCCCGAGGATTACGACGACGCCGAGATCTCGGACGGCGCGGGCGACCTGGGCTTCTTCAGCCCGGGTAGCTACTGGCCCGTCCTGCTCGCCTTCGCGGCGGCGTTCACCGCGGTCGCGCTGGCCTTCTTCCAGCCGTGGCTGATCGTGGTCGGCGTGGCGCTGATCCTGGCCACCGCGGTCGGTCTCGTCTTCGAGTACCACGTCGGACCCGAGAAGCACTGAGCCGCACCACACCTGAACACGGCGAGGGCGCCGAATCCCCACTGGGGGTTCGGCGCCCTCGCCGTTCCGGCAGGGATTCGCTTCTGCCAATTGGTCGGCCGTTCGGCTTCGTCGACGCTATCGTCGGACGGGCAAGGCGCTGTCGGCGGTTCCGGCACGGGGCCGACGGGCGTTCCGATGACAACGGAATGTGAGTAGCCATGGTGGATCGAGCGGGCGAGTTTCGTGGGGTTCTTCCGATTCCGGACCGGCAACACATCGGTCTGACCACCTACGACGCGAAGGACCCGGACACCGCGTTTCCACCGATCGAGCCGCTGCTCCCGCCGGAGGGCGCCCCGAATGTCCTGGTGATCCTGCTCGACGACGTGGGCTACGGGGCCAGCAGCGCCTTCGGGGGACCGGTGCACACACCGACCGCCGAACGCCTCCAGCGCGACGGGCTCACCTACACCCGGTTCCACACGACCGCGCTGTGCGCGCCGACCCGGGCCGCGCTGCTCAGTGGCCGTAACCACCACTCGGTCGGGATGGGTCTGATCACCGAGACCGCGACCTCGGCGCCCGGCTCGTGCGGGATCCGGCCGAACACCAAGGCCGCGTTGCCGATGACGTTGAAACTCAACGGCTATTCCACCGCCCAGTTCGGCAAGTGTCACGAGGTGCCGCCGTGGCAGACCTCGCCGGTCGGCCCGTTCGACGCCTGGCCCTCCGGCGGTGGCGGATTCGAGCACTTCTACGGGTTCATCGGCGGCGAGAACAACCAGTACTTCCCGGCGCTCTACGAGGGCTTCGCCCCGGTCGAGCCGGACAAGACGCCGGAGGAGGGCTATCACCTCACCGAGGACCTGGCCGACCGGGCCATCGACTGGGTGCGCACCCAGAAGGCGCTCGCGCCCGACAAGCCGTTCTTCGTCTACTTCGCCCCCGGCGCCACCCATGCACCGCACCACGTGCCCGCCGAGTGGGCGGACAAGTACGCGGGCCGGTTCGCGGGCGGCTGGGACGCGGAGCGCGAGTCCATTCTCGACCGGCAGAAGCAGCGCCAGATCGTGCCGCAGGGCGCCGACCTGACCGCCCGTCCCGACGCGATCCCGGCGTGGGACGACATGGACGAGGCGCTCAAGCCGGTGCTGGAACGCCAGATGGAGGTGTATGCGGGGTTCCTCGAGCACACCGATTTCCACGTCGGCCGCGTCGTCGACGCGATCGAGGCGATGGGGGCGCTCGAGAACACCCTTGTCTACTACATCATCGGCGACAACGGGGCCTCCGCCGAGGGAACGCTGAACGGGGCGTTCAACGAGATGGCGAACTTCAACGGTCTCGCCGCGATCGAGACCCCGGAGTTCATGGCGGAGGTGAAGGACAAGTTCGGCACACCCGAGGCCTACAACCACTATTCGGTCGGCTGGGCCTGGGCGATGTGCTCACCCTTCCAGTGGACCAAGCAGGTCGCCTCGCATTGGGGCGGTACCCGTAACGGGACGATCGTGCACTGGCCCGGGGGCATCAGCAGCAAGGGCGAGATCCGTTCCCAGTTCACCCACGTCATCGACGTCGCCGCCACCGTGCTCGAGGCCGCCGGGCTGCCCGAGCCCACGTTCGTCAACGGTGTGCAGCAGGCGCCGCTCGAGGGGACGAGCATGCTGTACAGCTTCGACGACGCGGCCGCGCCGGAGCGGCACGACCTGCAGTACTTCGAGATGGCGGGCAATCGGGGCATCTATCACAAGGGCTGGAGCGCGGTCACCCGGCACAGCACCCCCTGGCTGCCGAACGAGGAGTTGCCCGCGCTCGACGACGACGTGTGGGAGCTCTACGACGGCACCACGGACTGGACGCAGGCCCACGATCTCGCTGCCGAGATGCCCGAGAAGCTCGCCGAGCTGCAGCGGCTGTGGCTGATCGAGGCCGTGAAGTACAACGTGCTGCCGATCGACGATCGCCGGTTCGAACGACTGAACCCGACCATCGCCGGTCGCCCCCAACTGATCTCCGGCAACAAGCAGGTGCTGTTCCCCGGGATGAAGCGGCTCAGCGAGCACAGCGTCCTCGACATCAAGAACCGGTCGTTCTCGGTGACCGCCGCGGTCGAGACGGCGGCGACCGGCACCACCAACGGTGTCGTCGTCGCGCAGGGCGGTCGCTTCGGCGGCTGGGCTCTATACGTCAAGAAGGGCCGAACCGCGTTCGTCTACAACCTGCTCGGCATGAGGGAGTTCACGATCGAGGCGACCGAGGACATCCCCTCGGGCAGTCATCAGATTCGGGCCGAGTTCGCATACGACGGGGGCGGCCTCGCGAAGGGCGGCGATGTCACCCTGTATCACGATGGCCGCCCCGTCGGTTCCGGGCGGGTCGAGCAGACCCAGCCGATGATCTTCTCCGCGGACGAGACGACGGACATCGGCGACGACTACGGAATGCCGGTCAGTGTCGGGTATCTGGGAGAAACCAGGTTCAACGGCCGCATCGACGTCGTGCAGATCGAGGTCGGCGACGACGACCACTCCCATCTCATCGATCCGGAGGAGGTCGTCCGGGTCGCTACCTCCCGTCAGTGACGGCAGGCAGGCTCCGGTTCTCGCCGTTCCCGACCTGGTCGGCCGGGTACATCCACGAGGGACGGGCCGCCTGCTCGGCCGGATACTGCTGCGGGGCAAGGGCCGCGTGCCCGGCCGGATGCTGCTGCGGGGCAGGGGCCGCGAGGGCGGACGCTTCGGTGTCCGTTGCGGTCGCCTGCCCGTGCACCACCAGGGCGTAGGCGAGCGCGGCAAAGGCGGCGGTGCTGACGACCGCCCGCACGATATTCCAGGTGACCCAACGGGATTCGAATTGCTCACGGACCGCCCCCGGGTTGGCGATGTGCTCGCCTGCGGCCGCGAGCTGATCGTTGAGGGGCACGTTGATGGCGGCGGTGATGACGAGCATTGCGATGTAGAACACGAGTGCGGCGATGATCCAGGGGAGCGCGCTGCGCGCGGACCCCAGGTGCAGCAGCAGCGTCGTGATGGTGAGTGCCAGTGCGCCGAGGAAGCAGATCATGAACCAGCCGTTGAGGATTGCGACGTTGATTCTCTGCATCGCCGAGATGAACGTCAGGTCGTCGGTGCGACCGAGGCCCGGCATCACCGCGTAGGCGAACGCGGCGAACAGACCAGCCATGAGTCCTGCGGTGACGGAGGCGCCGAGCAGCGTGATCGTCTGGAGGAATTTGGTCGTCATCGTCGTCACCCTACGTTCCAGATACCGGTGGCGGCGGCGGAAGCGGCGTACTCGGCGAAGTCGCGGGGTGCGCGGCCGAGCGCACGCTCGACCCCGTTGCCCGGGTTGACGTTTCGGCCGTCGAGGACGGTCGTGAACAGGTACGTCAGCAGCTCGATGACATCGGCCGGTACCTGTTCGGCTGCGAGGCCGGCGGCGAAGTCCGCCGCGGGTACCTGCACGTAGTCGACGGTCCGGCCCGCGGCGGCGGCGATGGTGGCGATGGCCTCGGCGAAGGTGATCGCGCGGGGTCCTGTGAGCTCGTAGATCTCGCCGGTGTGCCCGGGCTGGGTGAGGGCGGCGAGGGCGACGTCCGCGATGTCGTCGACGTCGACGAAGGGTTCGGGGATGTCCCCGGCGGGCAGGTACACCTGGCCGGCGAGGATCGGCTCGAGCAGGTAGCCCTCGCTGAAGTTCTGGCCGAACCAGCTCGCGCGCAGGATGGTGGTGTCGGCGCCCGAATCGGTCAGTGCCTTCTCGCAGGCCTGGGCCTCGGCCTCGCCGCGACCCGAGAGCAGGACCAGGCGACGCACCCCGCGGTCGACGGCCAGCTGGGAGAACGAGGCGATGGCCTCCACCGCGCCGGGGGCGGCGAGGTCGGGCTGGTAGGAGATGTACGCCGCGGTCATGCCCTCGAGGGCGGGCTCCCAGGTCTCGGGGTCTTCCCAGTCGAAGGGCACCCCGCCGGCGCGGGTGCCGATCCGCACCGGCAGGTCGAGGGCGGTCAGCCGCTGCGCGACGCGGCGGCCGGTCTTGCCGGTTCCGCCGAGGACGAGGGTCGTGGGTCGCGATGTGTGAACGGTCATCGTGCTCTCCTTGCTGATCGAATGATGTTGTGCCATCTACGATCGGCCAGGGGAGGGTCGTCAACAACGGCCGTTTGCTCAAGGATCGTTAACCTGTGGCCATACGAAGGGGGTTGCCGCATGGAGCGGCGCGACATCGAGATCTTCCTGACCCTGTCCGAGGAACTGCATTTCGGACGCACGGCGGAGCGCCTGCACGTGTCAACCGCGCGGGTCAGCCAGACCATCAAGGCGCTCGAACGCCGCGTCGGAGCACCCCTTTTCGAACGAACCAGCCGCCGGGTGGTGCCGACCCCGATCGGCCGACGGCTCGAGGAGGACCTCAGGCCGGCGGAGGAGCGGATCCGCCAGGGCATAGCCAGGGCAATTGCCGCCGGGCGCGGGCTGGACGGAGTTCTGAGGGTTGGTTTCGTCGGAACCGCGCTCGGACAGTTCGTGCTCGAGGTCGCGAACACCTTCCACGAGCGGAACCCGAGTTGCCAAGTCCAGATTCGGGAGAGTCACTACAGCGACGGTGTCGGGTTGCTGTTGGCCGACGAGATCGACGGCCTGGTCGCGGCGGCCGATGTCGGGCACATCAGGGAGCTCGAGCAGAGCCCGGTGTTGCTGCGCGAGCGGCCCTCACTGGCGGTGTCGGCCCGACACCCGTTCGCGCGCCTCGAATCGGTGACGGTCGAGGATCTCGCGAGGACGAAGGTATTGCGTCCCAGGGGAATTCCGGACGATCTCGACGAGGCGGCGGTGCCGAGGACGACGCCGAGCGGCAGGGTCATCGAGCGCGGGCCCGATTTCGGAACGGTCCAGGAGATGCTGGCGTTGGTCGGCGCCGGGCAGGGGGTGTTCCCGGTGCCGACGCACGCCAGTCGATACGACGCGCGCCCGGACGTGACGTACGTGCCTGTCGTCGATGGCACCGCCCTCGAATGGCGACTGATCTGGCTGGCGGCGGGCCAGACGAGCCGGATCCGTGCCTTCGCGGAGGCCGCCCAGGACTTCGTTGCGGTGCGGGGAAACCCGTTGCTGGAGGGATGAGCGACGGTCGCGCGCGTGCCCCGGGGGAGGGGAGCGGCGCGGTCGCCTGACCACAGGAATGACGAAGGCCCCGAACCCAATGGGTTCGGGGCCTTCGTCTGGTTCTGACCTGGGTCAGTGGTCGCCGTCGGTGGACGGCTTCTCGACGTCGCCCTTGGCGTACGCGCCGTGACCGTGGGCCTTGTCCTGGGCATCCTTGAGGATCGCCAGCTGGTCGTGCTCGTTCTTGTGCGCGGCCGCGAGCAGTGCCTCGGCCTCGTCGGCCGGATCCGCGAAGAGCAGGGAACCGGAGCCGGGCTTGCCGGCGGAACCGAGCTTGTTCATCTTCTTCGGGATCGCGGCGCCCTGGTACTCCAGCGGGATCGGGTGGCCGTGGTCGTCCACGGGTCCGAGCGGCTGGTGGACCTCGACGTACTCGCCGTGCGGCAGGCGCTTGATCACGCCCGTCTCGATGCCGTGCTCGAGCACCTGGCGGTCGCTGCGCTGGAGGCCAAGGCAGAACCGGTAGGTGAGGAAGTAGGCGATCGGCGGCAGCACCACGATGCCGATGCGGCCCATCCACGTCGTCGCGTTGATGGAGATGTCGAACTTGAACG